>JADHTG010000024.1 GCA_016776505.1 Bacteroidota bacterium
GGACATCATCAGACTGGAATACCCAGACATTGCCTCCCAAAGTTTCAATTTTCACATGTTTGTCCGGAAAATACTCTATGATCTTTCCCCTGACAAGCCCTCCGTTTTTCAGGTAGACTACATCCTCCAAATTAGTTTGAGCTACCACCAACAATCCGAACGACAAAGCAATAAAAACCAAAGTAATTCTTTTAGCCATATTCAAGTTAATCATATGAAGAGTTATTTATAATATTTTTCAAAGTTGTGAAATTATATGCAAAAACAATGAAATTATTATCACAAAGCTTGCTATTACAATGAACATAAAATGTTGAAAAATATTTTATCAGGACGCAACCTATTTTTCATGCATATCATCTAGTTGTCAAGTGCAATTTAATTAGGGAAATCATGAAAAATTTAGAAATTAAAAACATTTTAAAACTGACAGTTATATTATCATTTGTACTTTTTTCTTATTCATGTGATAAATCTACTGAGAAATATACCTATATCGCCAATGTGCCTATTTATATGTCTTATGACGAATTCAGGTCAATTCCAATCACATTTGAAGCTCCTATGCCATTAGAAAAAACGGGCAAAATATATTTTAAAGGAGGAAAAGTATATATCAATGAATTATTCAAGGGAATTCATGTGATTGACAATTCAAACCCTTCTGCACCAAGCAATATCGGTTTTATCAGCATCCCCGGAAATGTGGACATCGCCATTAAAGGAAATATTTTATATGCTGACAGCTATATCGATTTATTGGCATTGGATATCAGCACCTTAAGTAATATCAGCATTACAAAACGCCTGGAAGATGTTTTTGAACCATCTTTACCCCCTTTTGATGAGACTTTTCCTATTGCTCCTCTGGATCATGACAATGGGGTGGTAACTGGCTGGAAGATTGAAAAAATCACGGAAAAAATGGATGTAACCGGGAACTATTATTTTGGAGGAGGTCGATTGGTCATGTTCGATGCATTTGCAGGTGGAACTGGTGAAAAGACCACCACATACTTTGTTCCAAATGCCGTTGGTATAGCCGGTTCAATGGCCAGGTTTATAATTTACACGGATTATTTGTATACCATTAATGACCAGGATATCCATGTGTTTAATATTTCTAATACACCTGCTCCCATGATGGGAGCATCTGTTGAAACTGTGCGCGTCATTGAAACTTTGTTTGTTTATGACGGTAATTTATTCGTTGGATCGACAACGGGTATGCTGATCTACAGCCTGGGAAATCCATCAAATCCTTCCTACCTGTCGGCGTTGGATCATTTCCGATCTTGCGATCCGGTTGTTGTGGAAGGAGATTATGCCTATGTGACACTTAGGGCAGGAAGTGGATGTAACAACAATACTTCCAATCAATTAGATGTTGTTAATATTTCTAATATTACAAACCCATCTCTTCTGAAAAGCTTCGCATTAACCGGTCCTTATGGCCTGGGAATAGACAATGATGTATTATTCATTTGTGACGGAGATGACGGATTGAAAGTTTTTGATGCCACGGATAAGGAAAATATCGATAAAAATTTGATAAAACATTTTCCCGGAATTCATGCTTTTGATATCATACCTTTTAATGATGTGGCCATGATGATTGGTGAAGATGGATTGTATCAATACAGCTATAGTGATCTTAATAATCTGGAGTTGCTAAGTGTTATTCCGATCGTTAAATAAAATAGTATGAGATTTTTGCACCTGGGCTACGACATGCCATTATACAGGCCTCCCAGCGAGGCCAACTCACTTATATTACAGCTGACAATTGGTTGTTCATGGAATAAATGTACTTTTTGCGAGATGTATAAAGGAAAGAAATTCCGTGTCCGAAAAGAGGAAGAGATAATCGAGGAGATCAACTTTTTAGCAAGCTATAATACAGATGTAAGAAGAGTCTTTTTTGCGGATGGAAATGCCATGGTATTATCTGCAGAAAAGCTTTTAAATATTATTAAAAAATTACGGGATAAATTCCCAAAAATTCACAGAATTTCTGCTTACGCATTGCCGAAAGATATCCTCTCAAAATCGGATGTAGAATTGAATCAATTGCATGAGGCTGGCCTGGATTTGTTGTATGTTGGGATAGAATCAGGAGATGATGAATTATTGCAGAAAGTCAATAAAGGAGAAAGCTATGAATCCACTTTATTGGGTTCGTTAAAAGCTAAAAAAGCAGGAATCAAACTCTCCCTGATGGTTGTTAATGGCCTTGGAGGAAAAAAATACTCTTATCAACATGCCGTAAATTCTGCCAGATTAATTAACGAAATTCAACCGGAATATCTTTCAACACTTGTTCTGACTTTTCCTTATGGGGAGAAAAAATTTATTGAACAGTTCCCTGGTGAATTTGAACCTCTAAACCAGGTTGATCTGGTTCATGAAATGGAAATATTCCTCGAACATTCGAATTTAGAATGTTCAATTTTCAGATCTGATCACGCCTCAAATCATTTGATTCTTAAAGGGATGCTTGGAAGAGATAAAGGCATACTTCTGAAAAAGGTCAAACAAGCGATTAAAAATCCTGAATTCTCAGCAATAAAAGAAGATTGGCAATTAGGATTTTAAGATTTTTCCAGTTCAATAATTTGTTCTGATTCTATGATCTTATTGCTAAAGCCGTTTTTTGCAATGTGATTCATAGCAAAAGCTACTGCAGACGCTTTAACACCCCTGTATTTTCTTAATTTTCCAACTAAAGCAAACTTCAAAACCCGAACAAGAAATTTTCCGAAATTTTCTCCTTTTCGCCTGCTGTTTCTTTTTCCAAATAAAATAGAGGGGCGAAAAAAATAATAAGATTCAAAACCTATGGATTGCAGTTTTGATTCAATTTCTCCCTTGGTTCTTAAATAAAAATTAGAAGATTGAGGATTGGCACCAAGACTTGAAACCAACAGCAGTGTTTTAACTCCATTCGCATGTGCAATGGAGGCTACCTTATAAGGAAGTTCAAAATCCACATAGCGGAATGCTTCTTTGCTTCCGGCATTTTTCATGGTGGTGCCCAGGCAGATAAAAAGCACATCTCCCTTGATCAAATGAGCGTATTGGTCAAGTTTTTCAAAATTGGTTACATGTTGCGAAATTTTATTGGAGGTGATGGGCAGTGCCTGTCTTAAAAAAACCTCTGCTTTTTCCCAATAATCGTCCTCAATAAATAGATTGATTAATTCAACTCCAATGAGGCCTGTCGAACCAAAAATAACGGCTGTTTTTGAGTTCATTTAATATGGTATTTCGCTTGTAATAACAACTATTACAGCTTGTAAAATTAAATATATAATGCCAATAAATTACCAAATGATCAAAAAATCGAATAAAATCAAACGATCCATGATTTAGTATTTATTATTCAGCATTAGTTTTATTCAAATAAATTACTTTTGTAACCACATAAAGAGTTATTAAATGGCTAAGTCAAAAATTATATCAGGATTCTCAAAATTGTCTAAAGATGATAAGATTAAATTAGTATCTGAATATTTTGACAATCCCGCACAAACAATCAAGGAGTTCAAATCATTCTGGCACAAAAACAAGGAAATTCAAAAACTGCTTGATGAATTCAGTGAAAACACCATTACGAATTTCTATTTTCCATATGGTATTTCTCCCAATTTCATCATTAATAATAAAAATTACCTGCTGCCCCTGGTTATTGAGGAAAGTTCAGTAGTTGCAGCGGCATCAAATAGTGCTAAATTCTGGTCAACAAGAGGCGGCTTTCATGCCAAAGTTGTGTCCTCGGTCAAAGTGGGGCAGGTTCATTTTAGCTGGCGGGGAGATTTGCCAAAGCTTAAATCTCATTTTGAAGAATTAAAACTGCGTTTGATAAAGAATGCAAAGCCAATTACGGCTAAAATGGAAGAAAGAGGAGGGGGGATACTGGATATCGAATTAATGGATATGACTCATGAGATTGTTGATTACTATCAACTGAAGGCCACTTTTGAAACGGTCGATTCCATGGGGGCAAACTTTATTAATTCCTGCCTGGAGGATTTTGCTATGACACTACGGTCTTTCCTGTATAATATGCCCTATTTCGAGGGACAGGAAAAAGAATGCAACGTAATTATGTCCATATTATCCAATTATACTCCTGATTGTTTGATTCAATCGTGGGTAGAATGTGACATAGCTGATTTAGGTCCTTTTGATGATGGACGGACAGTAGAAGAGTTTGTTAAGAAATTTGAGATGGCAGTTAAAATTGCTCAAGTAGATACCTTCAGGGCGACTACTCACAATAAGGGAATTTTTAATGGAATAGATGCCGTTGTTTTAGCAACCGGGAATGACTTCAGGGCTGTAGAAGCAGCCGGACATACCTATGCTTCAAGAGATGGAAAATACCGCAGTTTAACAAAGGTGAACATTGAAAATGGAAAATTTAAGTATATCTTAACCATTCCCATGGCGTTAGGAACAGTCGGAGGACTTACTTCCCTGCATCCACTGGCAAAATTAAGTCTTGAATTACTGGGTCAGCCCAGTGCAAATGAACTGATGATGATAGCTGCAACCGCAGGCCTGGCCAATAACTTCGGAGCTATTACAACACTGGTTACAAAAGGGATACAAAAGGGACATATGAAAATGCACCTTTTGAATATTCTTAATAATTACAATGCAACAGACAGCGAAAAAATACAATCAGTTGAGCATTTTAAAGATAAAAAAGTGAGTTTCAATGCTGTTCGTGAATTCCTGGACCTTTTAAGAAAATAATAATTATCAAAACTTTTTATTCAAATGGAAAGTTATTATTAACTGGTGAGTACCTGGTTTTAAAAGGTGCCAAAGCACTTGCCCTTCCTTTAGTGGTGGGGCAAATACTTCAAGTGGAAAATTTGGAAGGAGAAGGCATACTTCACTGGAGGAGTCATGAGTTTGAAGAAATATGGTTTGAGGCAGAAATAAACATTTCAACACTAGAGGTTCGAAAATTTACTGATGAGGCAATCGCTATAAGATTAGCATCCATTTTAAAGGAGGCTAAAAAGCTAAATCCTGATTTTCTTCACTCTGATCGTTCTGTAACATGCAAAACAAAACTTACTTTTTCCAGGAATTGGGGGCTTGGAAGCAGCTCAACCCTAATCTCCCTTATATCGCAATGGTCTGATACTGATCCTTTTCAGCTTTTAAACTCCACCATGGGCGGCTCTGGATATGACATTGCCTGTGCAAACAACAATGGCCCTTTAGTATACCAGTTAGTAAATCATAAACCCATCAAAAATCCAATCGATTTTAAACCCGCTTTTGCCAATCGTCTTTATTTTGTATACCTGGGCAGGAAACAAGATTCTACCCAGGAAGTTCAACGATTTAATGCAATTTCCAGCATCAGGGAATCTGATATTGAATATGTTAGCAATCTGACTTATCGAATGATTGCAGCTGCAGATCAGACTGAATTCAATGGATATCTGCTGGAACACGAAAAATTGATCGCCTCCATTATTGATAAAAAACCTGTAAAAAATGAACGGTTTCGAGACTTTGCAGGTGAAATTAAATCTCTAGGGGCATGGGGAGGGGACTTTGTTCTTGCTTCATCCATGAAAGAAGAAAAGGAAACGAAAAGATATTTTGAGGATAAAGGCTTGAATTCAATAATCCAGTTTAATGATCTTGTGCTGCAAAAATCACTTTAAGCCTTTGAATTACTTCTTTTATTAATGTACTTGTTCACTTTTCGAAGTAGAACATCTTTTTTTATGGGTTTTGTTATCAAATCGTCACAGCCTGCGTCTAAAACGAGGTGCTTGTTATTATGATAAACATAGGCTGTTTGAGCGACAATTGGAATATCTGGTCGGAATTTACGGATTTCTCTTGTCGTCTCATAGCCATCAATACCTGGTAAACGGATATCCATTAATACGATATCAATAGATTCATGTTCTTTGCATAGCTCTATGGCAGTTTCTCCATCCATGGCCCACAGCACCTGGGCATTGGTCCTTCTCAAAATACTGTCGATCAACATATGATTGGTTTCCATATCTTCCACCACAAGGATCAATTTTTCCATCCAATCATAATGTTTCTTTTTCTTCACTTCTACCATTTTCAGACTTTATGTTTATTTATTGTCGATGTATTTGGATATTTTCTTTAACAATATTTCTTTTTTAATAGGTTTGGTAACCAGATCGTTACATCCTACTTCAATCACCTTATGTTTTTCTTCTTCCATCACATAGGCAGTTTGTGCGATGATAGGTAGATCCGGACGAAATTCCCTTATGGCTTTCGTTGCTTCAAATCCATTCATTTTTGGTAGGCGGATGTCCATTAAAACAATATCAATATCTTCATGTTCCTCACAAAGCTGCACCGCTTTATGTCCGTCCATGGCCCATAGCATCCTGGCACTGGTAGGTCTTAACATCAGGTCAATTAACATATGATTTGTCCTTTCATCTTCGACAATAAGGATGAACTTATTTAACCATCGGTATTTTCGACCAGAATCTGATACTTTTTTCTTTTTTCTTTTTTTAAATTCGACCATCTAAAATACGTTTTTCGTCAGAAAAGAAAGGAATCTAACGAATACTTAAATTATTCTGATGGTTCTAAATTAGTAATTTTTTGAATAACAGAAATAATAATTTAAACAATCCTGAATTGCTTATGGCATTCATTATTTTGATTATAAAGTTAACTTCGTACTGAAAATTTTTAATATTTTGTTTCCTAAATCCACATCTTTACTAACTTCCGACATGAAGCCGGGTGTTGTTTGTTGGCAAAGTCCCTCAAACATAGCGCTCATTAAGTATTGGGGAAAATATGGAAATCAATTGCCACAAAATCCTTCACTCAGTCTGACTTTGAAGAACGCCTTGACAAAAATGAAGGTTTCTTATTCTTTTTCAGGCAGTGGCAAATTGCAAACTGAATTGCTATTTGAGGGGAAGGAGTCTCCATTATTTCATAAAAAAGTGAACAGCTTTTTGACCTCCATCTTTACTTATTTCCCCTTTCTGAATCAACTTAAAATCCGAATTGAGACGGAGAATACCTTTCCCCATTCAGCTGGCATAGCTTCATCTGCTTCCAGTATGAGCGCTCTGGCACTTTGTTTATGTTCCATTGAAAATGATTTATTTGAATCGCTCAAAATCAAAGAGGATTTTTATAAAAAAGCCAGTTTTATTGCCCGTTTAGGATCGGGGAGTGCTTCGCGCTCGGTTTACGGGGGTATGGTTTTATGGGGCCGGCATGAAGGATTTTCTGCAAGTTCCAATGAGTTTGCCATTCCATTTAGGGAAAAAATTCATCCCAATTTTGAATTTTTAAATGATGCCATCTTAATAGTAAATGAAAGTGTGAAAAAGGTGAGCAGTAGCCAGGGGCATGCTCTCATGCAGGATCATCCATATGCAAAATCCAGGTTTAAGCAGGCAAAAGCAAGTTTAACACGTATTCTTGGAGCCATTCGAAGCGGAAACACCATGGACTTTATGGAGATAGTTGAGAATGAGGCTTTGAGTTTGCATGCTATGATGATGACTTCAAAGATGTCTTTCATTTTGATGGATCCTGACACTATCCACATTATTGACAAAATCAGATTTTTTCGTAAAGAAAATAAAGTCGATATTTGCTTCACTCTTGATGCAGGGCCTAATGTGCATCTTATTTATCCAAAAAAGGACAGGCATCAGGTAAAAGAATTTATTGAAAATGATTTAATCGCAAGCCATCAAATTAAAAAATGGATTGATGATTGCAGTGGGAATGGACCAATAAAATTGATGGTATAATATGATTAAAAAGGTGGGCAAAGAATTTCATGCTAAGATCATGCTTTTCGGAGAGTATGGTGTTATTTGTAATTCAATGGGACTTACAGTGCCATTTCAGGAGTTCAAGGGGAGACTTAATTTTATTGATCATGTGCCGGAGAGCATTCACGATTTTGCAACTAAATCCAATAAAAGTATCCGGAATTTTTTCTCCTTCCTGAAAAAACTTCAAGACCAGAATGAATTAAAATTCAAAGTGGACATCAAACTCTTTGAAAGTGAGATTGAGGAAGGATTATTTTTTGAATCCAATATTCCCCAGGGTTTTGGAATTGGAAGTTCAGGTGCGTTGGTTGCTGCTCTTTATGATCGTTATGCATTGGATAAAATTAATAACAGGAAAAATCTGAATCCTCTCAGAATAAAGAAACTGAAAGATGTCCTGGCCCAGATGGAGTCCTATTTTCATGGTAAATCCTCTGGTCTTGATCCCCTCAATTGCTATATGAAACAACCATTGCTAATTCAGGCCAACAAAGAAATTGACAAGATCGGTCTTGAAATGGCTGATAAAGAAAATCGCAAAGGAATGTTCCTGATTGATACCGGAACTATAGGTGAAACCGGCCCATTGGTTAATTATTTTATGGAGCAGTGCCAAAACGATACTTTTTTTAAATCACTTCAAACCGAAATGATACCAGCAAGTGACAGTTGCATAAGATCTTTTATAAAAGGAGAGGTAAAGGAATTTTATAAAAATATTAAAGAATTATCCAAATATTTATTGATCAACTTTGCCCCCATGATTCCTGAACCTTTCAGGGATATCTGGAAAAAAGGCCTGGAAACCAGTGTATACTACCTGAAGCTTTGTGGATCAGGAGGGGGTGGATACTTGCTGGGTTTTGCTGAAGACCTGGATTATGCAAAACAAATGCTGGAAAAACTGGATGTGAAAATCATTCCATTGTATCAACTGGCAGAACATGCTAAACACAAGCAGGAAAAATTAAATTGAACATGAAGTTATTTACTATTAATACCGGTTATTTCAAACTGGATGGTGGTGCTATGTTTGGCGTAGTTCCCAAAGTGATATGGCAAAAAACCAATCCTGCAGATGAAAATAATTTGTGTAGCTGGGCAATGCGTTGCCTGTTAATTGATACTGGTGAAAGGCGTATTCTTATTGATAATGGAATTGGCGATAAACAAAGTAAAAAATTCTTTAGCTATTATTTTCTGCATGGTGATGATAGTTTAGAAAAATCCCTGAATAGCAAGGGATATACTTTGGATGATATCACTGACAATTTACTGACCCATTTGCATTTTGATCATGCCGGTGGTGGTGTAAAAAGAAAAGAAGATGGTTTCGAGACTGTGTTTAAAAATGCCAACTATTGGGTAAGCCGGCAACAGTGGGAGTGGGCTGTTCATCCCAATGGGCGGGAAAAAGCTTCTTTTATGGAAGAAAACCTCTTGCCCATGCAGGATTCAGGTCAACTCCAGTTTATTGAAGAGGAAAAAGAGCTGTATCCTGGTATTTCTTTACGGATTTTTAATGGGCATACCCAGGGGCAAATTATTCCACAGATCGATTTCAATGGAAGAACTTTGGTTTATATGGCGGATTTACTTCCATCCACCGGACATATTCCCTTACCTTATATTATGAGTTATGATACCAAACCACTCATCACACTGGAAGAAAAAATCAAATTCATGGATGAAGCTGCTGAAAATAATTACACCCTCTTTTTTGAACACGATTATTATACTGAATGCTGTTCTCTGAAACATACTGAAAGAGGGGTGAGGCATGATAAATCTTTCTCTCTCGAGCAATTTGTGAATGAGGAATTCTTGTAAGAATTCGAATTAAGTTCTATCCTAAGGCGAATTAATTTGGTCAATCAACTAAATTGATATATTTTTGTATCTGATAATAATTCTTATCTAATAATAAATATTAAATGAATCGTCAAATTTCCACAGAAGATAGCAGGCAAAAGCTGGTTGAACATAATTTACGTGTGACACATCAGCGGTTGGTTATTTATATGGAATTGTATTCATCCCTTGAACATCCAACTGCTGAAATGATTTATTCCAGGCTTGTAAAAGAGTATCCGACTCTATCATTGGCAACTGTATACAAAACATTAGACACATTTGCTAAAAGTGGTTTGATCAAGAAACTGAAATCTATTGATGATTCAGTGCATTATGATGCTGATCTTCATTTTCATAATCACTTAATTTGTAATAAAACGAAAAAAATTGTCGATTATAAAGATGAAGAATTAAACAAACTTGTTCATGATTATTTTAAATCAAAAAAGATTGATAATTTTGATGTACAGGAGGTTAGTCTTAAAATTTTTGGTGAAATATTAAATTAAAAGGAGATTAAAAATCATGTCTTTAGTAGGAAAAAAAGCACCTGCTTTTGTTGCAGACGCTGTTATTAATGGTGGTGAAATTGTTGCGCAATTTTCACTGGAACAATACATTGGAGAAAAATATGTTGTATTCTTTTTCTATCCGTTGGATTTTACTTTTGTTTGTCCAACAGAGATCATCGCATTTCAAAAATCTATTGCTGAGTTTGAAAAAAGAGGTGCCGTAGTTGTGGGTTGTTCGGTTGACTCGAAATTTAGTCATTGGGCCTGGTTGAATACAGCTGTTGAAAAAGGGGGAATACAAGGAGTTAAGTTTCCATTAGTTGCTGACCTTTCCAAAACAATTGCCATCAATTATGGTGTTTTGGCAGGTGAATACGATATGGATGATGAAAACAATTGGGTATTCAATGGAGCACCTGTTGCATTTCGTGGCCTGTTCCTGATAGATAAAAAAGGAACAATACAACACGAATTAGTCAACAGCCTCGACCTCGGGCGTTCCACAGCTGAAGCTATCAGGATGCTGGATGCCTTAAAGCATTTTGAAGAATTTGGTGAAGTTTGCCCGGCCAACTGGCAGGAAGGTGATGATGCGATGAAACCCAGTTCAGAGGGCGTTGCAGAATACTTAGCCAGTCATTAAGATAAAATGGTTGAATACTTGGTGAAAATGAATCATGGGACCTTCGGGTCCCTTTTTTTGTGACTTGTGAAACCATCAAACGGGAATCTGCAATATTTTCAGGAAGCAGAATCTCCATATCAGGTAAGTTTAAACCTGTTATTGTTGTCACCAACATAAGAAAGAGTGACAAATGGGTTGAATATTTCAAAAACAGTTGTTCGTAGATTCAAGTTACGGACATCATTGCGCAATAATTTAAATTGTTTAATTATTACTTTATTATTTTTGAATATCCTAAACCACAACAGCATGGCAAAATCAATAAAAGGGATCGTTTTTATACTTCTCATAATTCAATTTAGTGTGAGTTCAGCCCAGGATGTGATTCTTAAATCTATTGAGCTTAATTCGAGTGGACAAATTACCGAATTGCGGTTTGAACTAAATTCTTCAAATGATGTGTTGGCTTTAGTTTTAAATGGTAATGGCTTTTTCATGGGCATTGAAATCCTCGGTCAAAAAAATCCCATAGAATATATGTATTATGATGAATATGAAGAAGTTGAATTAAGGTCAAAACTTTCTAAAATGGGTGATACAGATATCAATTATTATTCAAGTTTTGAAGTCCCGGAAAAGGCAGGTCGAATTTCCAAAATAGGAAGTATTTACATTGATTATTATACTGTTGATCCTGATAAAGCTTCCAAAGTGTATTCCATTGGGAATATTAAAATGAACTATTTTACCAGAAGCAATGATGCCAGTTTAGCAGGTAAAATCCGCAGTATTGGAGAACTTGAAATCGACTACTTTGCGAATACTGTTGAAACGGACAAGATTGGCAAGGTAATGCTCATTGGTCAATTTAATTTTGACTATTACACCGAATACGACAGCCCGGTCATGCGGGGTAAATTGAAAGAAGTAATTGGAAGTGATGATAATTTTGAGTTGAAGGTGGTGAATTTATTTTGATTCAGATTTGACAACTTTTCAAAAGTTGTCAAATCTAATATACCTGGTATTCTTCTAGTGAACCCACTACTTTCTCCACTTCCTGCAATATTTCACAAGATTTCACCAATTCCTGCATCTTTGTGTGGTCCGGATACAGAGGACGGTCAATGTCCAGGAATTCAACATATTTTCGAATAATTTCTTTTGCTTTAGTTGTCCCTTTTCCAAAATGATAAGTCCTAAAATCCAGGGCCTGTGCAGCAGCCATTAATTCAATTCCCAATATGCCATAGGCATTGTTCAAGATCTGGAAATTTTTGATGGCCGTATTCATGCCCATGGACACAAAGTCCTCCTGGTCAGCAGCCGCAGGAATTGACTGAATGGATGCAGGTGCAGATAATATCCGTTGCTCCACTATCATCATGTCAGCTGTATACTGGCTTAACATCAAACCGGAGAACATACCAGCTCCTTTGGTCAGGAAGGCAGGAAGTCCCACACTTAGCGCTGGATTATTCAACCTGTTCATCCTTCTTTCTGACATGACAGAAACCATGGTAATACAATAACCTGCCATATCCATAGGAACTGATACCGGGGTTCCCTGGAAGTTTGCACCACTCAACTGTATATTTTCATCAGGAAAAAATACCGGGTTGTCGCCCACTCCATTTAATTCTATTTCAACTTGTGAACGCGCATAATCCAGGGCATCATGCGCGGCACCAATAACCTGTGGAGTGGATCGCATAGAATACGCATCCTGGACTTTGCTTTTAATTTTTTCTTCTTTCAGATCACCTCCACTCACTAATTTACTAATAGCCTCAGCACTTCTTATCGCACCTTTAAAACCACGTGCTTCATGCAGCTTTCTTGAATATGGTTTCATGTTGGCCTGCAGCGCTTCCAAGCTCATGGCAGCAGCTATCTCTGCCTGTTTGAGCCAATTATTGGCGTCAAAAAGCCATATAGCACTCATGGCAGTTAGAAAATTTGAACCGTTTATGGCAGCCAAGCCATCGCGGGCATGCAAGCCCGGGATGGGAATCCCTGCTTTTTCCATGGCACTTTTTCCATCTGATAATTCCCCTTTATAATAAGCTTCGCCTTCTCCCATCAATAGCAAGGCAATCTGTGACATAGGAGCCAGGTCTCCTGAAGCACCAACTGATCCTTTTTGGCAAACAAAAGGAGTTACTCCCTTATTTAGCATCTCGATATATGTTGAAGTGATTTCAGGTCGGCAACCGGAATTGCCGTGCGCATGAACATTGATCCTGGCCAGCATGGCTGCTCTCACATATTCAACAGGAGCAGGATCACCAATTCCGGCTGCATGATTGTATATCAAATACTTCTGAAAATCCTTAACCTGGTCATCATTCAGCACCACTTCTGAAAATTCACCAATTCCTGTATTCACTCCATACATTATTTCATGGGCATCTATTTTACTTTCCAGCATGACCCGGCATTTTTTCATCCTGCTAATGGCATCCTGGTGAAGTTCCACTTTTTCATTATCTCTTGCTACTCTGACAACTTTTTCAATCGTAAGTCCATCACCTGTAATTAAGATTGTCATTTGAATATGATTTTAATTAATTAGTTGTTATTTATTTTGAATTTCAAACCTACTATTTTTTTTTGATAAGGAATTTCATAACAAATTGAATATTTTTCTGTTTCCCCTTCTTTCAATAAATTTCTGGACATTTGAAAGATGAAGTAGAAATTTCAGATCAATTAATTGATTTTCTCTAATTTGCATTTTCTTTGTATATGAATTTCAACTAAAATAAAAGCAAATGACTCAACGTAGATTATTTAGAGATTCTTCCAATGAGGTAATTGGAGGTGTTGCATCCGGATTAGCCAAGTATTTTGATGTGGATGTTACCATTGTTCGGATTTTATTCGTACTGGCCGGTATTTTCGGTGGCTGGGGGGTAATTGTCTATATTATTTTCTGGATAGCTGTGCCCAGAAAGACTTTAATTGATCAGGATACAAGCTTCAATCAAGACCAGGCTGAAAAATCACCACCTAAGGATTATTCTGAGAATAAATACCGCCAAACTGATGTTCCAGAACAGGAGCAAAAAAGCAGGGGAGGTCTGATTGGAGGCACGATTTTGATCATTATTGGTACTTTTTTCATTATGGAACGCTATATTCCAAGAATCGACTTTGATGACTTTTGGCCCTTTTTACTGGTGTTGATCGGATTGACGATTTTATTCTCAGGATTTTTAAAATCAGGCAGAAATGAACGATAATCAGTATAAAAGCATTATTTGGGGCGTTCTTCTGATCGTATTAGGCACCCTATTTTTATTGGCAAATATGGATGTGATAGATTTCTATTGGAGAGATCTTATTCAACTCTGGCCCATGCTGCTCGTATTTTGGGGATTATCTGCCCTCCCCATAAATAATTATATAAAATTGACATTGGCGATTTTGCTCATTGCCCTGATGTTTTACCTGCTTCTTGAGTATCCACATCCATTTCGATTCCATTTCAATTTGCACACTGTATGAGCCTTTACAGGCATCTTAATTGGGGGTTTATTGGTTGTGGTCATGTTACTGAGGTCAAAAGTGGTCCGGCTTTTAGTGCAATTCCTCATTCCAGAATTGTGGCTGTAATGCGCAGAGACAGGGGAAAGGCTATGGATTATGCTGCGCGACATCAAATTCCAAAATATTATTCAGATGCAGATCTCCTGCTGGAAGATGATGAAATAAATGCTGTATATATTGCAACTCCCCCAGATTCACATGCATTTTATGCCATAAAGGCAATGAAAGCCGGAAAAGTAGTTTATGTGGAGAAACCCATGGCTCGAACTTACAAGGAATGCATGGATATGAAGAATTGCAGCAGGAATACTGGAATTCCATTGTTTGTTGCTTATTACAGGCGTGCATTGCCCTATTATCAAAAAATCAAGGAAATTTTGGACGAAAATATCCTTGGAGATATTTCTCGCATTGAGCTAAAACTATTCAGATCAGCAAATAAGCATGATCTTCAAAGAAGTAATCTTCCGTGGAGAGTCATCCCTGAAATAAGTGGTGGCGGGTATTTTATTGATTTGGCGTCTCATCAATTAGACATTCTGGATTATTACTTGGGTGCTGGACAGATCATTAAATCATCTGCCACTAATGAAGCCAAACTATATCAAGCAGAAGATACGGTGAAAGCAAGTTTAGCCTATCCCAAAGGAATACAACTGGAAGGTGCATGGTCTTTTGTATCATCTGGATCTGATGAAAAGGACAGAGTGAAGATTATGGGTTCGGCAGGGGAACTGTCTTTTTCTTTTTTTTCATCTGAGCCGATCATCTTAACAACAGAAGAAAATGAAGAAATGTATGATCTGAAGCCTCCGCTTCATATCCAAAAGCCAATGATCACTTCCATTGTGGATGAATTATTGGGAAAAGGAAAAGCCCCTTCAGATCTGGAAAGTGCCATCAGAACAAGCCGTCTTATGGAAGAAATTATCAAACCATTTTATACCTTGGATAATGCCTGATCGATGGAATCAAATTTGTGTCTGTAATCATCCAAAGAGCATAAAATAATCTCATGTGCTTCGTTTGCACTATAGGTATGGGTTATTTCAACATCCTTCTTTTTGCCTGGCATGTCCTTATACGTCAGAAAATAATGTTTCAGCCTGTCAACTACTAATTCGGGACAATCAGTAATGTCTTTAATTCCCTCATAAACAGCATCATTATTCAAAACTGCGATGATTTTATCATCAGCCTCATGATCATCTATCAATCTGAATCCTCCAATTGGGCGGGCTTCAACCACTATGTTCCCATGAACGATCTCATTCTCAGTCAGCACACAAACATCTATTGGATCCGCATCTCCCTGGATATTTTTTAGCCCTGTTTTTTTCATGCAATATTCTGCTACTCGCTCAGAGCAAAAAGTTTGCGGTATAAAGCCATAAAGTGCTGGAATTGTATTGGAATATTTTTGAGGCCTGTCAACCCTTAAATACCCGCTTAATTTATCAATCTCGTATTTGACCGTATCCCTGGGCACCATTTCTATATAACAATCCACAATAACAGGAGCATCCTTGCCCGGTTCTATGCCATGCCATGGATGAGATTTATACCGTTGGCCCATTAAGCGCCCAATTGGATCCATAATTTTATTTTTCATTGCCATTTCATGAGTTAATTTAAAATGCAAAAATAACTAAACCTGAATACTTACAAATTGAATCAATGAATCCAAAAATTTAATAATAGGTATTTTTGCGGATGTAATATAGAAATATGGATCTTGTCATAGTAACCATCGCACCCATTATCATTATTGCTTTTTATATTTATTTTAGAGACAAATATGAAAAAGAACCCATCAGTCTGTTGTTATTGAGTTTATTAGCAGGGGGTTTAATCGTTATCCCCATTGTATTAATTTCATTTCTTATAAAGCCTTTAGGGGATTCATTAACAGGATTTTATAAAGTAACTTTCGATGCTTTTATGGTGGCAGCATTTGTGGAGGAAGGTTTTAAGTATTTAGCTGTCTATATCCTGATTTGGAGGAATAAAAATTTCAATGAAAAATTTGATGGAATTGTATATGCGGTTTTTGTAAGCCTTGGTTTTGCATTGGTTGAAAATATCATGTATGTGATGGATGGAGGAATTAATACAGGTATTTTACGTGCATTTACAGCAGTCCCTTTTCATGCTTTGGCAGGAGTCATTATGGGATTCTATTTTGGAATTGCCCGCTTTAAAAGAGAGGATAGAAGATCTGATCTGATGAAGGCTTTTATTTTTCCGGTCCTTTTTCACGGATTGTATGATTTTTTCCTCATGTCAGAAAATGTATTGTTCTTATTGTTATGGATACCTCTTTTAATTTACCTTTGGAGAAATGCTTTCCGCAAAATGAAGAAACATTCTGAAGATTCTGTTTTTAAAGACAATTAAGATAAAATTCCTTTCAGTGAAGCGTATAATCAAAAGAATTTAAGGGATTTTACGATTTAATAAAGAGGTTATATGATTCTCCCGTTATGAACAGAAAGTTCGTTGTGTGCTAAACTTTTTTAACAGATTGGATTTTAATAGTAAATTTGAATTACCAAAATTTAAATGAGATGAATTTTTTGCGTTCCTTCAGAAATGACTTAATGGGTTTAAGAAAATACTACAATTTCTCACAGTGGATCATGAGATTAGTCCTTTTTACCTACATTTTGATTGTTTATGGTGAACGATTAAAATACCTTGATGTAAATTCAGAGTACTTTATTCTGGCAGTGATCTACACTATTTTTGGCTTCCTGGTGATTATTGGAGGATTCAGCAGAACTTCTGAACTGACACGTCTTTCCTCCATCATCATGCTGATCACTGTTGTAGCGCATACAGCAGCCTCATTTTTTATCTTTCGCAATTTTGACGAGGCATTTGCTGCCCGTTTACTTTTCATTGGTATTCTATTGTATTTTGCCACTGTCAGCAAGCGGAGTGATTATTACTGGCGTAGTAAATACGAACGGAGAGATCTCGATATGGAAGAGATGGTTCAGAATCCAAAGGAGAAGGAAATGGATCAGTAAAAACCACAGGATATTATTAATTTATTCATTCCAAATTTTTATTCAGGAAATAGCATTAACATTCTATCTTTGTAAAGTGATAAGATTTTGTTAAGCGAATTGTGAACTTGTATAAGTTTTACTATCCGCCCTTACAACATAACTCAAAGAACAAATAGACAAAAACTGCATGGCTAAAGTTATTTC
This sequence comes from Bacteroidota bacterium, assembly GCA_016776505.1. Classification (GTDB taxonomy): domain Bacteria; phylum Bacteroidota; class Bacteroidia; order CAILMK01; family JAAYUY01; genus JABINZ01. The sequence continues at coordinate 17,603 of JADHTG010000024.1, forward strand.
CCTGGCAAATCAAAAAGGCGGAGTTGGTAAAACCACCACTACTATTAACCTGGCAGCAAGTTTGGCAGCGCTTGAGTACAAAACACTTGTAATTGATGCCGATCCGCAAGCCAATGCGAGCTCCGGGCTGGGCATTGATCCGAGGGAAATAAAAACGAGCATTTATGAGTGCATCATTAATAATTTAAACCCGAATGAGGGAATAGTCAAAACCCAAATAGACCATCTCTACATAATCCCTTCACACATTGACCTGGTGGGTGCTGAAATTGAAATGATTGGTCTTCCTGACAGGGAAATGATGATGAAAAAAGTGATAACTAAAATCAGAAAGGATTTTGATTTTATTATCATTGACTGCTCTCCCTCCCTGGGAATTATAACTGTGAATGCACTGACTGCCTCTGATTCTGTCATAGTTCCGGTTCAATGCGAGTATTTTGCTCTTGAAGGGCTGGGTAAGTTATTAAATACCATCAAGATAGTTCAAACTAATTTGCACCCGAATCTTGAAATAGAAGGTATCCTTTTAACCATGTATGACATCCGTTTAAGGCTTTCGAACCAGGTTGTTGAAGATGTAAAAACTCATTTCCAGCAATTGGTATTTGATACCATCATTCACCGTAATATTCGCATCAGCGAGGCTCCCGGTTTCGGTATACCTGTTTTAATGCATGATGTAGAAGGCAGGGGAGCTGTAAATTACCTGAATTTAGCCAAAGAAATATTGGTAAATAATAATCTTCCTGTAGGTAAGGAATTAAAGAATGTAGACTAAATCAATGAATGCGAAACGACAGGCTTTAGGAAAAGGATTAAATGCATTATTGGCAGATTCTAATACCGATATCACCGGCAAAAACCCGGTTCCCCTTAATAATATCGCTGAAATTCCCATTAATGAAATAGAAGCCAATCCTTTTCAACCCAGAGAAGCATTTAATGATGCTGATTTGGAAGAATTAGTTGAATCCATTAAAGTACATGGCATCATTCAGCCGGTTACTGTCAGAAAAATTGGGCGCGGAAAATACCAATTAATATCTGGTGAAAGGAGAATTCGTGCATCTATTCGTGCCGGATTAAAAAGTATCCCTGCTTATGTAAGAATTGCAGATGACCAGGGAATGCTTGAAATGTCATTGATTGAAAATATCCACCGCGAGAATTTAAATGCAATTGAGATCGGAATAAGCTATAAAAGATTAATCGAAGAATGTGACTTGAAGCAGGAGGAATTGGCAGCCAGGATAGGAAAGAACAGGACAACAGTTACAAATTATCTTCGATTATTAAAACTGCCTGAGGAAATTCAACTAGCTTTACGTGACAATAAGCTAAGTATGGGACATGCCAGAAGTTTAATTACAATAGATGATAAGGATCATCAACTGGCGATTCTGGACATTATCATTAAAGAAGATCTATCCGTGAGAGAAGTGGAAGAATTGGTTAAACAGGATAAAAGTGATGTTATTCAAAGAACTGATACTCAGGAATCCAAAGTAAATACCAGGTCACAGCAAGTGGAATATACACAATGGGAAAAAAAGTTTTCGGATATCTATCTTACTAAAGTTAAAATAAAGCCTAAAAAAGATGGCAGGGGAGAAGTTGTAATTCCATTTCGATCGGAAGAAGAACTTGAACGAATTGCCTCTTTAATATCAAAAAAGTAGATTGTGTGCATAAAGTCTAAATGTTCCATAGCCTTTTTAATTTTCCTGTTTTTTATTGTTGTTTATTTTAGCCCTGCAAAGGGTCAGCAGGCATTTTATCCTTCAGCCACTTACACATTTCAAGTGAAGGATAGTCTGAATAAAACAGATCTGCCAAAACCCAGGAAAGTTTTGCTGCAATCCACTTTAATTCCGGGCTGGGGGCAATTCACGAATAAACAATATTGGAAAATACCGGTTATTTATGGTGGTTTGGCAACATGCATTTATTTTATTTATACTAATAATGGCTATTACAAAATGTTCAAGGAAGCCTATATTCTAAGAACAGATGACGACTCGCTTACCATTGATCAATTTGATCCGATTGATGGTACATCGCAATACAGGTTTTCGTCCAGCTCACAGTTACAGCAAAAAAGAGATGAATTTAGAAGAAATCTGGAATTATCAGTGATGATCACTGCAGGTTTTTACGTGTTAAATATAATTGATGCTTATGTGGGCGCTCATTTACGTGATTTTGATATTTCCGATGATATATCGTTGAAAATAGAGATGCCAGTTGCCGCTTATTCTTACCATAAAAAACCAATGATCACAACTGGTGTAACTTTAGTTTTTTAATATGATGAAGCTATTTTTATTTGGCTACGGACAGATGGGTAAAGAAATTGAAAAACTCGCTTTAGAACGAGGACATAAGATTTCCGGAATATGTGATCCTGAAAATGCATACAAATTCGATGCTACAGCATTTGCAGATGCGGATATAGCAATTGATTACACAACACCTGAAAGTGCTGTTCACAACATGACTATGTCCTTCGAGGCAAATAAACCGATCGTAGTTGGTACAACGGGATGGTATGAACAGCTGGATGCTGTTAAAAAATTGTGTGAAAAATTGAATGGAACCTTATTTTATGCCACTAATTTCAGCATTGGAGTGAATGTCCTATTCGAAATGAGTGAACTGCTCTCAAAAATGATCAGCCAGCAGGACAGCTATTCTGTTTCCATAAGTGAAACCCACCATACCCGAAAAAAAGATGCACCAAGCGGAACGGCCATTACACTGGCAGAGATCCTGATAAAAAATCTGGACTTTGTAAAAACCTGGAAAAAGCTTCAAACAGGCGACATTACTGAAAATGAAAAAGGAGTCATTCCAGTTTATTATTCAAGAGAGAATGAAGTAGTTGGATCGCATGAAATTAAGATTCAATCAGATATAGATCAAATTACCCTTCGTCATGATGCTTTCAGCAGGGCAGGCTTTACCGCTGGTACATTAATTGCAACCGAGTGGGTTATCAATAAAAAAGGGATCTTCACCATGAAAGATCTGTTTAGCAACATAAGTTAAAAATCATGAATCTACCTGGCTTTTACATTTTCATCATCATCTATTATATTTTATTGTCTTTTTCAGCCTTCAAACTCTTTCAGATCGCCGGAATTCCTGCATGGAAAGCAGTGATCCCTGTATACAATTTTTTTCCGATTTTCAAGATGAGCGGCAGGGCCTGGTGGTGGTTTTTCCTTTTAATAATTCCAGGTGTAAATTTGTGGATACTGGTTATTATAGTGATTGGAATATTTAAATCTTTTGGAGTTTATAATAATGCCCAGTTGTTTTTTTATACCATTTTAGCCCCCTTATCTCTCATTTACTTTGTTCTATACAAAAATCCTAAATATGAGGGAGCAGGTGGTTCGGAAGAGTACCTGGCCATGCGGAAAAAATCCAAATCACGCGAATGGGTGGATGCAATTATTTTTGCTGCCATTGCAGCAACCATTATACGCTGGTTTTTAATTGAAGCCTATACCATACCCACCTCATCCATGGAAAAATCCCTGCTGGTTGGTGACTTTTTATTCGTAAGTAAACTGAACTACGGCCCCAGGATTCCTATGACTCCCATTGCTTTTCCTTTTGCACATCACACCATGCCCATTGTTAAAGGCAAATCTTATGTAGAGTGGTGGAGAATACCTTTCAAACGTATTCCCGGTTTTGAAAAAATTGAAAACAATGATGTAGTTGTTTTTAATTATCCGATGGAAGACTGGCGACCGGTTGATAAAAAAGAAAATTATATCAAGCGATGCATTGCCATACCTGGAGATTCATTAATAATTACAGACCGTTTGGTTTATATTAATAATAAACTGGTTGATCTTCCCAGCCATGGTCAGTACAGGTATTTTGTAAAAACAGATGGAACCGGATTTAACCGAAGATTATTGCACGAAATGCAAATTACAGAAGTGCAGACTTTAATGGGAAATCAGGGTGAGTTTGTCATGTGGTTAACTGATGAAAATGCTGTAAAAATAAAGGAATTGAGGAATGTGCTTCAAATAGAACCCATTGTCGAAGGGAAAGAAGAATTTGATCCAAATGTGTACCCCTTTTATCCTTCTTTAAAGTGGAATGTGGATAATTTTGGTCCCATTTATATACCGAGAAAAGGAGATCAAATTGAAATGACTTTAGAGAATTTCAAAATCTATGAAAGGGTCATCAAAGTATATGAAAATAATCCTACACTGGAACTGAAGAATGGAATAGTTTATTTGGATAACCAGGTCATTAATGATTATACCTTCCAAATGAATTACTTCTGGATGATGGGGGACAACCGGCATAATTCTGCAGATTCAAGAATGTGGGGTTTTGTGCCTGATGATCATATAGTGGGTAAAGCGCTATTCATTTGGATGTCATGGGACAAAGATGGAAAAGGATTCAAAAAAATAAGAATTAACCGCCTATTCAGGGGCATTCATTAATTCAATCTCTGAAAGAAGCTCTTGCCAGCCTGTCATTAATTGCCAGTCCCAAACCCGTGTTAGGAAACACCTCCGTTAAAATGAAATCCATTTTGAGTGCATCCAGCGCATGCATGGCTTTAAATAGATTTTGCGCAGCTTCATGAAGATCCGCATGAGGAGATAATACGAATTGATTTTCAAGCTGATCATATTTTTTACAAAATGACAATACGGCTATTTTACTGTCTTTATGTTTTTCAATAAGGGAAGGTAAATCACCGATGATCAAAGGCGTTTGAGTTGTATAATGGCTTTTGAGTTGACCGGGAGCAGTTATTTGATCATTCTTTAGAGCATGTATGTTTTCTTCCCCTGCAATATTTTTTAATTGTTCTATAGTGATACCTCCCAGTCGCAGCACTTCCAGTTTATTGTTCTTCCAGCTCACTATAGTGGATTCGATCCCAATGCTGCAATCACCCCCATCCAGTATCAATGGAATTTTTCCATTCAGTTGATTATAAACATGTTGGGCGCTGGTGGGTGATATTTTCCCGAACAAATTCGCACTGGGCGCGGCCAGGGGAAAATCCAATGCACTCAGTAAGTCCAATGTCATTGGATGGTCGGGAATACGAACTGCAATGGAATCAAGTCCACTGCTAACCAGGTCAGGAATCCTATCATTTTTGGGCAGAACAAAGGTCAGGGGACCAGGGGAATACTTTTGAGCCAGTTCATGAATAATTAAAGGAATTTCATGGACGTAACTCTTTATTTTTTCAATAGAATCCGTATGGACTATCAAAGGATCAAAATGAGGCCTCTTTTTTACCTCATAAATATGAAGTACCGTTTCCGGATTCAGGGCATTGCCCGCCAATCCATATACAGTTTCTGTGGGAATGGCAACCAATTGGTTATTAGTCAGCAACTCAATAGCTGAATCAATGTGTTTGCTTATTCTTGTTTTCATAAAAAGTCAGAGCAGCAAAAGTACACAATCAAACAGCCAGAATAAAATCAGCTGAGGTTGGTTTTAAATATATAAAAGCAATAAATAAATTCCTCCCAGTATATATTTGATCACAAAGTAAATCGCGGAAGTAATTAAAAATGAAATGATTATATAGACAGCAAAATCTCTTTTTGCAGGAGGAAGCAATGACCTGCCAGCTAATATATAAAGATATATGCTGTATATTCCGACAATCTCAAAGTAGCTGCTTAAATCAAGAACAAGGATCAACATGTGGGTGATAAAAAAAGGAACAATGGAATATACAATCAGGGTAAAACATTGCTTGAAAGTAAACTTTGAGCCTAGGGAATTTGAAATTTTAAAAATTAGCCATGCACTTATAGAAATAACACTAAATGGCAGTACAATACCATAGAGAATAGCGAAAATAAAGTCGGAAAGGTCCTGTTGATCAAATATTCGAAGCGGCCCGATCAGGTAAGCCATGCTAAGACAAATTGAATATGGAAGCAGTGTAAAAATAATGCTTTCATTTAAGCCTGGATTTTTTTCTTCAACCAATTCCCAGACTCTTGCTGGTTTGCTCAGCATTAAAAGGATCAGTTTTACATTAAATCGTAACATGCTTGCCATTAAGATTACAACAAATATAGAAAGTCGGGATATTTTTCTCCTGCCAAATCATATTTAGATAGTCATACCTTTTCACAATGCATTATTTACCTATTTTTGCACTCTAATTAAAATGAACCAATGGATCGTAATTCAATACTAGGATTTTTTTTAATTGCCGCTGTGTTGTTAGGTTTTTATTTTATAAACAAACCTTCCCAGGAAGAAATAGCTGAAACACAACGAATAGCGGATTCCATATTGATAGCCCAGGACTCTTTAAAAAGGCTTTCCGAAATTCAGGCTGTCGGTTTGGATACAGCAACTATCTCTGATTATGACACGAATCGAATCGAAGATGATAAAGCCGATGACATTACCGTACCTCTTGAATTTGAAAAATTCCTATCAGGATCTGATGAATTGGTCACACTGGAAAATAATTTACTAAAGATCAAGTTATCTCCGAAAGGAGGACGGGTAGCCCATGTTGAATTAAAAAAATATAAAACATACCTCGGAAAACCTTTGATTCTTTTTGAAGGGGACGAACAGGAATTCGGATATCAATTTTCCGCTTCCAATAAAATTGTCAATACCAGCGATCTGTATTTTGAAGTGGATAATTATTCATCCGTAGTGACAACAGATGATGCTGCCAGCGTGACACTTGTATTAAAACTGGACGACCATCAATACATTGAGCATAAATTCAGCCTGAATGAAGATTCTTACATGCTTGATTTTCAAATTAACATGATTGGACTGGATCAGATTATACCAAGAACCATCAAATATATTGATCTGAGCTGGAATACTAAAACCCGTTACCTCGAGCGTAAAATAACTAAAACATCCAGAATAATTGGAAGTAATCCAACTGTTTATTATCGATACGAAAATGAAAAACCCGGGCGCTTGAATGATGCCAAAGATGAAACTGAAGATCTGGACGGGAAAATTCAATGGGTTGCATTTAAACAGCATTTCTTTACTCAAACACTCATTTCCAAAAGCAACTTTATCAGGGGACGTGTAGAAAGTGAAACCATGGAGGATGAGAATTATGGTAAAAAACTGGATGCTACCTTAAGTTTTGCTTTTGATCATACACCCAGCCAGACTTATGATTTAAACTTTTATTACGGCCCGAACCATTATAAAACACTCAAAAAGATCGGTCTTGAGTTGGAGGAACAAATTTTCCTGGGACGAAATATTTTGCGATTGGTGAATGTTGGTATCGTTATTCCCGTGTTTAATTTATTAAGCAGATTCATCAACAACTATGGGATCATTATACTTTTTCTCACTTTGATTATCAAGATTATATTGCTTCCATTAACCTATAAGTCCTATTTGTCCACCGCAAAAATGCGTTTACTTAAACCTGAACTGGATGTGATCAAAGAAAAAGTAGGAAAAGATAAAGCGAAATTGCAGCAGGAGCAAATGAAATTATATCGGCAGGCCGGTGTCAGTCCGATGGGTGGTTGTTTGCCCATGTTATTGCAAATGCCTATTTTGATTGCATTATTCAGATTTTTCCCTTCCTCCATAGAATTAAGGCAGGAACACTTCCTTTGGGCACATGATTTATCAACCTATGATTCGATCTGGACTTTTGGTTATGTTCCTATCATTAATAAATTTTATGGCGATCATGTTAGTTTATTCACTGTGTTGATGACTATCTCTACTCTCATATATACCCGTATGAACAGCCAAATGATGGGCGGTGGAAATGATGCCATGGCCAAACAAATGAAGGTGATACAATATGTTATGCCAATCATGTTTCTTGGTTTCTTTAATAATTATTCTGCCGGATTAAGTTATTATTATTTCCTGGCAAACATGATCACTTTTGGTCAGCAATATTTATTTAAACAATTTATCGATGAAGATAAATTGAGAAAGAAAATAGAATTAAATAAGAAAAAGAAATCGGGAAAAGGGAAATCAAAATGGCAACAGCGTTTGGAAGACATGCAAAAACAGCAGCGCAAGCAAGCAGGTCAAAAAAGGAGATAAACTTAGGTCTTTCCGGCTAAATAATTTAGGATTTTATTTTGAAAGCTATTCAGGCTCATATCAGTCATTTTTTATCGCGAAATGATATTTTCAGCAGAGTGTCAGACTTGTGTGAATTAATTCAAACTGATGTATATGTCGTAGGCGGTTTCGTCAGGGATTTACTTCTTCGCAGGCCTTCAAAAGACATCGATTTTGTTGTAATAGGTGACGGAATTGCTTTCTCGGAAAAATTTGTCAAGTCTCTAGGCCATAAAGCTGAATTAAATGTTTTTAAAACTTTTGGAACCTCCCAGGTTAAATACAAGGGCTACGAAATTGAATTTGTGGGAGCACGAAAGGAATCATACCGGCACGATTCCAGGAATCCAATCGTCACAGCCGGCAGTTTCGAGGATGATATCAAACGAAGGGATTTTACCATAAATGCAATGGCTTTGAGTATGAGGAAACACAACTTCGGTTCATTAATCGATATTTGTGATGGACTGGCTGATCTTGAATCCTGCATTTTAAGAACCCCTTTGCATCCGGATAAAACCTTTATTGACGATCCATTGAGGATGATGAGAGCTGTTCGGTTTGCCTCCCAATTGGGCTTTGATCTGTTTCCTGAAACATTCCAATCGATTAAACAGAATACCAGCCGCTTGACAATCATTTCGCAGGAAAGAATCACGGACGAACTGAATAAAATAATAGCGACCCCAAAACCATCAATCGGATTTAAATTACTGCACGATACGGGTCTCATCGAATTCATTTTACCTGAATTGCTCGAACTCAAGGGAACGGAAACAGTTGATAACATTTCCCATAAAGATAATTTTTATCATACACTTCAAGTATTGGATAATCTGGCAGAAGTGTCCGACAATCTCTGGTTGAGATGGACTGCATTGCTTCATGATATAGGTAAACCATTAACAAAAAAATTTGATAAGAAAGTGGGTTGGTCATTTCATGGTCACGAGGTGGTTGGTTCGCGCATGGTGGCTGATGTATTCAGGAAATTGAAGTTGCCTATGAATGAAAAAATGCGCTATGTAAAGAAACTGGTATATCTTCACCTTCGCCCGTTGGCATTAACCAAAGACGAAGTCACCGATTCTGCTATCCGGCGATTGATCGTGGAGGCAGGCGATGACATTTATGATCTGCTGCTATTGTGCAAAGCAGATGTAACATCAAAAAATCAAAAGAAAGTGAAAATCTTTTTGAACAGGTTCGATGCAGTGAGGCAAAAAATCGAAGTGGTGACAGAAAAGGATGAACTCAGAAACTGGAAGAACCCTGTTACAGGCGAAATGATCATGGAAACATTAAATCTTAAGCCATCCCGGCTTATTGGTGAAATTAAAGATGAAATAAAGGAAGCCATCATGGAGGGGACCATTGCAAATAATTATCATGAAGCCTATGCATTATTGCTTAAAATTGCAGCTGAGAAAGGATTGAAAACAAAATGAAATCTTGCATTCAATAAAAATGTTCAAAACTCAAATAATAAAGCTAAATTTATGGAAGAAATAAATGGATTGAAGAGTATAGAGGTATCTTATTTCATACTATTCATAAGCAAATTGTTAATTTTGAGTTTTGTATTTTCCAGCCGATAAGATCTATTAGAAATTAAATTAATCAAGATGTCTGTTTACAGTTTGAAAGTTACGGTCAAGAATGATCCTCATTTTTACAGGATAATTGACGTGGATGCCAGCTATCCTTTAATTGTGCTTCATAAAGCCATTCTCGATTCCATTGATTTTACGGAGGGTGAGCTTGCTTCTTTCTATGAAAACTATGAAAGCAAAAACGATCGCGTGGAATATGGTTTGACTGATATGCAAAAAGAAGAAGGTGCAACCTTGATGAAGGATGTTTCAATACAGGATGTGCTTAAGAATAAGGGTGAAAGCATAACCTATGTCTATGATTTTTTGAATATGTGGATTTTTGATGTACATCTTGATTACATCAGGGCCGAGAGAAACAGTGATGAAAAACTTCCCAGAATAGTTGAAATCGAAGGTGAAAATCCAAACCAGGAAATGTTTGGGGGTTTCGATGAAAAAAATCTTTCTGAGGAGGACCTGAAAATGCTTAAAAACCTGATTGAAAAAAATGATGAATTTTTTGATGATGAAGCTGGAAAAATGGATAAGGAGATTTTTGACGAGCTGGATGAGGATAAAGATGGTTTAAGCGGTTTTGAAAGTCTGGATAACCTGGAAGACGACATAGCCGAGGACGATAATTGGTAAGTGGAGAATGACCAAACCAAGAATTGTTGTTATTCAGGGACCTACTGCAAGCGGTAAAACTACTCTGTCAATTAAACTTGCCAAGCATTTTAACGGGGAAATCATTTCAGCCGATTCTCGTCAGTTTTACCGAGAAATGAACCTGGGAACTGCCAAACCCAGCAAAAAAGAACTGGCTTCTGCAAAGCATCATTTCATCAGTTTCATATCCATTGCAAATTCAATTAATGTATCAGATTTTGAAAAGCTTGCCCTGGATGAAATGGAGAACATGTTTCAACGATCCAAAATTCCTTTCATTGTAGGCGGTTCTGGATTATTTGTGAGAGCAATTACAGAAGGGCTTCATAGGATTCCTGAAATAGATCCAGGGATAAGAAAAGAATTGGCTTCCCTTTATGAAAAAAAAGGATTAAGTCATTTATTAATTCAATTAAGTGAACTGGATCCGGACACCTTTCAGAAAATAGATAAAAATAATCCCAGAAGGGTAGTTCGAGCTTTGGAGGTATGTTTAGGAACCAATAAACCTTTTTCCTATTACACTCATCAAAAACTTCCTGAAAGAGCATTTAGCTCTATAAAGATTGCTATCCATCTTCCTACAAAATTGCTCTATGCAAGAATTGATGAGAGGTGCGATGAAATGATTGCAAAAGGATTAATAAAAGAAGTGGAAGGCTTATTGTCTTTCCGTCACCTATCCTCTTTGAACACCATTGGTTATACCGAGTTTTTTGATTATTTTGAAAACAAGTGCACGCTCAACGAAGCCATAACTAAATTCAAACAGCACAGCCGGAATTATGCAAAGCGACAGTACAGTTGGTTAAGAAGAGATAAGGAAATACAATGGTTTGATTTTGGAGATTATCAGAAAATTCAAATTCATTTAACGAATAAGCTGAATTAGCATGCCAATTATTTTGTTCTTATTATACAATTCCTAATATTTACATGCTTAATTAATAGCTGTTTAAAATCTGAAATAATGATTGAGTCGATTTTTAACCATAGAAGTATTCGTAAATATAAATCAATTGCACTTGAAAAAGAGCTTTTGGATTTTGTATTATTAGCTGCCACCCGCGCATCCACTACCGGAAATATGCAACTTTACAGCATAGTAGTCACACAGGATCAGGATGTGAAAGAACAATTACTTGGCTGCCATTTTAATCAGGAAATGGTGAAAGAAGCACCCGTTGTACTAACTTTCTGTGCAGATATCAATCGATTCAACAAATGGTGTGAGATCAGTAAGGCCAAACCGGCATATGACAATTTTCTTTTCTTTTTTACTGCCGCCATTGACGCCTTGCTGGCAGCTCAAAATGCATGCATTGCCGCTGAAGAAAAAGAGCTGGGTATTTGTTACCTGGGAACAACCATATATCTTGCGGATAAAATAATTGAAGTTCTGTCTCTTCCGAAAGGAGTCGTACCCATAACCACAGTTGTGATGGGCTATCCTGATGAAAAACCTGGATTAACTGATCGCCTTCCGCTAAAAGCAATTGTTCACGACGATTGTTATAAAGATTATTCTGATCAGCTGATACGGGAATTATTTGCAGAAAAGGAAAATATGGACCTTTACAAAGATTTTATTAAAGAAAATGAGGTTGAAACCCTGGCTCAGGTTTTTACTGAAAAACGCTATAAAAAGTCTGATAATCTGCATTTTTCAAATGCCTTCCTGCAGGTTATTGAAAAGCAAGGTTTTATGAATAATGAATAAGCTTCACAGCCTACTTAAACAGCTTTTCAATTTGCTTCGCGTATTTCTTGTCAACAAAACTGCGCTTTACTTTGAGGGTGGGAGTGAGCTCCCCGGTTTCGACAGTCCATTCGTCAGGTACTAATTCGAACTTTATTATTTTCTCGTGTGGGTGAAACATTTCGTTGTATCCGTCAATTTCCAATTGAAATTTTTTCCTTACTTCGGGGTTTTTAACAGCATTAATGTGATCCCCCCAACCATGACCCTCCAGTCTGCACCAATCTTTCAGGTATTGCTGGTCAGGTGAAACGACTGCTGCCACGTATTTTTCATTTTCACCCAAAATCATGACCTGCTCAATAAATTTAGATTCCCGCAATTTATTCTCCATGATCTCTGGCACAATGTATTTCCCCATAGAGGTTTTAAACATAGATTTCTTGCGGCCGGTTATTTTAACATATTTACCATCTTCCAATTCACCTAGATCACCAGTATGGAACCACCCATCCTTATCAATAACCTCCTTGGTTAATTCAGGTGATTTATAATATCCTAACATCACATGGGGGCCTTTTGTAAGGATTTCTCCATCTTCTCCAATCTTCACTTCAACATTATTTAACTTTTTACCCACAGTGCCAAACCTGAGCCCGTCTGCTTCAAAAGTATTAACCGATATGACCGGTGAAGTTTCTGTTAATCCATAGCCCTCTAAAACAGGAACATTAGCTGCCCAGAAAATCCTAGCCAGTCGTTCCTGCAAAGCTGCGCTCCCGGATGCAATGAAGCGTACATTGCCTCCAAAAGCAGCTCTCCATTTATTAAATACCAATTTGTCAGCTATCTTCAGTTTAAATAAATACCAGCCAGAATTTTTTTCTTTATATTGATGCCCTAATTCCAATGCCCAGTAAAAAATAGATTTTTTAATTCCCGATAACTGACGTCCCTTAAACAAAATCCTGTCATACACCTTCTCCAGCAAGCGCGGTACGGTGGTAAAGGCATGAGGTTTTATTTCCTGGATATTATCGACTATGGTTCCCATATTTTCAACATAATAAACACCAGCTCCCAAAAATTGAAAAACATAGCTGGTCATGCGTTCATAAATATGATTGATAGGCAAATAACTTAATACTTTGGAAGAAATATCCAAGGGGAACAGCGGACCGGCAGCTTTCACATTGCTTAATATATTGTCATGAGATAACATGACTCCCTTCGATTGCCCGGTTGTTCCGGAGGTGTAAAGAATCGTCACCAGATCCCCCGCTTTTATGGAATCTTTGCATTCCTTCAACTTTTCGGGAGCTGGATTTAATTTCCCCAGCTCTACCACCTCTGTCCACAATTTGTCATAAGTATTCAGCTTTTCAAATGTATAAATATCCTTTAAATGCGGGGATTTGTCCAGGCTGTTTTTTACTTTATTGTAAATAATTTCAGATGATATAAAAACGATTTTTGATTCAGAGTGATTCAGTATATATTCATACTCATCCTCCAGGATGTTGGGATACAGCGGAACATGTATCGCTCCAATTTGGCATATAGCCATGTCAACGAAATTCCATTCAGGCCGGTTGTTGGTGATAGTTGCAATTTTATCTCCTTTCTCTACTCCCAAAGCCCATAACCCGTACGACAGATGATTCGCATAATCAATATACTCTTTTGCACTGTATTCTCTCCACTCACCATTTTCTTTAGCACCAAAAGTATTTGGTTTGTCCAGCTTTTTTTGCCATTCCAATAAATCAAAAATTCTTGTTATTTCCATATTCAGTTAAGTTAGATGTTTTAGGATAAGATAATTAAATACAATATCACATCAGGATATATTCATATAACAATTATACAACAATTAATTAGAATTCAGATAGGGGACATTGCCAACTAATCTGCAAGTTTAAATATTAATTTAATCCGTTTTATAGAAATAAAATGATTTAAAATCACCTAAAGATTCTTTTTGAGTTTAAGCCTGAATGTTGTTCCTTTATCGAGCTCAGACCATTTTACAAAAATTTGCCCCTTATGGTATAGTTCTATTATTCTTTTGCTTAAAGATAAACCCAAACCCCAACCCCTGGCATTTGTAGTGAATCCGGCCTTGAATATAGTTTTCTGCCTGCTCCGGGGAATACCCTTGCCGTTATCCTTTACATCAATTTGAGCATATTTATCTGTTTCAGAAATTCGGATACTGATTATACCCTGACCTTCCATCGCATTGATGGCATTTTTGACCAGGTTTTCAATAACCCAGTCGAAAAGTGAAGGGATGATCATTACTTCCATCTTTTCATCTGAATCAGGAGCAAATATAATTGTGACCTGTGAAGATATCCTGGGTTTCATATATTGGACTGTTTCTGAAATCGCCAGATGAAGATTTTCCTTTTCAAATTTGGGTATACTTCCGATCTTAGAAAAACGATCTGTGATAAGCTCCAGTCTGTCGGTATCTTTTTCCAATTCATGCAACAATTCATTGCTGATTTTCCCTTTGGTTAATTTTAAATTTTCCTTCAGGGCGATGAGGGAGGAAACCGGTGTGCCAAGTTGATGTGCAGTTTCTCTGCTCATTCCTGACCAAACTTTGTTTTGCTCGTATTTTCGCGATGAATTAAATGCAAAATAGGAAACTAATATAAAGAAAACGACCAACATGAGCTGTATGAAGGGATACACTGTGAGCTGGTAAATTAGTTTTGAATCCTTGTAATAAATTAAGTGACGATTATTGGATGAATAATTGATGATAATCGGATCATGCTGGCTCTTCATTACAAGCAGTTGTTTTTCGAGATAGCCGGCTTTAAGCACTTTCACGGAATCCAGGTTTCGATGTTCCAGTACCACATCATTTGTATCAGCCAGAATAAGGGGGATGTTTTTATTCGACATGATAATTTGAAATAGAAATGAAATGTCACCAAACTGCTGGTTAATCTGCATTTCATTCAGATTCTTATAAGCATCTGCTAAAACGGTAATCTGCTTGTACTGATCGTCTTTGAGATTATTTACTAATATTCGGGTGTAAACCAGGGTTCCAACACTTATGATGATGGCTAACAGGAAAATGACCACCTTCCAGTATTTTTTCTGTTGATAATTTATTGAGCTGAATTTCATTAGCTAAAATTTCGAATCCAAATTTATACATTGAAATTGAAACACATGAACGAAAAATGGGATATGTTATTTTTCATCTTCCCATTCAAATTCGAATTCCTCCTTATTCGCCTTTTTTTGCTTTTTTCGAAACAGATCAAGAAATTCCTCTTTTTCGTTTTTTAAATGAACATTTAAATTTTCTTTAACTGCTCTTCGGTCCATTCTATAGACAGGTTTTGAAGCCGTTCCAAACATGTGAACGTACATATTCAGCCCCCCTTTCTGGTCATCCTCAGCTTGCTGGAAATCTTTTTTCAATTGCTTGTTCGATTTGAAAAAAAGTTCTGAAAGATTTATTTTGAAATGATAGTCAATTTCTTCCTCGAAACTATGTGTGCCGGCTAACGACATGTTTAATGCTGAATTTCGGATATCCATATAAGGGATTGTCACTATCCTGTCCTTGATCAGGATTGTATTCTCCATTCGGTCGAAGTCGATTTCCTTCATTTTCTTCATTTTCACAAAGCCCATCAAATCAATCAATGGTTGGAAATTTTTAAGTTTCCCATGATCCATTGTTACATCAGATAATACAAACAACTGATCCCAATCCAGTTTTAGATTTTGATCCCAAAGAGAACTAAATTGCACCTGCCCATTTACAGTGCCATATAAATGATCACTTGTAATATAGTCCTGCTCGAAATTATCAAATAAAATAAATATTTCATGAAGATCAATCTTATTCAGCCGGGCCATTGCATCCCATGTGAATAAGGCATCTGCTCTTTCTTCTATCATTCCTTTCAGTGATATTAATCCCTGCGCGATATCCAGGTTGAGTCTGTCGATCATGATGGCTTTATTTTCAAGGGACAGCCAGGCTCTGATGCGCTCGCTTACAAAGGTCTCATAAATTAATCCATTGCAGAGTAAATCAATTTTTACATCCAGGTTCTCAGGCAGGTGCAAAGAGTCATTTGATTGATTCTTGTTTGGGTCATCCAACAATTCTTTTAGATCAAAAGCAGAAGTTGACAGTTTTATTTTGCCTGTAAGGCTTTGCTCCTGATCATATAAATAGGAGAATAATGATTTTAAATGACCATCAGCTTCCACATGGACTTTTGCAAAATCACCATTAATCTCATGGAATTCAAGCAATTCATTAAGCAATACAATTTTACCAGAAACCCTTTCCAAATTATATTTGCTGCTGTCATGACGAATAGAGATCTTATCCAGATTCATTTCAGCATCCAATAATTCAATTCCCCTGATATCAGCAATTAAAGGATCAAGCTTTGAATCTATTTTGGCATGGATCATCATATCACCCGAAAACTCATGGAATTTTTTCATGGGATAAAAGCGGATGATATCCTCCAGTTTGAAATGAGCCTGAATCTCTCCATTGATAAAAGCATCCTGGAAATTGGTGATTTGAATATCAGCAAGAAGTGAATTGCTATCCAGGGTGGCACTTAAGAGGCTGAAATGAAGGGTAGATGTGCTTGAAGAATTTTGATCTCCATTATCCATATTTCCTTGAAGCCTTATCCTGGATATCTCAGAATTATTATCCAGGTTTTTAATGGATCCGTTATAGATCCCAAAATCAATATGCAGATGGGGTTTTTGATATTTGCCCGTCGAACCATGAATGTCCCCATTGAATTCGAATTTTCCATCCAGTTTATATCCGTCAAAAAACTTTTTACTTGAGTCAGGGACAAAAATGAGCAGCTTTTCAAGATCGATTCCGGAAGCCTTGCTGGACAGATCAAGCATGAGTGTGCTGTCAGATTCACTATGTACATGGCCATTCATTGCCAGCATTATTTCATCCAGGAAAATGTCAGAGGATTTAATTGTATAGGATTTGTTTTCATTATCAATCTGTAATGCGGCTTTTATTTTTAAATGATCATTTTCCATGTATTTTCTATCCTTTATTACATAGTCATGTATGATTCCATTTGCTTCAATCTCCATACTATAAAGAACTTCGGTAAAAAATCCTTTAAAGTCAATATACTCTGCTTCCGCTAAAATTTCTTGTTGAGTGGACAGATTGGAATAGTTCATCATAAAATTGTTGAGTATTATTTTTCTCAGATCAAGCGAAAACGATTTGCTTTTTTTCTCGGATTCTTTCCATACCACATAATTGGAATTTCCTGAAGTGTCCCATTTAACAGACAGCTCTCCATCAGTGAATTCTATTTTATCAATGATGTAATTCTTCTTTAAAAATGTAAATGGATTCATGAAAAGGTAAATTCTCCGGATTAATGCCAAATTCTCATTCCCAAATTCCGGATCTTCTTTGATCTGGATATCTTTTAAAACCACAGCCACTTTAGGGAATCGCTTGAAAAATGAAATGTTCATATCTCCAATATCCACATCCGCTTTGAAGTGCGTATTAATTTCATTTTTAAGCTGTTCGGCTATTTCATCCTGGTATGTTAAAATGACCATGAGAAATGCTGAATTCAGGAGCAGCAATATGACAATTATTCCTGTAGCTATTTTAAATCCTGGCTTCACCGATGAATTTTCGACTTTATATGCAAATAAACTGCGAAATTCACTTAATAGTATAAACAATTATTCACATCGTAGTATTTTTGTATACATAAGGCTTGAATTTTATATCAGCTTAATCCCGCTGGACTGTTTTATTTCTTATTTTGATGCCTATGTGATTAACCTTAAATTTTAACCTATGAATCCGATCGAAAAAGGGTGGTTGAAAAGATATCTTGAGATTAATAAATCTAAGCTTTTAAAAGGGAATCAGATAGATGCAAATGCTTATTCATCTGAAGAGGAAATGATCTATGCATTGCTTCAACCAACTGGTTTATTGTACGGTCACCCCATTAAATTCCCTTATTTGAAATATGATGATGTGAAAGAATGGGAAAATAAGGATAAAACCAAGGTTTTACTGGCTGATAGTCTGATAGGCCATGGAAAGCAATTCTTTGCAAAGGAAATGACAAATGAGAATGATGCAGATGAAGTCCTTCATATGCTGGCACAGCAAGTGTCAGAATTTTACTTTGAGATCTTTCCACAATTGGCAACAAAATCTAAAAAGAGTTTATTTGGAAGGAAGAGAAAGGATTTAGAAATAACAGAAACCATAATTGCCAAACGTGTTGAATTGAAACGTAATCTGGATAAAAACTTCTGGACCAGTTTTTTTCAAAACAGCTTGCTGTTCCTGGATGTTTATTATTTCAACCAATGGGTAAATCCCAATCATATCATTACGAAAGAAGAAATTCATGAGTTGCACGATGATATTCGATTACGCGTTCTTGAAATCATTTCAGCTGCAGCCCATGCCAATCAAATCGTTGAGGTTGAGGAGAGAAACCTGTATAATTATTTTCTGCATTCGAGCCAGTTGCCCGATGCAAAGGAAAAAGAAGCAGCTAAATACATTGATGAAGGGATGAAGCTTAGCGATATTGATTTGTCCCAATGGAAAGACTCCTGGTTGATAAAAAAATACTTGCTCGAACTGGCCATATTAACTGTTTGGTCCGACCAGGAAATGCAGGAAGAAGAGTATGGATTTATTGATAAATTGAGGGAAAAACTTGGTTTTAGTGAGGAGGAATCTGAAAAAAGTAAAATAGCTGTTGAAAGTTTTGTGTTGCAGAATTACGAACAAGTACATTATTTACAGGAAAAGCAGAACTACAAAATTGTAGCAGACAGGTTCAACAGGAGCATGAAAAAAGTATTGAAATTTTATAAAAACAGCATAGTCCAGGAAATGAGGGAGAGCAAGGAGTTGGTGAGTTTGCTGAACAAATCGGCAAAAGAACAGTTAAGCCCGGAAGAAAAGGAGAAAATAAGGCAACAAATGCTCGATATATTGAAAACATTGCCCATTTTTGCATTGATAGCTCTTCCTGGCCGGACATTGACATTACCCATACTTTTCAAAGTATTGCCCAAAAACGTTTTGCCTACTGCTTTTCAGAAATGAAGTTTGCAACGATTAAATGAATGAAATAACTAAAGCTGTTTCACCAGAAAATGAATGTTGAAAACCCCCTGTTAAAGTTGGAGTCTTATAAAGTTCCTGCCGTTGAAAAGGAGATCAGACTTTCAGATTTTGTTCCGGGTATATTTAAAACCATCCGCTCAAAAAAGGGAATGAAGAATGCGATTAAAAAAGGATTGGTGAAAGTCAATGGAGACAGGGGATACACTGCTGATTATATCCGGGGAGGCGAAATCATTGAATTGTATCAATCTCAGAATCAAATCAAAAGACCAGTCATTGAACTTCAGCTTGAAGTCGTTTATGAGGATGATCACCTGGCCATTGTGAACAAACCCGCCGGAATAGTTGTAAGCGGAAATAAAAAATGGACCCTGCAAAATGCATTGGAAAACAATCTGGCAAAGAGCTCACAAGATGATGCTTTGCAAAGGCCTGAACCCATACATCGCTTAGATTATGCAACCAGCGGGGCCGTATTGATCGGTAAGACATCACAAGCTGTTACAGCCCTGAATAAGCTTTTTGAAGAAAGGAAAGTCGAAAAAACATATCATGCTGTGACCATAGGTGTAATGAACGAAAGAGGGATTGTAAAAACAAAGGTGGATAATAAAAGTGCAGAAACAGAATACATGCTATTGCACAAACTGCTTTCTCCCAGATTTACATTTCTGAATCTCACCGAAATCAAAGCTCGCAGCGGCCGAAGACATCAGATCAGGATTCACATGTCCGAAATAGGAAATCCAATACTGGGCGATTTAGATTATGGAAAGAAGGGCTTAAAACTGAAAGGCAAAGGTCTCTTCCTTCATGCGTCATCCCTGCAATTCAGGCATCCAATTAGTCGCACAAATCTTATAATTCGACTGCCATTGCCTAAAAAATTCAAAAAATTATTTCCGGAAGAATGGATCAACGAATCATGAAATTGACTGAAAACAAAATAAAGAAGCTTTGGAAATGGTTCAAAAACCATGAAAAGCAAATCAGGGAATGCATGGAAAAAGAATCCGGTTCTGATCGGGATTTTATAGTTGAACAGCTCGATAATTTGATCCTGGATATGGGCATATTTAGCTGGGAGATCAGACCTGGTGTGAGTAAGAACTGGTCATTAATAATTTCTCCGAACGGGGATAAGGAGCTGTTGAGAAAAAGCAAAAAAATAATGCATAAAGCCCCCATTCATGAAGAATGGGAGTTTCATTACTGCAGACCTGCCCTGAACTGGGATCGCCAGCTTCTTATTTATGACAGTTTCATGGATGAACAGCAAATCAATGCTTCGAACTGGAAATATGTGGTCGTCCCGCTAAAAGAAGAAAAATTTAAGCTCATACTGGAAGCGAATAATATAAATCATTTGGACAGGGAAACAGCTCTAAAAGCTGCTCATATGACAGTAGTCAATGAAATCGGAGAAGAAACTAAAATCCACTCTGTTTCTTCAATCGATATTGTGGATCAGTTGAAGCAGGAGCACAAATCCAGTAAATCAGATATTTTGAAGCTGAAAGATCAATTTCTTAAGATCAGGAAATTGTAAAGTGAGAATTTTTAGTTTGTCAAAAAACAGAAGCCTGATGGAATCATTTATCTTTGATAAGACAGGCAGCCATGTAATACATGCAAACAAGATGGAGGGATGAAAAACAAAAAATCCGAAATTAATCGGAGCTTAAAATCTGTGGGCGATGAGGGACTCGAACCCCCGACCCCCTCGGTGTAAACGAGATGCTCTGAACCAACTGAGCTAATCGCCCTCTGGCAAATAGATGCATAGCAATTTGCTGAATCTCTTTGCTAATAGCCTAAATGCGGGTGCAAATATAAGTCAAAATTTTATTTTGCAATGGTATACTTCTCATACAGTTATTTTAATTTTTTTATAGCTTTTTTTTGTTTAGAATTAGTCTCAATTGTTTATTTTTGCGGTCTAACCACCTCTTTATGCAGGGAGAAGAATTAATCCAAAAAATAAAAGCTGGTGATGAGAAAGTGTTAAAGGAGTTTTATTTAAAATTCCGAAATCATTTTCTCTCTTATGCATTAAAAAGATACAAACTGGATATTGAAATCCTGAAAGAAGTCTATCAGGATGCAGTTTTGGCTTTTCGTAACAACATTGTGGATGGCAGACTCACTGTTTTGACCTGCAAACCCAAAACTTATTTATTTCAAATTGGTAACAACCTGATTGGAAAAGAATTGAGAAAACATAATTCTGAGGTTCCCCTGCAGGATTATATGGAAAGAACCTGTTATGATAAAGAAGCAGATATTGTTTCAAAAATGAATTTAACAGAAATGCAAAATATGGTAAAACATGAAATGAAAAAGCTGGGCGATAAGTGTTTTAAGATATTATATATGTTTTACTTTGAAAAAATGAGAATGGAAATGATAGCTGAGCGATTGAATTACAGCAATGTGAATTCTGCGAAATCAACAAAGCATCAATGTTTTCAAAAGTTAAAAAATTCAGTTACTAAAAACTATGACAAATCATCCTTTACTTTACAATAGCTTGTGGTATAAATAGAGGGTTTGAAGAAAAATGCGATATCAATCAATTTCTAATGAATAAGTTGTCAGACATATACGATCTTTTTGACCAATTCTTAAATGATGAAATGTCGGATAGCGAAAAAATCGATTTTGAGCAAAGGATACATAAAGATGCGGATTTAAAAAAGGAATTTGACCTCTACCAGGAAATCATAATAGGTATTAAGGCAGCGTCTGAAGAAAAACTTATTAATGAATTTAAAGAATTGGATCAATCAATCCACGATCCGGTTCTCAGGTCCACTAAATATTATTTGATTAGAATAGCAGCTGTTGTAGTTGTGCTATTAATAGGTGCAGCTGTGTTGTATTTATCTAAAAACCAAAAATCAGGTGAAGAATTATTGAGTGATTCTGAAGAGGAAATAATTGATGAAATTCAGGAAGAAATAAACAAAGGAACAAAAGAACAAGGAAAAGAAATCAAAATCCAGGGCGATCCGTCCCAGGATAAATTATTGCTTGCGATGAATGTTTATGATGAATATTTCGAGGCTTATCCGCTTTCTTTAGCTCCACAATCAAGGGGCATTCCTGCTGACAGTCTTGAACTGGCCAAGTATTACTACCAACTGGATGAATATGATAATTGCCTGAATATAACAGATAAAATGCTGAAAGCTAATCCCGATAATAATGAATTGCTTTTTTATACATCCATTTGCCTCATGTATCAGCAAGATTTTGAAACTGCTTTATTATACCTGGATAAACTATCTCACAGTGAAGACAAAACTTTTGATAATGGAGTGAAATGGTATACTGCATTAATTTACCTGCGCACCAGCAGGTTGCCGGAAGCAATCGACATATTGAATCATCTGGCATCTTTCGATAATGAGTA
>JADHTG010000100.1 GCA_016776505.1 Bacteroidota bacterium
TAGAACGATCACTGTTGTTGGCATTAATATTAAACAGTTGAATCCTGCTAAAGTGGACAAACCGACTGTGTTGACCATCTCGGGCCGATTGGAATATACAAAATGGAAGAGAAAGAATGATATTTACTTTCCGATACAGCATGTAAATGCGTGGTGATTATCAGCTAGATACATACATTGGGCAACAATAGGGCAACATGCCGACGATATCTAACTGATAGTGTATCACAAAGAAAGGAAGAATTAATGCATTTCCACAGCAATGCCACCACCCGTATCTTTCACAAAAAACTCCAGGTATTTCCCCTTTTTCTCATATCCAAATTCAACAGAGCCTGAATATTAGGCATACGGGCGCTGCTTTTCTCGATTTGTTGGATAAAGTTTGTAATGAACATATTCAGATGTGGCTCGAATAGCTCAAATGTTGCAGGCAAACCTGTCTGAAGGCAGTTGCAGCCTGGACAACTTTCAGGTGGCGACTCTGTCCCATGGAATTATTTGAAATACTTTTTTATCAACGCTTTCAATAACGCAACATCAATCGGTTTTGAAATATAATCGTTACATCCTGCTTCTATTGCTTTTTCTCTGTCACTTGAAAGCCCATAGGCTGTTTGTGCAATAATAACCACCTCTTGGTTGAATTCCCGGATTTGACGGGTGGCTTCATATCCGTTCATTTCAGGCATTCTGATATCCATCAGAATCAAATCGATGCCGGGATTGTTGCGACAAACTTCAATAGCCTCAATTCCATTTCTTGCTTTGAGTCCGCCTTTGTCAAATGATTTGACTGCTAGTGATAGGAACTGTTCGGATGCTTCATCATCTTCGACCATTAATATTTTCAGCTTTTTAATTATACCGTTTTTCTCCACCAGCGAAACAGATTCTTCAGTGATGATTTCAGGCTCTGTTTCAGCACTGAAGGGAATGGTGAAATAAAATGTTGAACCCTTCCCAAGCTCACTTTCCACCCATATTTTTCCTCCCAGCATTTCCACATACGCTTTTGATATTGACAACCCCAAACCCGCTCCTTCATATTCCCGGTTATATGATTCACTGCCCTGCCTGAACCGTTCAAAAATAATCTCTTTCTTTTCATCAGCAATTCCATCACCCGTATCTTTCACAAAAAACTCCAGGTATTTCCCCTTTTTCTCATACCCCAATTCAATGGAGCCTTTTTTAGTGAATTTTGTGGCGTTACCGACAAGGTTGGTAAGGATGGCATATATTTTCTCGCGGTCTGATGTAATGATAGCTTCTTTTGATGGCAGAGCTTTTTTGGCAACAAGATGGATTCCAATTTCCTCAACCGCTGGCTTAAAAAAGTCATAAATGAATTCGATTTGTTCGTTCACGTTTGTATCTGACATTGAAACTTCCATACTTCCCGATTCTATTTTCGAGATGCTGACAATAGCTGAGATAATATCGAGCATTCGCTCGCCGCTCTTCTCCATAATGCCGAGATACTTTTGCTGCTCTTCACCCGTTAAATCAGGTTCTCTAAGCAATTGGGCAAAACCCAGAATGCCATTCATAGGAGTTCTGAACTCATGGCTCATATTAGCAAGGAAAGCAGATTTGAGCCTGTCGCTTTCCTGTGCTTTCTCAAGAGCTGATTTTAAATTCTGCTCTGCTTTTTTCCGTTCTAGCGAGATGCTAATCTGGTGGGAGATAATTTCAAGCGTTCTCATATCTGATTCGTTATAAGCTTTTTCGTCCTCATAGCTTTGAATGGCAATTACACCCGATACTTTTCCTTTTGCAAATAATGGCACTCCAAGCCATACTTTTGAATCGGCACCAATCAATTCTACTTCACCCGATTTTTCAAGTTTATCCTTAACATCTTTTGTTGCCAACAAGGATTTTTTTGTTTTAATAACATATTTTGTTAAGGTTTTTCCGGCAGGAAAAGTCTTTGCTTTATCTTTTTTGTCCTTGTGATATAGTAAAGAAATTGAATCGGTGGATTCATCATAAAGGGCAACAAAAAAGTTGGTTGTGTCAATGATTGTTCCTAGTTGTTCCCTGATATGTTTAATAAATTCTTTTAGATTGTCAGTTGTGATAACTGCATTGGTGATGTTAAATATAATTGTCTGTGTTTTTTCAGCTCTTTTTCTTGCATTGCGCTCTTCAGCCTCTTTAAGTGCTCTGTTAATTGATGGTATAAAACGCGACATCCGCTGTTTCATCACATAATCTGTAGCTCCTGATTTTAACATTTCGATTGCCGCTTCTTCGCCCAGTGTACCCGAAATAACCACAGCGGGTATATCAGAATAATTTTCCTCTATAAACTTAATAGCGCTTAAGCCATCGTATGCAGGAAGGGAGTAGTCGGAAAGAATAAGGTCGAACTTGTTTTTTTCAAGAGCCGATATAAAATCCGACCGGTTATCAACGTTAACCAACGTGTATTCAATTTCTTCTTGGTTCAGATGGGCTTCAGCAATTTCCACATCCATTTTATTGTCTTCGAGGTACAAGATTTTAAGTTTTTTCATGTAAAATACGTTTTAATTCTTCCATGATTATGTTATTATAAATTATTTCGGCAATGTAAAATAAAAAACAGCCCCTTCATCCAGGATGCTTTCTGCCCATACTCTTCCACCATGCCGTTGGATTATTCGTTGTACATTGGCCAATCCTATTCCTGTACCTTCAAAATCTTTTGCTGTGTGCAGGCGCTGGAATACCTTGAATAGTTTATCGATGTATTTCATATCAAATCCTACCCCGTTATCACGGATATAAAAGATGTTTTCATTCTTGTTGGATTGATATCCAATTTCTATCAATGTTGTATCTTTCTTAGCCGTAAATTTCACCGCATTTGAAATCAGATTTACCAAAACCTGTTGGAGCATCGGCTGATCACCAGGAACAATGGGTAATTTGTTGATTTTCCATGTCATTTTTCTGTGCTGTATTTCATGTTTCATATCACCCCTGATTTTTTTCACCAAAATATTAAGATCAACATTTGTCTTTTGAACTACAGCCCTTCCAATTCGCGAAAAAATAAGAAGGTCATCTATCAATTGGCCCATCTGTTTTGCTGATTCAGAAATATTGTTCAGATGCCTGGTACTTTCATCATCCATTTTACCCGCGTTGCTTTCTTTAAGAATAGATGTGAAGCCGGAAATATGACGAAGAGGGGCTCGCAGGTCGTGAGAGACCGAATACGCAAAGGCTTCGAGCTCATTGTTAGCTAATGTCAGTTCTTTCTTTGCCCTTTCAATTCTTGCATTTGTGAGTTGCATATCTTCCGTTATATTTATCAATCCTTTATTGAGTTGTTCGCTTTCAACAATGCGGTTTTCGAGGTCAATGGTGCGGTCTTTAATACGTTTCTCAAGATCTTCATTTAATTTTTTTATCTCTTCCTCGTCTATTTTCCGTTTTGCGATCTCTTTTCCCAACGCTTTGTTTACTTTGGAAAGCTGGGAGATCTTTTTTTGAGCCAGGAGAAATGTAAAGTGTTTTTCTTTCAATGCATAGATGAGTTGCCTGACTTCAGAATTATCGAAAGGTTTTTTCAGAATTACAAGTTTATCTGTATAGCCGAGTTTCTCAACCAGCTCTTTCCACGAATAATCGGAATAGGCAGTACATAACACAATATGTAAATCGGGTTGAATCTTCCATATTTTTGTGATTGTCTCAACACCATCGATACCCGGGGGCATCCGTACATCAATAATTGCCAATGCATAAGGATCACCTGATTCGAGGGCTCTTCTTATCAACTCAACTCCCTCTTCTCCCTGATGAGAAGCATCTATAATATACCGGTCAACCACCTGATCTTTGGTATTTTTAAAAAGCTTTTTTTCAACATCTGCCAGGGCCTTGTTTTCTTTCTGATTGTTATGCAATATTTTTCTGAAATCATCATGGATCTGCTCATTGTCATCAATGATTAAAATCCTTGTGTTTTTTATATGATTGTTTTCCATAACAATGAGATTTAATAACTCTTTTCCGGTAATACCACTGTAAATGTTGCACCTTTGTCTTCCCCATCACTATGAACCAGAATTTCACCATGCAGCTCTTTTACCGTTAACGCACTGATGTGCAAACCAAGGCCTTTACTATTGGCTTTTGTTGTAAACCCATAGGTAAAGATCTTGGCAAGGTGCTCTTCCTGGATACCAGAACCGTTATCTGTTATTTCTATAGTAACCTCTCCGCCTTGAGGATTTTTTGTAATTGTTGTTTTCAGGATTCGATCACCCTGTTTTTTATCACAAAGGGATTCGATCGCGTTTTTATAAAGATTTACCAGCACCTGCAATAGTTTAACCTTTTCGGTAGTTAGTTCAGGTGTTTGTTCAAAATTCCTGATCGGTTTAATGCCATTCTTTATGATTGCATCTTCATGGATGCGCATCGCATTATTCACGAGTTGTACCACGTTCACGGCCTCCGGATATCCTGATATACCGCTATAATCCTGCTGTACACTGATGATCTCCTCTATGTGAGTCATCCCTGCGCTCAGTGTAGATAATTCTTTCCGGTATTCCTGATTTTCTTCTTTCAGAATGTCTGCAATATTGATCAGGTAACCCGGTATAAGTTTCCCCTTTTTATCATTTGTAAGGTATGTCCTCAGATGGTTTTTATGTTCTTTTAAAAGGTCTGTAACCTGTTTCAGACCGTCCACTTTCGACCGTTCAGTTTTTTCTTTCAATACCTGGGTTGAAACATTCACGCTGTTGAATATATTTCCGACATTGTGTAGAATCCCACTGGCTATTTCTGCCATCCCGGCCCTTCGGGAAATATCAACCAGGGTGGCATGCGTTTTCTTGAGTTCCGCGGTCCGTTCAATTACTTTTTTCTCCAATTTCCTTTTTTGTGCTTTTAAGGTATTCACCCTGATCAAATAAACCGTTATGATGGCAATGACAGTCGCGAAAATCAGTGATGTTCTGAACCACGATGTTTTCCAGAACGGAGGGATAATATTAATATTAAAAGATCTGCCGGCTTCGTTCCAGACACCATCGTTGTTTGAAGCTTTTACCCGGAATACATAATTACCTCCGTCAAGATTTGTATAACTGGCATACCTTCTTGTCCCTGAGTTGATCCAGCCCTTGTCGAAACCCTCCAGTTGATACGCATATTGATTCCTGGCAGGATCATAATAATCCAAAGCGGCGAATTCAAACGAGAAAAAGTTATCTCTGTATGGTATCTCAAATTTCTCGATTTCAGTCAGCGCGGCATCAAATTCAACCTCTTTATCAAATTTCTTAAAGGAGGTGAGTACAACCGGTGGGATATGCAGGTTGGCTTTCACACTGTCGGGAAAGAAGCTGTTGAATCCGTTAATGCCACCGAAATACATCTTGCCGGTACTGCTTTTAAAATAGGCGCTCTCATTAAATTCATTGCTTTGGAGGCCGTGGCTGACATCATAATTGGTAAATGTGTTTTGTTGGGGATTGAATTTTGACAATCCCTTATTCGTGCTCAGCCATAAATTATGATGGTCATCTTCGAGTATTCCGTAGATGACATTGTTTGGGAGCCCGTCCTTGACTGTATAGGTAGTGAAGCTATTCGTTAATCGATTGTACCGGCTCAGTCCGCCGCCACCGGTACCAATCCAGAGGTTATTGGATTGATCTTCATAAATACATACAATATTATTAAATCCGATGCTTGAAGAATCTTCAGGGTTATGTTTGTAACAGGTAAATAGCGCCTTCTTATCCCCTTTTGTGTTTAAAACAAGTTTATTTAAACCACCTCCTCTTGTACCTATCCATAATGTTCTTGATCTGTCTTCAAACAGTGTTGCAATCGTGTTGTTGCTAATGCTGTGCTGATTTTCAGGGTCATGGGTGTAATGGGTGATTTGATTGGTTTGCACGTCGAGTTTATCGAGGCCTCCACCTCCTGTTCCAATCCATAATTGTCCTGATTGGTCAGGAAGGACCTCTCCGGTGCTGTTGTTGCTCAGGCTGTTTGGGTTTTCCGGATCATGTTGGAAATTGGTAAATATTCCTTTGTTCCGGTTCTGATGGGTGAGAAGTGATAGCCCTTTATTGGTTCCAATCCACAATGATCCATCTTTATCTTCATCGATTTCAATGATTATATCGTCGGCGATGCTATACGGATCTGATGGATTGGACCGGTAACAAATGAAGCCACCTTTCTCTTTTTCATATTTGTTCAATCCACCACCATCCGTCCCCACCCAGAGAGTTCCCTCCCTGTCTTCATAGATAGGGCCTACACTGTTGTTGCTCAAACTCAACGAATTTTCAGGATCATTTTTCACATGTGCAAAAGGATTTCTTTTCACAAATTTATTTATTCCGGCTCCGATGGTCCCGACCCACATCAATCCCGTATTATCGGCATAAAGTGTTACTAAATTATCACTGTTGATACTGGTTGGATCAGCCGGAGCATGTTTAAAATGTATTGAAGATTCTTGATTCATGTCAAATTTATTCAATCCCCCACCCCATGTTCCGATCCATATAGTCCCCGGATCGTCAGGATCTTTCACGATGGATAGTATCATATTGCTGCTGATACTGGCTGGATCTTTTGGATTATGAGTATAACGGGTGAACTGTTCTTTGTTGCGGTCAAATTTATTTAGTCCCCCTCCATAGGTTCCAATCCAGAGATCTCCGGATGGACCTTCAACAACTCCCCAGACATGATTATTACTGATGCTGCGATGGTTATCCGGATCATGAAGGTAGCGGGTAAACGTTTCGGTTACCGGATTGAATTTATTTAGTCCACCACCTGAAGTCCCAATCCATAAGATTCCGCTACTGTCTTCAAATATGGTACGCACCCGGTCATGACTCAGGCTGTTCTGATCTTCAGGGTTGTTATTATATTGTTGAAAAACAGGTTGACCCTCCTTCTCCCGGCTCATCCGGAACAGACCTCCACCCAGGGTGCCGATCCACAAATTTCCTGGTCTGTCTTTTGCCAGGCACCAGATTTGATCATTCCCAAGGCTGTTTGGATTTGATGTATCGCGCTTATAATGTGTAAATGACTCTGTATGCAGGTCAAATTTGTTCAGCCCTCCACCCATGGTACCGATCCAGAGCGTGGTACTGTCCTCGAGTGCAGAGGTGATCCAGTGGTGGGCGATGGAGGTCGAATCTTCGGAATCCGGGAAATAGCCCATAAAGCGATATCCATCAAACTTGTTTAATCCATCCTGGGTCCCGAACCACATGTACCCATTTGCATCTTTTGTAATACAATGTACCGTGTTTTGTGAAAGGCCATCATCGAGTGTCAGATGATCAAACCTGATTTCATTATGTTGACCATATAAATTTGAGACAATAATCCCCAGAATATTTAACAGGGTTATAATTTTGAAAAAGTCATTCACTTTCCGGGATGTTTTCGTAAACATTATTTCATTTTTAAATCTTTAATGGGTCATCGGCAACAGGTTTGATTCCTGCCGATTTTAATTGCAATTGTAACTTTTCTATGACCTCCTTCATTTCAGTCATCCTAATTTCCCGGCCCGTCATCAAATTTATTATCTTTTGTAACTGCTCAGTCCGTTCTTTTACCAATTCCTCCAGATGTTCGCGGTGTTTTTTAAGTTCTTCTTCTGCCAACTTACGCTCAGTGATGTCGAGAAGAAATCCGTCATAGAGTATGCTTCCGTCTGTCAAAGGCGTTGGTATCCCACGCGCCTCGATCCATATCACTTCCCCGTCTTTTATACACCGGAATGTTAGGGGGAAGGATTCGAGTGATTCTGCGGATCTCATGATTTCTCTATGAAAAATTTCCTTGTCATCAGGATGTACAAAGTCTAAGAAACTGTTTTGATTTTATTTTTCAATTCTGTTAAGCATTAAACGAATCATCGCTAATTGAATCATTGTTTCGCTTGTATCTGTAAGATACTCATAGTCTTTGCTGAGCCGCCGGTAGCTTTCGAACCATGCGAAAGTCCGTTCAACTACCCAACGTTTGGGTAAGACCTTAAAAGTCTTTTGGTGATCGCTTCTAAGAACGATTTCAATCATCCAACCATAGAGCCTTTTTACATTTTCAATTAATTCACCTCGATAACCACCATCGGCAAATATTTTACTCAATCGTTCAAAACGACCTTTGAGCCTGCTAATAACATCCAGCGCAGACTGGCTGTCATGAATATTGGCAGCATGTACTACCACTACCAGTAATAACCCCAAAGTGTCCGTAATGATATGTTGTTTACGTCCTTTAACTTTCTTCCCCCCATCAACACCGCGACAGACACCACCTGAGCGAGATGTCTTCACAGATCGACTATCAATGCAAGCAGCACTTGGAGATTCTTTCTTCCCGCTAATTTTACGTGCCATATTTCGAAGCACTTCGTGGATCTCTTCAATCAAGCCATTGTTTTTCCATTGTCTGTAATAGTAATAAACAGTATTCCATGGTGCAAAATGAAAAGGTAACATACGCCATTGGCATCCTGTTTTCAAGAGATAGAATATTGCATTCCAAATTTCTTTCAAATCATGTTTGCGTTTACGGTTATCATTCAAAATATTTTCAATAACTTTCCACTGATTTTCGGTTAGATTGGTTGGGTAGGTCTGCATCGTTTTATGAATTATGTGGTTAATAATCATAAAGTTACAAATCTTTACCCAACTATCTAGCTGAATATCAAATA
>JADHTG010000101.1 GCA_016776505.1 Bacteroidota bacterium
TTTTTCATAGGCAACTAGTGTTTATGCCTGCCTTGCCGGTCAGGCAGGAAGGACTATCGGGATAATTCGAAATAAACACAAGGCAGTATAGGGAAAACCTCATAAAGCCCGAAGGGAGAGTAATTAGAGAATAATCTTTAACAAATAAATTTTTTGAAATAATTCATTATGACTTCAAAATTGATTTTCTAAATCTTATCCCCTCTTTACTCTCTGCAATTTATTTAGTATCCCGAACTCAGGTTGATAATTCGATTTACAATTGTAAATTACTGGTTTATTTTCTTAGAATGCAAACTAATTAAAGTGATTTCAGGTCTCATGCCTATCCGCCCATGAAAGCCAATAACGCCCAATCCCTGGTTGATGTAAAGGTATTTACTATTTTCTTCATAAAGTCCACCCCAATAGGTATACATCCAATCGATAGGGCACCAGTGGTAAAAAGGTAAATCTATTCCGAATTGAGCACCGTGTGTATGGCCCGATAAGGTAAGATCGATCGTATATTTATCTTTTACCTCCATCTCCCAATGATGTGGATCATGGGAAAGTAAAATCTTAAATGCAGAATTTTTTCCAGTGCCCAGGGCTTCGTGCAGATCTCCATACTTTTTATAAGGTTCTATAGCCCAATTCATGACGCCCACTAATAATAATGAATCTTTTCCGCGAAAAATGTGAGTTGATTCATTCATCAGGTTACGGAAACCCATTTCCCCTTGAGAATTCAATAATTTTTCAAGATTCTGATTCCTGTCCTCCTGATTATAGCATTCAATATAATCCCCAAAATCATGGTTGCCCAGTACTGCAAATTTGCCATCCTCTGATTTAATCGTTTTAAAAAGTGAAATCCATGCTTCGGCTTCTTCCGCTTTGAAATTGACCATATCGCCAGTAAAAACTACCAAATCAGCATCTAAATCATTTATTATTTCAACAGCATTCTTAAAGTTAGCCCGAGGTCCATAACTTCCAAAATGTATATCAGAAATTTGCACCAATTTATATTTATTAAAGCTTTCAGGGAGATCCTCAAAGTGAATATCTATCTTTTTAACCTTGAAATGATTTTTACCAAAACCGATCCCATATAAGATGGCCATGAACAGGAAGCAGGAAAGGATAAAGCCGGATTTCAAAAATCTCTTTTTGATCAGCACTTTGGATATCACTCTTTTTTTGACTATTTTTTCAATACTTACACGGATTAATCGCAATATATCCCGGAGAAGAAGGAATAAATTAAAAGCAGTTTTGGGCATGTAAGTCAGTAGAAAAAAAGTATGGATCCAAATCACATATCTCACGCGGAAAGGATGGTCGCATGCCAGCTGGAAAAGCAATAAATAAGACGTTGAAAATGCAGTAAAAAACAGAAAAAAAATCCAATTAATGCGAATGAAATAATGCAGGAAATTGGATCTTCTTTTATTAAATAACTGCTTAAATCCCCTCTGAAAATACAAATCAATAAAAAATGCAACAACTATTAGCAATAGAAGCTTTAGAATAATATGATGATGGGTGTAGGCGGAATATCCGTAAAACATAAAATGGCTTTCCACAAATTTAAATGAAATAATAGTCTTTTTTCATAGTATTTAGCTGGATCATTGGATTTGTTTTTGCATACACATGTCCAAATTAATTCTCCTGAATGAAATTAACCTATTTAATCGCATTTATTTTTTTCATATTTCAAGCTTCCTGCCAGAACAACACTCATGATGATAAAGAAATGATAAAGAAAGAACACAGCAACGAATTAATACATGAAAGCAGCCCTTATTTATTGCAACATGCCCATAATCCTGTCAATTGGTATCCCTGGGGAGAAAAAGCTCTTGAAAAAGCAAAGCGAGAAAATAAGCCATTACTCATAAGCATAGGATATTCTGCCTGCCACTGGTGTCATGTAATGGAAAAAGAAAGTTTTGAAAATGAGGAAGTTGCAGAGCTTATGAACGAAAACTTCGTCTGCATTAAAGTGGATAGGGAAGAAAGGCCGGATGTAGATCATTTATACATGAATGCAGTGCAACTGATGACTCAGCACGGCGGATGGCCACTGAATGCATTCGCTTTGCCGGATGGCCGGCCTTTTTTTGGAGGAACCTATTTCCCAAAAGAAAAATGGATTGCTGTTCTCAAACAAGTGGCTGATCTTTACAGGAATCAATATAAACGTGTTGACGAATATGCCAACCAACTGTTGAATGGAATTGCGCAATTAAATCTTATTGAAGAGGGGGCGGCTGAATTGATCAGCACAGGAATGACTGAAAAAGCTAATAAAAACCTGCTTAAATCAATGGACGCGACTGAAGGTGGCTTAAACACACAAAACAAATTTCCAATGCCTGTAGTTTATCAATATTTGTTGGATTACTCTCAACTATCAAAAAATGAAGCTGCTTCAGAGCAGCTATACCTTACTTTAGATAAAATGGCTAAAGGAGGGATTTATGATCAGTTAGGTGGAGGATTCGCAAGGTATTCTACTGATAAGCACTGGAAAGCACCGCATTTTGAAAAAATGCTTTACGATAATGCCCAATTGGTGAGTTTGTATTCCCATGCTTATCAAACATCAAAAAATCAGCTCTACAAAAAAGTGGTTTACGAAACTGTAGCCTTTGTTCAAAGGGAATTGATGTCAGAGGAATATGGATTCTATTCGGCTTTAGATGCAGATAGTGAAGGTGAAGAAGGAAAATTCTACGTATGGACGGAAACTGAAATTGACCAGATTCTAAATAATAATTCGCCCCTGTTTAAAGCTTATTTTCAGGTGGGAAAAAAGGGGCTATGGGAAAAAGATCAAAATATTCTGCTTATAAGGGAGAATTTAAAAACAGTTGCGAATGAATTTCAAATGCCTGAGGCGGAAGCTTATGATCAAATTCAGCAATCCATTCAACTGATGTTTGATGCCAGGTCTAAGAGAATTCGTCCGGGCCTGGACGATAAAATTTTATGTTCCTGGAATGCTCTTATGCTTTCCGGGCTGTTGGATGCCTACAACGCTTTTGGAGATGAGGATTTCCTTGAACTGGCAAAAAGAAATGCGCAATTTATTCAAAAGAATTTCATCAAAGGGGAAAAACTCTATCGAAATTATAAAAATGGCAAATCCAGTATCACAGCATTTCTCGATGACTATAGCATTCTTATTCAAGCCTTTGTCAAGTTCTATGAAACAACATTCAATCTAACCTACCTGTCACAAGCCAATAAGTTGATTGAATATGTAATGGAAAACTTCCCTGATAATAAAAGCGATCATTTTACTTTTTCGAATACAAAAGCTTCAGAGCTTGTAGCAGAACATATTGAAATTGGAGATCATGTAATTCCATCTCCAAATTCTATCATGGCTCATAATTTATTCAAACTCGGTAAACTAATGGGACGAACCGATTATTTGGTAAAAGCGAAGAACATGTTGCTGAGTGTACAAAACAAAATGCTCGATCACCCGGCTTATTATGCGAACTGGTTTAGTTTATTGATAAATTATCAATACCCCAGTTATGAAATGGTTTTTTGTGGAGAAAATGCTCTTGAATTAAGAAAAGAGATCAACCAGGAATATTTGCCCACTGTTCTTATTGCAGGATGCGTGTCGGAGCATGATGAAATATCCATTTTGGAAAATCGTTTTGTAAAAGCAAAAACTTTGATTTACGTTTGCCGGGACAACGCATGTAAAATGCCTGTTGAGACGATTGAAGAAGCATTGAAGCAGCTAACGAATAATTAGAAAAGCTGGAAGTAATTACGAAAAAGACAATAACTTAACATCTGAATTAAAAGGTGTTTAATTAGCTTTTAAAATAATAAAAATGAAAACAGGCTGTTTATTGTTTGCATTAATACTAGCTTGTGCTGGATTATTTGCCCAAGAAACTTTGGTGCCGGATACGCTTTTACCAGAAAAAATCATGAACCAGTTTCAAAAAAAATATCCAAAAGCGTCTGCCGAAGATTGGTCTAAGGAAGGGGATCACTATATCATTTCCTATTATGATGAAAATAACTGGTATGATGTTACTTATACTGCAAATGGAAAATGGATGCAAACAGCTGTCCTGATCGATTATGAAAAGCTACCGGCAGCCATTATTACCCATTTTGAATCATCCAAATTCAATGAATTTGAAGTCGTTAAAATATCGGTGTCTGAAAAACCAAAAGAAGAAAAAGTCTACCGATTGTATGTCGAGGATGTCCATATGAAAGAGACCATTCTACAGTATGGCGAGTCAGGAAATTTCATTACGGCTCAATAGAATTAATCCGGATTTTTTATTACTTCCACTGTAAATTTAGCAGCCATCGAGGTGATTGCGCCTACCGCCGTAATTACCGGCAATAAAAGAGCGCCAATTACACCCAGGCTAAGGGGAATTTCCAGTAACTTTTTGCCGTTTTCATTTTTGATCACTATCTTCCTGACATTTCCTTCACGGATAATCTTTTTAATGGATTTCAATAAATCTTCACTTTTAACCTGGAATTCTGTTTTTTGTTCCTCGCTCATGATTTATGTATCATTTATTACATTCAAAATTATGGAATAGGATTTAATTAAGGCAATGGATATGAGTAAATTCAAAGATAAAAACTTATTATTCAATCAATTAGTTATGTAAAAGTAAAAATTTGCATATTTTTTGAGTTCAATAAGTTCCTAATAGCTGTCATGGTATTTTGTAATTTCGAGCCCTATTTTTCAGGCATAATAATTGAAAATAAATATCCAACCTAAAATATCATTCCTATGTTTAGAAATTGTATCCTCTTATTATTGATTGGAATTGCCGGATTTCAACAATCCCAGGCCCAGAATCCGGAAAAAGATCTTTACCTGGAGACGATGGCTGTGCTGTCTTCCAATAACATGTATATGAGTTATGTTTACCTGGGAACAATTGCAGACTCCTATATTTATGATGCGATCAAAAAGGAGATGTGTATTAATTTGCTTAACGAATATTTGCAGTTAATGGAAATAAGTAAAAACCAGTTCACTAAACTGTATGAATCTGGATTTTTGGACCAGGAAGGAAATGATGCTGTATTGATGCAGGTGGATATCTGTCAAATATTAAAAGAAGAGGCAGGGGATTATCTCGAATTTGTCAAAACAGGTGAAAATCAGCACCTTGAATCTTTTGAACAAAACCGAATTCTGGCCTGGAAAAAAATCGAGGATCTGTTGGGTTTAGAACAAAGTGCTGAATAGCCAGGTTGGTATTCCAAGCTGTTAACAGCTCATATTTCCTTCCATAGTAATTGCTTTTGTTTTTTTATCTTTACAAAGGAATATTTCCGTGTTTCTTTTTTGGTAACTTGTCCACTTTATTTTCAAGCATTTTAAACGCACGAATCAAGCGGTCCCTTGTTTCATGTGGTTTGATGACTTCATCTATGTAACCATGAGCTGCACCGCGGTATGGATGCAGGAATTCCTTGGTAAATTCTGCTTCTTTTTCGATCAGTTTTTCTTCAGGGTTTTTAGCTTCTTTGATCTCATGTCTGAAAATAATTTCTGCAGCACCTTTTGGGCCCATCACAGCAATAGAGGCATTTGGCCATGCGAAATTCATATCTGCACCTATGTGTTTTGAGTTCATTACATCGTAAGCACCTCCAAAGGCTTTCCTGGTTATGACTGATACTCTGGCAACTGTAGCTTCAGAAAAAGCATACAACAATTTGGCCCCATTGGTTATGATTCCGTTCCATTCCTGGTCAGTTCCCGGTAAAAATCCAGGTACATCAACAAAAACCAGTAAAGGAATGTTGAATGAATCGCAGAAACGAACAAATCGTGCGCCTTTTTTGGAGGCATCAATATCAAGTACTCCTGCTAAACTGGCTGGTTGATTGGCCACAATACCAATACTTTTGCCTGCAAGCCTTCCAAAGCCCACGACTATATTTTCCGCATAATCTTTATGTATTTCAAAGAAGGTGTCAGGGTCTATTGTTTTTACAATGACCTCTTTCATATCGTAAGGTTGGTTATCATTATCCGGAAGAATATCATCTAATTCGGGAACCATTTCCGAATCAACTAATTGATAATCAATTGATCGTGGAGTTTCTTCACAATTTTGAGGGATATAACTTAGCAATTTTTTGATATTTTCAATAGCCTGCATTTCGTTATCTGAAGTAATGTGACATACGCCGGATTTTGAAGCATGAGTATAAGCTCCTCCCAACTCTCCAAAAGTCACTTCTTCATGTGTCACTGTTTTGACCACATTGGGTCCGGTAACAAACATATGAGAAGTATTGTCAACCATCAGGATAAAGTCTGTTATAGCTGGGGAGTATACTGCTCCACCAGCACATGGACCCATGATAGAGGATATTTGAGGGATCACTCCGGAAGCCAGTGTGTTTCTGTAAAAGATATCTGCATAACCTCCCAGGGAAACAATTCCTTCCTGAATACGGGCACCGCCGGAATCATTCAAACCAATAACAGGTGCGCCATTTTTCATAGCAAGATCCATAATCTTGACAATTTTTTCGGCATGTTTTTCAGCCAGGGAACCCCCGAATACAGTGAAATCCTGGGAAAAAATATAAACCAGGCGGCCATTTATTCTACCGTAACCGGTCACTACTCCATCACCCAGAAATTTTTGCTTCTCCAGGCCAAATTGGTTTGATCTGTGCTGGACGAGCATCCCGGTCTCCTGGAATGATCCTTCATCCAGTAAAAAATGAATTCTTTCTCTTGCAGTTAGTTTTCCTTTCTTGTGTTGTGATTCAATTCTTTTTTCACCGCCCCCTTGCAGGGCCTCGTTTATTTTTTCATCTAATTGCTTATATTTACTCATAAATGGATTGTTTATTTGATGCTCTAAAAAGATCCATATCGGACCCTGCAAAAGTAAAGATTTCGATCGACATACAGTATATTTGAACTTTCAACAAATCGGTTCATTTTATTAAATATATCCTATTATACATTAAATAATGAAAAAGATTCTAATAGCAAACAGGGGTGAAATTGCGCTCAGGGTTATGCGTTCAGCAAAAGAGATGGGAATAGAAACAGTTGCTATTTATTCGGAAGCTGATAGATTATCTCCTCATGTGAGGTATGCAAATGAAGCAGTATGCATTGGACCAGCTCCTTCCAAAGATTCCTACTTACGAATGGATAAAATTCTGAAAGTATGCAAGGATTTAGATGTAGATGGCATTCATCCGGGTTATGGATTTCTTTCTGAAAATGCTGATTTTGCACGCCTTGTTGAAGCTGAGGGGATTAAATTTATTGGACCCAATCCGGAAGCCATTGAGATAATGGGGAATAAATTAGCAGCAAAAGATGCTGTCAAACAATTCAAAATACCAATGGTTCCGGGAACCGATTACGCTATTGATGATTTGGATGAAGCAAAA
The DNA here is from genome assembly GCA_016776505.1 of Bacteroidota bacterium. GTDB lineage: Bacteria > Bacteroidota > Bacteroidia > CAILMK01 > JAAYUY01 > JABINZ01. Next base: position 7,438 of record JADHTG010000101.1, read on the forward strand.
AAGATCGCTCAGGATATAGGCTTTCCGATATTAATAAAAGCAGCTGCCGGAGGCGGTGGAAAAGGAATGCGGATAGTTCAGGAGGTTGAGTCTTTCGAAGAGCAAATGAAACTGGCAGTAAGCGAGGCGACCAGCTCATTCGGTGATGGTTCTGTGTTTATTGAAAAATATATTACATCTCCCCGTCATATTGAAATTCAAATAATTGCGGATAATTTTGGAAATATCGTTCATCTCAATGAAAGGGAGTGCTCCATTCAAAGAAGACATCAAAAAGTGATTGAAGAAGCTCCATCTGCTATTATTACACCAGAGATCCGCAAGAAAATGGGTAATGCTGCTGTGGGAGTGGCGAAGGCATGTAATTATGTGGGCGCAGGAACCGTGGAGTTTTTGGTGGATGAAAATCTTAACTTCTATTTCCTTGAAATGAATACCCGTTTGCAAGTGGAACATCCTGTAACGGAATTTATTTGTCATATTGATTTAGTGAAAGAACAAATACGGATCGCAAGAGGTGAAAAGCTTAGTTATAAACAGCAAGATATTACGATAAAAGGTCACGCGATTGAAGCACGTATTTATGCTGAAGATCCCAGGAACAATTTTCTGCCTTCTATTGGTAGATTGACCACTTATATTCCACCACTTGGAAAAGGTGTGCGTGTAGACGATGGCTACGAAGAAGGAATGGAAGTCTCAATTTATTATGATCCGTTGATTTCCAAATTGATAGTTTTTGGAAAAACCAGGGAAAAAGCTATTTCCCGCATGCTCAGGGCTGTCGAAGAATACCGCATTACAGGAGTCAAGACAACCCTTCCTTTCTGTCGGTTTGTTATGGAGCATGAGGCGTTTCGGTCTGGCCATTTTGATACCCATTTTGTAGGGAATTATTTTGATCCTGAAAAAATGGATGTAGATAAATCAGAAGAACAATTGATAGCAGCGCTGCTTGCTGCAAAAATTTTCTCGGAAACAAAAAATTCAAATGGCATAGAGGATCAGGAAAGTGAAGTACAATCAAACTGGAAAAGAAACAGGGGCTGAGAACTACTTTCCTTACAATAGCTGAATAATTAATAAAGACTACTTGAATTTTATAAGGACCTGTCCTTTATCAACAGCGGTATCTTTTTTAACATCAATGCTCTTAATATGTCCGTTTACAGGTGATTTGATTATATTCTCCATTTTCATGGCTTCTAAAACCAACAATGATTGACCCTCACTTACTTCATCTTCTACCTCTACTTGTATATCTTTCACCAGGCC
>JADHTG010000025.1 GCA_016776505.1 Bacteroidota bacterium
AGGCGCTCAGGGTAACTGTTGGACTGAGCGCCTGCCCGCGCAGGCGGGTAGTCGAAGTCTATTTCCTTAACTAAAACACATTAAATCTTATTAATACAACCCATGTGAATCCACTTACGTCCATAGTCTATGAATATTTTTTGGAATAAATTTGGCATATAAAACTATAAATCATTCACTATGATCAAGCACCTTATTGTAATCCTACTCTTATTATCGATGACAACTATCAAGGCACAACCACCTTCAAAAGCGCAGCGCATAAAGGATTTAATGGCTACAGGTACCATAGATTTTCTAACTGACAAGGAAAGAGCCCTGATTGCATTCAACCAGGTGATAGAACTAGATTCAACTTATGCATTGGGTTACTATATGCGAGGTCAATGCTACTACGGTCTCGATATGCCTGCTGATGCCATTTCAGATTTCAATAAAGTGATTGAACTGGAGCCCAATAACGCACAGGCATATGCTCTTAAAGGAGTGGTCTATTCAGATTATTTAGATTATTACAATGCTCTAAGATCCTATAATACTGCTGTGAGTTTAAAAAACGACCAGGGAAATTATTATTATTCCCGCGGTTTTGTTCAGGTGAAAATGGAAAATTTCTGGTATGCTATCAATGATTTTCAGAAAGCAATAGATTTAGGTTATAAAGAGAAAGAGGTTTATTACTGGATGGGGTTTTGTTATGTTATTCTGCATGATTTTCCAAATGCACTTGTTAATTTAGAAATTGCCAATGAGCTGGGAAAACGAGATGCTGAAATATATTACTATTTAGGTTACAGCAAAATGTATCATTTAGAATGGGATTCGGCACTCACAGACCTGGAAATGGCCATCAATTTTGACTACACTTATGCTCCAGCCTATTTTACCAAAGGTTATATCTACCTGCAAAAACAAGATTTTCAACGGGCTGTAGCCTCCTACACCACAGGATTACAGCTCACACCCGGAATAGCCAGGGGACATGTAAACAGGGGACTCGCCTACCAGTCTTTAACGATGGAAGCTGAAGCACTTCAGGATTATGAAAAAGCAATAAAGATCGATCCGAAATATGCCGAAGCCTACCTGCATCGCTCTAAAATATGGGAAAAACAACAGTCCTACAAGAAAGCCCTGGATGATTTGATTCAATATACTGAACTGCAACCGGATGACTTGATCGGCCTGTACGCAAGAGGTCGTATGAAACTCTATAATAATGATGCCACTGGAGCATGCAACGATTTCAGGGATGCAGCACTTGCAGGCAACGAACAGGCAATCATCGCAGTGGAGGAGATATGTGCAAAAATTGAAGTCAGTCCGGAAGAAAACTAACTCTTGTTGCAGAAAACTTCTTTATCAGCACTGAATTCCTGATTTTTTTCTGTCGTAATAATACCAGTTCAGTAACAGGCAAATAACATAATAAATGGCAAAACCAAAAAGTGCCTTTTCCGGTGTACCAGCACTTATTTGTTGTCCGAATACTTTCGGGATCACAAAAGCACCATATGCAGCAATAGCTGAAGTCCAGCCTAATACAGGACCTGCCTGTTCTTTTTGAAATATATATGGAATACTCCTGAAGGTGGATCCGTTTCCAATACCTGTAGTCATAAAAAGCACCATAAAAGAGATGAAGAACGGCCACCAGTATTGTTCAGGAGAGTTTGCCTCCCGGGCTTTTATAATAAAATAAGCGACTGCCAGTGTTGCTATGATCTGGAAAACAGTGCTAAAAGCAGTGACCCTTGATCCACTATTTATTTTGTCTGAGAGTATGCCACCCACCGGTCGTATCAAAGCTCCCAAGGCAGGACCCAAAAACACCCAAAGCATGAAATTCGGAGCATTTGGATTAATAAAACTGGGATCCGCGGAATCAGTATAAACAAATATATCCTGACATAATTTTGGAAATGCTGCCGAAAATCCAATAAAGGAACCAAATGTCATCGTGTAAATGACAGTCATGATCCAGTTGTGCTTATCTGACAGGATAGAGAATTGTTTCTTCAGGTTATCCTTGATCGCCCCGGGTGTTGCATATTTCATGAGTAAAACTGTCAAAATGATCACGACTGGCAGTACAATCCACATATTAACTTTTAAACCCACTAATAAATAGGCACCGGCACTTGCGGCAACAAGGCCCAGAAAAACCATCAAAAGAGTTTTAGAGATTCCCTGGATTGGATTCGGTAATTTGGGTGTTCCTGTAATTACATTGTTCATCCCGAAAAATGCTGCAATAGCAGAAAGGGCTAACAGAGGTACCCACACCCATCCCGCATTTTGAATTCCAGCTAATGGGCCATTCCCGGTTCCCATGGAAACTCCGGCAACGCCAAACAATGAAAAACCCACGACAAAAGGAATTGTTTTTTGCATGACTGCCACACCCAGGTTACCTATCCCTGCATTCATTCCCAAAGCATAGCCCTGGTTTTTCTTTGGAAAGAAAAAGCTGATATTGCTCATAGAGGAGGCAAAATTTCCACCACCAAAGCCGGAAAGCAAAGCCATGATGGCAAAAACCATATAGCTTGTGTTCAAATCGGCCAATGCCATTCCGGTTCCTAAGGCAGGAATAATCAATAATAAGGTGGTGGCAAAAATCACATTCCGGCCTCCCCCCAATGAGATCAGAAATGAATTCGGTAATCTTAAGGTGGCACCAGCCAAACCTGCAATTGCTGGCAAAGTATAGTACAGGCCATTCACCTTATTAAGGGTTTCAATAAATGGGGCTGAACCGGGGATCAGGCCATCAGTCATTCCAAAATTATACCCGAAATCTTTCATGTACTTAATAATAACTCCCCACATGATCCAAACCGCAAATGCTAAAAGCAATGCCGGGATTGATATAATTAAATTGCGATTGGCAATTTTCTTTCCGCTTGATTCCCAAAAATTTGAATCTTCAACATTCCAGTTCGAAAGGTTAATTTTCATATTATTATATTTAGATAGATCTCATCTGCAGGTGATTTCAAGTCCATACTGGAACGGATCATTTAAAAATTATCTGCAAAAGCATCCTTGGGTTCTTTCAGCATAAAAAAGCAATAAACCAGGCTGATAAACGCCCCGGCTGACAGCATATACAAAAATGATTTGTCGTCCATAAAATTATACAGGAATAAATAAGTGACGGCTCCGACATTACCATAAGCCCCAGCCATTCCCGCAATACGACCGGTCATCTCTTTTTTGATCGAAGGGATCATGGCAAAAGTGGCTCCTTCAGCTCCCTGCACAAAAAAAGAAGCAAACATGGTAATGATGACAGAAACAATTAACCAGCCCATGGTATTGAACTGGGGCAGAAGTGTAGTTTCTCCATTTGCACCGAAAGGTCCATATTTTGCAATCATTGCCATCAGGAAAAATCCAATCGTGATGCCGCTCATATACAACATCATTGTTTTTTTGCGACTGCCCATCTTATCAGATAACAGACCTCCCAGGGGTCTCGCCACTAAATTCATAAAAGCAAAAGAACCGGCTACGGCTCCTGCGAATGTCAGGCTCATGACCTGTGTTCCATCCGGATATAATAAACCGCTAAAGACTTCATAGAAAAACATGGGCAGCATGGATACGATGGCTAACTCAGCTCCAAAATTTGCAAAATAGGTGGAATTCAGTGCTCCCACACTTCCAAATGGGAATTTCTCGCTTTCAGGAACTCCTGCTTTCAATCTGGGAAGATTCACTTTTAGTATGCGGGCAATATCAGCGAGGTAAACCACAAATAATGCAATCCAAATTCCGACAACCACATTCATAGAGATCATATGCTCTCCATGAATCATTTGCTTGTGCAGGATGAAAGCCACTAAACCCAATGCGCCATATAATGGCAATTCCCAAATTAAATATTGAAGCAGGTCAAAATAGGAGGAAACAGGCATGGGTCCCCCTTTTTTCTGTTTTGCTGATGGCTCCTGACCGGCAGGGTAATCCTTCACAATTAAAAAATAAATAACTCCATATATAGACGTAACTATACTGGTAATTGCCAAAGACCATCTCCAGTCACCACCTAAGATATTAACCGCAACAAAGGGAACCATTGCTGCAGCAGCTGCCGATCCAAAATTACCCCAGCCGGCATAAAAACCTTCAGCTCTGCCGATGTATTTTGGCGTAAACCAGTTAGCGGTCATTTTAATTCCGATCACGAAACCGGCACCTATTGCACCCAAAAAAAGGCGGCTTAATGCCAGCTGGGTTAAATTATTTCCAAAAGCAAAGGTCAATCCCGGAATCAGCATAATCACCATCAGCCCGGCAAATATCCTGCGCGGACCGAATTTGTCAATCAAGCCTCCAACGATAATCCTTGCAGGTATGGTTAATGCCACATTCGTTACTAATAAGGCTTTTACATTTGATTTTGATAACCAGTCGAATTGCTCAATCATTTTCGACAATACACCTGCCATATTAAACCACACAACGAATGTTAAAAAGAATGCAATCCATGTAAAATGCAGGGTTCTTATGCTGGGATTTTTAAAATCAATTAAAGAATGGGATTTTGGAGTCATGGTATTAATTTATGCTTTTCTGATTTTTGTAACTACTGCTGTTTGGTGATTTTGTGATCTATAGCCAGCTTACTGGATTTACGAATCTTTTTTCTTTCCCAATTCCAGATGACCAATTGATAAGGTCGCCATAAATAGGCCAGTGGATACACTAAAAAATGTATGAAACGCGTAAAAGGAATCATACCCAACATCACGAATGCGCTCGATACATGAAGTTTAACCATCCATGGCATGGTAGCTATAATCTGCACATCAGGATTTAGTGTAAAAATAGATTTCAGGTAAGGCGTGAGGGATGAAGCAAACCAGGTGGAACCCCAACGATAAAACAAGGCGATCCATATTCCGCTTATAATTTGCAGTAATAAAACAACATAAACCGCTATATCCATTTTGCTGGTCACAACCTGAAGTTTTTTATTGCTTAATCTTCTGATAATGAGCAGGATTAAACCTATAAGGGCCGAAACAGCAAAAGCAAAAGCAGCGGCTTCAATAATCATCAGCCGAAGTGGTACTCCGTTCCACAGAATTAAGGTTTTGGGGAATAAAAAAGCAATCAAATGGCCAAAAAACAGGAAGATAATTCCCCAGTGAAAAGGTCGGTTTCCCCAAAACAGTTTCTTTCCTTCCAGGAATTGTGTTGACAATGAAGATACCTGGAAAGGAATTAATTTATACCGTAGCAAGGATCCTAAAATAAAAATCATGAGGGCTGCATACGGCAATCCAATAAACCAAAAATTAGTCATGTTTCATTCATTAATAGTTTTCTAAATTATTAACAGAGCAGCCATTTCCAGCGAATACACAATCTTTGTTTTCAGGTATTTCAATACTGATCTCTTCCATGTTAAAATCCTTGATAAGTATGTGCTTCAAAAGCTGCAATAAAACTGAATACACGTTGGATTCAGATTTGAATTCTTTGATCATACCCAGTACAGCCGGTAAAAGAATAAACTGAACGAATTCATCTGCGAAATCAGAATCATCGGTTGTAGCCAGTAATACCAGGACATTTGGTAAATGATCAGCAAGTTCAGTTCCCAGATCTGTATTGTATTTGATGTGCTCCTGCTGAAGCTGAACCAGAAAATCGCCCCTCTTTAGATCCTCACCAAAAAGAATATAGCCTACATCTAAATGGGATAAGGCCTGTATATCAAAAGTTTTAACATAATATTCCTGTAATTTCATAAGGGATTGTTGCTGTGTATGCTCCAGGAATAAGCGGTATTTGGAAACTTCAGATTTGAAATTTTCCTGTATCACTTTTTCAAATTCTGAACTATCAGACACTAATCGTTCTGAAGGATACCTGAATAAATCTGCCAGTTGTTTATAATGTTTCATCCTATATTAATTCTTATTTATAATCCCCTTTCAAAACTTTTCCTGGTTCCAAATCCTGTTTTTCCTTTGAACTCCTCTGTATCATTCAGCATTTCAATGGCTTCTTCCCGATGCGCTTCAGGAATAACAAATCGTTCCCCGAATTTGGGCAGGGAAGTGAGCCTGTAAATGGCATTGGCCGTATCCTGATCCAGGCCTGACTCTTTCATGGCAATAGCAGTGATATCTTTATCCTGATCATTCACTGTCAGGGCTCTTCTCAGATGCCTCACAGCCATCAATTTTCCTAATACATCCCTGATGGTATCCGTATTTCCCGCACTAAACATACTTGCCAGGTATTTCAAAGGCACCCGCATTTTATCAATACCTCCCCAGAATGAATCAGCCTGGTTTTCATATTTTCCATCCTTAACAGTGGCCATTGCAGGCAGCAAAGGGGGAACATAAAATAGGTTCGGCACAGTTCTGAATTCTGGATGCAAAGGCAGAGCTATTTCCCATTCTTTGACAAATTTCCAAACAGGTGATTTCTGAGCTGATTCAATTGTGCTTAGCGAGATGCCATTTTCAGTGGCAGCCTGAATCACCTCCTCATCATGCGGATCCAGGTAGATATTTCTTTGTGCTTCAACTAACTCGTTTTCAGCACATGAGGCTACATTTTTGATCTCATCTGCATCATACAGCATAACTCCCAGGTAGCGGATCCGGCCCACACAGGTATGCATACAAGCCGGAGCCTGGCCAGATTCAATTCTTGGAAAACAAAGTATGCATTTTTCTGATTTTCCGGAATTCCAATTGTAATATGTTTTTTTATAAGGACAGGCAGAGACACACATTCTCCAGGCCCGGCATTTTTCCTGGTTGACTAAAACAACTCCGTCTTCACCCCGCTTATAAATGGCTCCTGACGGACAGGCAGCTACACAAGCAGGATTCAGGCAATGGTTACATATCCTGGGAAGATAATGAAATGTCATTCGTTCCAACTGAAACATAGCCTCCTGTTCTGCGGGGTCCAAATTTTTGAAATTCACATCATTACGCGCATAATCAGGGGAACCGCTTAAATCATCATCCCAATTAGGACCACCTTTGATGTTTATGAATTCCCCGGTGATCTGCGATACCGGTATAGCTGTGGGCTGATCATTTGACTCTTCGCTTGTAAACAGGTCTTTATATCTATAAGTAAAAGGTTCGTAATAATCATCCATGGAGGGCATATTTGGATTGTGGAAAATATTTCCCAATCCTTTGCTCTTCCAGTTCGTTTGCAATTCTCCCTTTGAATTATCAAGTTTCCAGCCACCTTTATAAATATCCTGGTCTTCCCATTTCGTTGGATATCCGGTTCCTGGTTTTGTTTCCACATTATTCCACCACATATATTCCGAACCTTTCCTGTCGGTCCAGATATTTTTACATGCAATTGAGCAGGTATGACAGCCAATGCATTTATCGAGATGAAAAACCATCGCTATTTGTGATCTTATATCCATAATCTGAATTTTCTTCTTACTAATTATTAGAATGAAACTTTTTCCATTTTTCTAACCATGACAAATGAATCCCTGTTTACACCAACTGGTCCCCAATAGTTAAAATGATATGTAAACTGGCCATATCCTCCCATCAATAAGTTGGGTTTTAACCGCACGCGGGTTAAACTGTTATGTCCTCCTGCCCGTTTGTTATTCCGGACTTCTGATTTTGGGACAGAATAGGTGCGTTCAGGTGCATGGTAGATGAAGCAATGTCCTTTTGGAATTCTTGCACTGACTACTGCACGAGTGCAATAAACTCCGTTGTCGTTGTAAACTTCAACCCAATCATTGTCTTTTATTCCTGCTTCTCCGGCATCTGCTTCACTCATCCAGCAGGGTTCAATTCCACGGGAAAGTGTAAGCATACGGATGTTATCAGCAAAAGTCGAATGAATGTGCCATTTCCCATGCGGAGTCAATACATTCAGTGTTTTCGTTTTTCCCCTGGATTCTGAAACTATCAAGTCGCCGTATATTTCAGGATCGGGTGCTGGTTTAAAGGTGGGGAGATGCTCCCCGAATTTCATATAGCCCACATGATCCAGGTAAAAGTGTTGTCTTCCTGTAAGGGTTCTCCAGGGAATACTTCTGTCCACATTGTAGGTAAACCCGGCATAAGTTCGTCCATGTTTCATTAAACCTGACCAAATAGGAGAATTATTATATCTTCTGGGTTGCCCCTGCAAGGCCAGAAAATCGATTCGCACATCTTTGCTTCCCTCACTGATATCTGTCAGTTTAACACCTGTTCTTTTTTCAGCATTCTGGTAGGCCCTATGGGCAAGTTCACCATTGGTCAGTGAAGACAGTTTGAGAATGGCGTCAATGGCTTCTTCATCCTGGGCCAAAGATGGATAATCAATCCCATCCACCCGGCTTAAATGATCTTTATTCTCTAACATCTCTTCATAAAAATCAGCACAATTGTAAGAACTTCCATGGGCTCCAAGTCCATTTCTTATTTGAGGCCCCAGGCTTATAAACTTATCATATATTTTAGTATAATCCCTATCAATAACATCCATTTTATGCATGCTAACACCCGGTATCGCTTCACATTCCCCGAGATACCAATCCTTGATATCAGCTTGTGCAATTTCAGCCCTGGAATCATGAGCTAGCGGTGAATTAACAATATCCCTGATGGGTTCCTTATAATGTGTTTTGGCCAGGTTTTGTGTGGCTTTTGCAATATCACGGAATATCGCCCAGTCACTTTTGGATTCCCAGGCTGGTTTGATGGCTGCTGTGAGTGGATGAATGAATGAATGCATATCCGTGCTGTTCAGGTCTGATTTCTCGTACCAGGTAGCAGCCGGCAAAACAATATCTGAATACAAAGCAGAAGTATCCATTCTGAAATTGAGGTCCACCACCAAATCGATTTTCCCCTGGGGTGCTATTTCATGCCATTTGACTTCCTTCACATGATCTTTTCCCAATTCTTCAGCCACATCATTGTGATGCGTTCCTAAATAATGCTTTAAAAAATATTCGTGACCTTTTGCACTGGACATCAAGGCATTACCACGCCAGATATACCATACACGGGGAAAATTAGCCTCATTATCAGGATCAGAAACCGAATATTCTATTTTGCCGGCCTTTAGTTCAGCGATCAGATAATCTGCTATTTCCTTATCTGTTTTTGCGCCATTGGATTCTGCCTCCTTTACAATATCAATGCTGTTTTTATTGTACTGCGGATAAAAAGGCATCCATCCATTTCGTACTGATTTTGACACCAGGTCTGCCGTGTGCTGAGAAGATAATTCATTTTCAGGAGAATAATTATAATGTGCCTGGTTGGAATCATATCTCCACTGATCCGAATTTATATAATGCCAAATGGGAGCCTGCTGCAATCGGGGCGGGCCTGCCCAGTCTTTTCCTGACATAATGGTTCCCCATGAATCCACAGGTGCCAGCTTTTCCTGGCCCACATAATGATTCATTCCTCCCCCGTTTTTACCAATACAACCGGTCAACATCAGTGTCATTGCCCCTGCCCTGTAAATTAAATTGCCATGATACCACTGGTTGATCCCGGCACCAATGATGATCATGCATTTACCCTCGGTGGTTTTTGCTGTTACTGCCCACTCCCGTGCAAATTTGATGACTGAGTTGGCATTGATTCCCGTGAACATTTCCTGCCATGCAGGTGTATAGGCAAAGTCCTCATCCTGATAGGTTTTAGCAGAATCACCGGCTAATCCCCGGTCAATTCCAAATTGTCCCATGGTGAGATCATACACAGTTGTAACAGCTATTTTTCCTTTTGCAGTATCCAGGTAACGGACTGGCACTCCCCTTGAGGACTTGTGATCTTTGCCGTAATCAATGAATTCGACCTGCAATACTTTGTCGTGCTTATCAATGAAAGACAAAAGCGGTTTGTAATCTTTGCCGTTTTCACCATCTATTGGTAAAATATTCCAGTTGCCGTCCTTGCTGTCCCAACGATGACCAGAACTGCCAGCGGGACAAACGGCTTCCCCACTGTCTTCATCTATATTCAAAAACTTCCAATCTCCATTTTCAATATCCCTGTACTTTTTAATACTGCTGGCTCTCACTAATCGACCTGCTTCAAAACGGCCGTCTTTTTCAATCATTTCCACTAAAAATGGGCTGTCAGTGAATTTAGTTACATAATCAATGAAGTATGGAACAGGATTTTTATAATGAAATTCATTCAGGATCACATGTGTAACTGACATCCAAAAAGCCCCATCCATTCCTGCATGTACAGGTACCCATTCATCAGCATATTTTGCCACCATGCTCAAATCGGGTGAAAAAACTATTGTTTTGGTTCCATTGTGCCGAGCTTCTGCAAAAAAGTGAACATCCGGAGTTCTTGTCATGGCCAGGTTGGAACCCATGACAGCAATGAATTTGGCATTATACCAGTCAGCACTCTCGGCCACATCTGTTTGCTCACCCCAGATTTCAGGAAATGCATTGGGTAAATCGCAATACCAATCGTAAAAACTCAGGTTTACTCCTCCCATTAATTGTAGGAACCTGGAACCGGCTGCATAACTGATCATGGACATAGCAGGAATGGGTGAAAAGCCCACCAATCGATCCGGTCCATATTTTTTCACTGTATGCATATTCGCAGCAGCGATAATTTCATGTGCATCTTCCCAGCTGACTCTTCTGAAACCGCCTTTACCCCTGGCATTCTGGTATTGTTTCCGCTTTTCAGGATCATTCTGAATACTTGCCCAGGCCTGTAAAGCATCCCCGCTTTTTTCTTTCTCCGCCTGAAATAAATCAAGCAATCGTCCCCTGATCATGGGATATTTTATCCTCAATGGACTGTATAAATACCAGGAAGCTGAAATACCTCTTTGACATCCTCTTGGTTCATATGGAGGAATATTGGGATCAATCTCGGGATAATCCAAAGCCTGGGTTTCCCAAACCACTATTCCGTCCTTCACAAACACCTGCCAGCTGCAGCCACCGGTACAGTTTGCACCATGAGTACTTCTTACTACTTTGTCGTGTTGCCACCTGTTCCTGTAGAATTCTTCCCATTTACGGGTTTTAGGGGACACTAAATCTTTTATCCAAGTCATGGAACTTTTACTTTATATGATTATTACTTAGCCTGCCTTTCAAAAATCTGCTTATTCACTATGTTTTTCTTTCGCTTTGCCCAAATCAGGCTGATGAGAAAAAACAAGAGGACAAGAATGAGCATCCCAATAAGAAATGTATCAGAAATGATCACCGCCTTATTTATTTGAGTTTGTTCAGAGCTTGCTTTTAAATACATGGTTAAATGCTCAATCTCAGAAGGATTAAGAGGGTGTGCCTTATAGGTTTCCTGCATGGATGGAAATGGAGAAGATGTCAAAATAGCATGAATTCCAGCTTCGCCACCCATCGTGTTATAAGACTTGCTTAAATCTTTTGCCAGCAATCCACCCTGGGTTGCATGGGGGTAACTCACATGATGACAACTTATGCAGCTGGCTCCCTTGCTTTCAAATGCCAGCTCACCTTCAAAATACAATTTTCCACTATCTGCATCACCAGCCATGATTTTAATCGCTTTCTCTTCTTCTTCAACAATCAATTCCGACTTTTCACTGCTGTTATTAATGTATTGAAGGATGGATTTTACATCTGCGTCAGATCCTTTAAAATCGGGCATCACGATATTGAAATACTCATTTGCTATAGCCACGGCATCCGGATCTCCACTTTCAATCATGCTTTTTGAGGATTTGATGAAACCGATCAACCATTTTTCGCTGTATTTTGAAGAAATACCTGAAAGATCAGGACCCACAAGTCGTCCTTTTCCTATTGTATGACAGGCCGCGCAGTGTGTTTTATACAGCATTTCATCTTCCTGTGCGACTGCAGTTGAGAATTGGAAGATCCACAAAGCAAGCAGGGTTAATAAAAGTAGTTTCCGCATCAAATGATCTCTTAATTTTTCTTGCATAATACCAACAGAATTAATCCATTAAAGTCTCCTGGGGAACCATCCTTGTGTTTAGATAGTAGCCTGAAAAAAGTAATAACTGAACCCGGGATTCGAAGTTCTATTTCATTAATAAACAGATGTAATTTACAATTTTTAAACACAAACACATCAATTAAATTTAATTATTTATCATAATCTTTTAATTCTTACATTGTGGTATTTAATTACCTATTTTCCAAAAATATCTATTTACCAGATAACAGTCAAATATTTTTAAAACAGATAATTAGACTAGTTTAAATTACGATTTGTTCTGCCAATTGTTCCTTGAAACAGTGAATTTTCGAGATAAAGGAGCGTAAAGTAAGTCCATCCTCTTTAAATACTCCAGCTAATAAACTTTAAATATTTTAAGCAAGTATCATCTTTTTTTGAATTGGTCAGATATTATAGTCTGGCTAAGCCAAGAAAAACAGCATGAATTGAAATCGTGATAATCAACCATAAGTTCCGGGCCTGTTTAGGATTTAGCCCAGGGAATTTATATTTGATCGAAAAAACATGGCAACTTGTAATGCAATCCCCGCAAAGTGTACAGCTTTGTCCGGGTTTCCTGGCTTTAATATGCTCTGTATTTAAGGCATCATAATAGCACGTTTTAGTGCAGGCATTGCATTCTGTGCAATTGTTGTCAATATACAATCTGAAAGGGTTGATGTATTTGATGTAACTGATCAATGTTCCAACCGGGCAATAGACAACACAATGAAACATTTTATTCACATTTTTGGAAATAGTCAGGATGATTAAAAGGCCGGCAATCCCAAAAAGAGCTGCCAGGGCAGTAACAAGGGAAACAGGTATATTATAAAAGCGGAACAATAAGGCTGAGACAATGACAAGAAACAGGAAAGTATGTTTTAAAGGCCATAATAATTTGATCCCTTTCCGGACAGGCTTACCGGTAGAAGCGACTAAATTATCAATAGCTCCAAAATAACACAGGTGGCTGCACCAGGCGGGGCCGGCCAGGATCACCGTACTGATAAATAAGATCGGCATAAAAGAGATATGCCCCCGATAGATGGGCCCTCCAATGATCAATGCAGGAAGGGGCAAATGTAATTTATCAGCTTGCATTAAAAACTTTTCATAACCTGAAACCCCTAAAATCAATTGCCCAAAGAATACAATTGAGAAAAAAGTCCAGCTGTATTTTCGCCATTTGGCGGATTGAGAGGGGTCTTTCATTTTGGAAAGCAGAAAAGCAGCATAAAATGCAAGGATCCATATCATCACCCATCCTGAATAGGGAATGAAACGCTCGATCAATATCATTGGCTTCTCAACTTTCCACTGCACTATGGAAAGGATGCAGGCTGTTATTGTGAATGCCCAGATGGATGTCTTATAGGGTTTAAATCGCTCCATTTGCGAATTAATCAACCTTTGTGTATCTTGGTGTCTTTGGGCCTTTGTGGCATTATTAATAATACTTTTTACCACTAAGACACTAAGCCACGAGGATTTCACTAAGAACTATTTAAAATCAGTTGATAATCTACAACTAAAATATCAACTCACGTTATTTTAATTGTTTTGATTCAGTATTTCCAGAGCTAGTCCGATAAATAAATTGCACTCAATTCATCCACGAGTTTCAGGTATTTATCAAAATACTCATTATTACTCGTTGATGCGTTGGAATTTTCAAAGTTTTCGGCCATTTCAGTTTGCAGATCAGTTGGTAATATCCTTTCAGCCATGGGGTATAAAATCTGGTTTTCCTTGTGGATGTGACTTATGAGTAATTCACAATAATTCAACAGGTTATCTTCTAATTCATCCCAGTCTTTCCAATTGCCTGACTTTATTTTCTCCACTGATTCAGATGCAATTCGTATGTATTCCCTTCCTTCATCATGTTCCATCAGCATCACGCCAATAGGTCCCCCTTCCCGCGGCATGCCCAGCTTTTCCATTTCCATGAACAACACATCTTCTTCTTTCAGATGATGATATTTATCAGCAAAATTCTTGATGAAGTCCAGTATCTGCTCCATATGCTGGATGTTGATTTTAGTTTTATCCTTATGATCAGCAAATATTTTTTGAGTGATTTCAATCATTTTAAGTATGCTGTCATGCTCTTTTACGAGTATTTCTATTGCTTTCATTGTTTAGAACTAGTTGATAATGGTTAATCTTCCTGCAGGTTTGAAAATTCTTACAGCAGGTCAGATATTTAAAATACTTTAGCTACTTTTTATCATGGTGAGCAGCATCTTAAACTGCTCAATTGCCTTTACAGCATGAGGAATATTTGCGGGCATGATAATGGAATCACCAGCATTTAGCAGGTATTGCTCATCAGCTATGGTGATTTGAGCCCGACCATCAATCAGCTGAACCATGGCATCAAATGGTGCGGAATGGGTACTTAAACCCTCGCCTTTATCGAAAGAGAATAGACTCACATTGCCCGTTTCCTTTTTTAACACCTGTTTACTAACAATTGCTCCATTATTGTAAGCAACTTCCTGATCCAGGCGAAAAATTTCAGATTTATTAAATTCTTTTGTTTCCATAGTTAATTTGTTTTTGTCAAAATTAGGATTATTAGATAAAGAAGGTATCTTCATTTGTCTCGTATTGAAAACTTAATTTTTATTCGACTCAAAAAATGAGGGTTTTACACTCAGCATCAAAAAGGCCCAGTTGTTTATTTCGTCTTTACTTCCGCTTTTGGCCGAACGAAGGTATTCCATAGATTCGGTTGCAAACAGTTGAGAATAGCCGAATTTAAATAATACTATGTCATTTAATTTATAGCCAATTGACAAGTCTATTTCATTACCCAGTGCAGCATTGTATTCTTTAGAAACAGAGGCATCATAGACTTGTGCTGCGGCTGAAAACAAATGGAAATCCAGGCCCGGAGTGAATTTCCCGCTTTTATAACCAAGCTTGAAATAGAGATCCTGTAAACCCACACTGCCTGTGTGATTTCCTACATAAAAATAATCCATGTATCCGTTAAATTTATGATTAGTGCCATAAAACGGATTGAATGAATTATTTTCTGGTGTTGGATTTTTCTGATCCGATCCGGACAAGAGCTCAAAACCTGCTGTGAACTTCAGGTTATTCTCTGCAAGCAAAGCTAAAGTTACATCAATAGCAGCATAATAAGCAGATAGATCTTGATTTGCAGCATCTATTCCTGTTTGATAATAAAGAGCTGCATTTATGGTTATTTTTTCCGGCGTTTTAAAAGTCATTCGGGTGCCTGCAGTCTGACTATAAATAGTGCTATAACTATTTGTAATACTATCAATCACAGTTATCATCTGCTTTCCATTGTTCAGGAATAACAAACTAATGCCTAGATGTTTGCCAAATTCCTTATGCAACCAGAGGTATTGCATGGCTTTATATCCGGCTGTTGCATACGGATTTTTTAAGGTTTCATTTTGGTTATAAGCTACTCCCAGGTCAGCTTTCAGAAACGCCTGCCTTTCATATTTTAATACTAAAATATCATGACTCCTTGCCTGCTGCGCCCAATTCACATTACCAAACATCCTCTGATCATCATAAACCAGTTCCTGTCGCCCTGCTTTCAATTTCCAATGCTTTTGAAGCTTTAACTGAACCCATGCTTCATGAAGAGCTATAAATCCGTCTGCTGCAGCCAGTTGTGGTGTACTTCCCCAGGTCCGAACGTCCTGTAAACTGATCCGGGAAGAAATCAAATCATTTGAGAAATCAAAATTCAGGCGTGTCCGTTGTGCTGTCCAGATTACTGCATCCTGGTTTGGACCTGCCAGTTTATTGAGACCGTGGTTGTATTCAGTCCGGGGCCTGAATTCTCCACTTATTGAGAATTGAGCGAATGCGCTGAATTGAAAGCTCATCAAAATTAAAACACTTAAAACTGCTGTTCTCACTTTTGTAATTTTATTTAGAAATCACTTTTCTGTTTATAATTAGTCATGGAAAATTATTCATGTTGTTTTTTTCATAAAGTTCAGCTAAACATGGATCCTTCAATCCGCCCTTATTTACACCCACTCTTCTTCCAGAATTTCACCCTTGATCCCTACTTTTATCATTTTAACAGGAATATTTCTTTCCGCCTGGTTCACAGCTGTTCTTGCCATCTGAATCAGGCCACCACAGCAAGGAACTTCCATGATCATAACTGTCAGGGTATTTATTCTTGCACCGTCTATCATTCCCACCAATTTCTGCAAATAAATTTCCTGGTTTCCATCGAGTTTAGGGCAGGCGATCGCGAGACTTTTTCCTTTCAAATATTCCTGGTGAAAATTGGCAATGGTAAATGCTACACAATCGGCTGCTAAAACTACATCTGCATGTTGAAAATAGGGAGCCATTGGATTGATCAAATGCATTTGCACCGGCCATTGGCGTAATTCTGACTTTAAAGGAACTGATTGATCCAATTGTAATCCTTTCATATCCATTTTTTGATCTCTGAAATCCATGGACTGTGATCCGGGGCAGCCTCCCCCTCCCTGTACATTATGTATGCTCATAGGTTCTTGTTTTTGTGGGTGTTGATCATGATGTCCATGTCCGTTTGTACCCGGTTTATAATGATGTACTTCGTTGCGTACTTCGCTGAAATCAAACTTGTATTTATCTCCATTGGCACTCAGCCAGCCAACAGCCTGCTTCATAAAATCATGCTCGCCATGATCTTTCAGATGCTTCAGATGCGCAATGGTTGTATTTTTTCCATGTTGTGTGGCAATGATCTCTATCACTTTGATTTCATCATAGGGCTCTGCTTCTCTTTTTTCAATTTCAATAGCACCCTCAGGACACTCACCTACACAAGCACCGAGGCCATCACACATTAAATCTGATACAAGCCGGGCTTTACCATCAATAATTTGTAATGCTCCTTCCGGACAACCTGGAATACACAAGCCACATCCATTGCATAAATCTTCATCTATCTTAATTATTTCTCTTATCATCTTCTTGTTTTTTGTTGATATCACTTATTTTTTTATTGCCAAAAAACTTTTTAAACGTATCGTACATTTCTTCCTTGATGTTCTCAAATACACATGTTTCATAGGGACAATCCTGCTTTGAATGCGCACATTGATCGGTTTCGAGTTCACCATCCATTAATTCATGAATTTCCAATAGATTAATCGTTTCGGCCTCTTTCTTCATAGTGAATCCACCATTAGGTCCCCGGACAGAATCCAGGTATTTGTATTTCACCAGCATTTGTAGAACTTTGGGAACATGGTGAATTGAAAATCCAAGCTGTTCAGATATTTCATGCGCCTTTATTGGTTTGACAGAATTGGAAATTAAAGCCAGGCTGTGAATGGCAATTGTGGAAGCTTCTGATATGTTGACAAACTTGCTCAATTAGTTTTATGCATTTCGGTATTGAATTGCGCAAATATATGCATAGCATTTTTTATTTACCAAATTTTTTTTAATATTTTTTCATTTGTCCTATTCCAGTCAATCGAATAGATGAGGAATTAAATCTTTCGTGTCACTTGTAAAAGACAATGATTGGAAGACAAGCAGGAGATTGCCGGTTCTTCCCCATTGCTCAAAACCAGGTAAAAGCCCGGCAATGACATTTGGCACAAAACCTAACAGGTTGAATACGAACCTGTTAGGTTGGGATTTAAAAAATCATGTATGGGAATTAATCGCTGAAGTGTGGAAATTCTTTAGTTCAACCTAACAGGGTCAAGGCCAGCTGTTAGGTTTTAGGTTTACATTTTATCCAACCCTGCCAGAGTTTTATTAACACTTTGAATATTCAGGGCAATCAATCCGAAATAATGGGACTTTCTGAATCACAAACCGGCGGACATGGATTTCCTATATTCGACTGTGTATTATATAAGGTTGCATCAACAACATCTTTGCCTTCATTATTAACACCTACAACAATTGCTATTTGTTTTGAAGTAAAATCTTTGCCAATATATATCCGAAATCCAATAAGATTAGAATTGTTTTTATCAATCAGTTTCATGGCTTCAAGTTGGGTTTTGTCGATATTGTATCCTTTTATTGCCTGACTTGGATTATCCAATTCGGAATTATAATTATTAACATAGGCTTTAGCCTCGGATACCGAAATAGCTGTAACTCCATTTCCAGAATCGTTTAACTCATTATTTTGAGTGAAAGAATATAAACCAGTTAATAAAACTGTAATAATTACACCACTTAAAAAGCTGCTAACACTTAAAGAGTTCTTTTTCGTCTTCATTATTTGTTATTTAAATTAAAACTAATTAAAATTAATTGTGCAAATATAAGATAAGCTTGTTAATTTTACATTTTATTTTTTGATTATGAATAACAGTTATCCTGATTGTATTGGAAATCGCTATCGATTAAAGAGAATTTTTTATGGAGAATACTTTTTTCTCCTTATTTTATTAATAATGTCCAACAGCAATTTGTATGGCCAGGCAGATCCTGTCAAATACACAAAGGAACAATGGAATATTATTAATAAAACAGAAAACTTAACGCATAAAATTCAAAAAATATTCGGCTTGGCAAAATATTATTCTGATTACCTGGGCCATGATCAAATTGCGGATAGTATCAGCCAGATCGCTATTCAAATAGCAGAAGAAAGCCATATGCTGGATTTACGCCAACTTGCCTATAGCAGCTATATCCAATCTAATAATTTATATGCGTGTTATAGCAAGGCACTTGGCTATGCTCTCAAGGCTGAACAAATTTCTTTAGAAAGCAGCCCGAAAATTATTTATCAAAATACACTTAATCTTGCCACTGTTTATTTAGCCGGCTATGCATACGATAATGCGCTAAATTATAGCTATAAAGCACTCTCCTTGATCACTACTTATAATAATGATTTGTGGAAAGCAGAGAGTTTTCTTAAAATTGGTAACAGCCTTGAAGGTAAAAATCAAAAAATTGAAGCTTTCAGAAATTACCTGAATGCACTGAGCCTGGCTGAAAGACTGAAAAATATTGATTTACAGATAAAATGCTATGATTATTTATCTCATTTCTACAACCTGAACAGGATTTACAATAAAGCAACCCAATATAAGTTGATGCAGATCGACCTGATAAAAAAACAAATACCTATAGATTCTTCTGCCCTGATTTGGACAAAATATGACTTGCAAGTAATTGATTTGACATCCAACAACAATCAATTTAATGAAAGTACTATGCAGCATATCCTGGAGTTTGCACAACGCAATAATTACAAACGATTATATAAATACGAACTCGCTCTTATACGGACACACCTAATCGAATCTGGCCAGATTAAACAATTGCACAGCTTATATGATCAGCAGTTTCCAGCTGAAATGAGAAATCTGGCCCAGGAAAATCCGGGACTATTTTACAGAATTAATGCTTTTTTTTATGAAGAGGAAAAAATGCATGATTCAGCTCTTTATTATTTCAATAAAGCTGAAAAGATATTGCAAGCTCATCCCAATAAAATTATGCAATCAAATTTTTATTATCGCTTTGGTCAGTTTTTATTACGTAGTGATTTGAAGGACAGTGCCCTAACAAAATTTAATAAATCTTATGAATTGGCTAACGAAGCTGCTTATTTCGATTATATGTTAAATGCTTCGAGTCAACTTGAATTAATTCATAAAAAAAATGGGGATTATAACAAGGCCTATCATTATGCAGTTTTGAACAAAGAATTAACCGATAGTATTAATAATATGTCGAAAAATGATCAATTTCTGATTTTGGAAATTGACCATGAAACCAGACAAAGAGCTCAGGCGAATGAGTTGGAAAGACAAGCCACTGTCAAAAGGCATTCTTTACAGTACACAGCAATGGTTATCATTATAATAAGCATTTTCTTACTATTGCTCATGCTCGGAAGTTTAAAGGTTTCGGAATGGATAATTAAAATGCTTAGTTTCTTTTCATTAATTTTTTTCTTCGAATTCATTGTTCTTATAGCCGATAATAAAATTCATACAATAACACATGGCGAACCCTGGAAAATTATGCTAATAAAAATCTTTTTACTTGCCATTTTATTTCCCATGCATCATTGGATTGAAAGACGCGTAGTAGCATTTTTACTACATCCCGGATTAATCAATATAGCGAAGTATCCTATGCGCAAAAAACTTAGTAATCTGTTTAACAAAACGGAAACAAATCAGCACTAAATATTTCACCTTGTTCGAATTCATGTAAAAATTCTGGATGATGTAAGCCCTGTCGCCACAAAGAAAGAAACTGATTGGACGACTAGCAGGAGATTGCCGGTTCTTCCCCATCGATAACCCAAACAAAAGCCCTGAAATGACGGGTTGGGATTTAGAAAGTCAATGAACGGGAATTGAAAAGATCGTACTGAAAACATATTACTCAACCTAACAGGAGCAATGCCAGCTGCTAGGTTGAGTATTGTTTATTTCAAAAATACTTTTTCAGTGTGCTGGATCATATCACTTTGTATTTTCACCAGGTAATAGCCTGAAATAACACCCGGATTAATGGATTGAAATCCGGTATTTAGTTTTGAAGAATATACACTTTTGCCAAGCATATCAAAAATCTGTACCTGAGATTCAGAATAAAAAGGATTAATAATATTAATACTATTGCTAGAAGGAAATATAGAAATTTCGATGTTATCTGATTCTGAAATTCCGGTGGTCCCTGTGAATTGAATTTCAAACCTGCTTTTGATCGATCCTTTAGGACTAGTAAATGTATATTCCTTCACATCATTTAAATTTACTGTTATGTTTAATAACCTGTCTTTGAGATAAATTTTCTGAGCACCGAAATTCTCTGTTTCATTGAGTTTGATTATATAATTCCCACCTACATTAGCATCCAGCCCAAGTTGAATTATCCTGTTATTAATAAATGATGAGAATGATTGTATTGAATAGCCGTTTAGATCATCTTTCATTAAGGAATAAAAAGCTAATTCCGTGTTTCCTTTAAGTTTTCTTCCATCATAATCACTATCAAAACCTTCAGTGGCATCATCAATAAAAGCAATCAATATTTCATTGTAATTATTTTTACTGTCTGTCACACTCAGAGTGAATTTTGGGTAAGTTACAGGATCTGGAATGAAAAACTGGGTATTGTTTCCGCTTACTTTCATGGCTTCTGTAAAGCTGACACTGGATCCGCTGCTATTACTTTGTACAAAAAAACCCTGTCCGCTTCCTAGATATGCTGTGGGTGTCTGGCTGTTGGCTGAACCAGTTGATCCAGCACTGTTAATTGTACCATAATCCGCTGTGGAATATCCGCTTCCACCTGTTGCATCATCAATCCAGAAATAAGCTGTACCATTTATATTTGGATTATTTGAACTTCTGAGAAATCCATTAGTTGCATTTGTCAAGTCAATGGCACATGGATAAGGATTACCGATCAGGTTCCATTGATTATTAGTACTTGAAATTGTTGGAGATACTGTTCCTGTATTCATATTTCCAGTAAAACTGTTAGTTAAGGGTGTAGAAGATGTATGATCATATCCTGTCACATAACCCTTAGCAGGTGTCATAGCATTAGCTGAAAAAACTCTGACAAAGGACTGAGAACTAATATCAAATTCATAGGCATTGTAGTTGCCATAACTTGCACTACCAAGAATGGATGAAACTGTTCCATTTGAAATAGGCGATGAAATATGATGGTTTTTGGCTGTCGCGACCACGCTTATATATCTTTCTGCAGAAATATTTCCTGTAATAGTTGTACTATTCGTATTTCCCACTGAGGCCGTTCCTGAAGCATCAGATTGTAATGTTAAAGTCTGACCATTAATAGTAAGCGACTTTGTGCCTGACGCATTGAAAGTAATGTTGCCAGCTGGTGCAATATTTAACGCACTGCCTAAGGTCATGCTAGTTGTGCTCCCTGTACCAATTGTTAGATATTGAAGCGTTTGTGTTGTTGAGGATGAATTATCAAAATAAACAGTTCCAACTGCTGCACCAATAATTAAACTTGAAGTCGCTGAACCAGTAAGCGAATTAGAAGCAGAGCCACTGAATGTTCCATTAAGTGTTAGGGTATTGCTTTCACCTATGGCAAGTTTGCCAGAGCTTAGGATCAATGCGCCTGCAATAGTAAATGATTTATCCAGGCTAACTCCATTACTGTTATTAATAGTGAGATTAGTCATTTCTCCGCTTGTACCGTTATCAATAGTTGTTGAACTGCCTGGAAAAGTTTGCGAAGACCCACCCTGCAAAATAATTGTTCCAAGATTATCTATTGATGCTGTACCATCAGTATAAGTTCCTGTTATGATTAGTGTAACTCCTGCATCAACTACCAGGGTTCCACTGCTCAAGGTTAAGTTAGCTAAGGTTTGATCAGAACTTACCTTTAAAGTACCGCCATCAATAGTCATATTATTCGTAATAGGGATAGTAGTTCCTCCAGTTTTGTTCAGTTGCAATGTACCTGCACTTACAGTGGTTAATCCAGTATACAGATTTCCACCTGTTAGCGTCAAAGTTCCGGATCCGGTCTTTGTCAATGCTCCGGATGTCGAAGTACTTGCTCCTGAAATCGTTAAAGTATTAGTACTAATATTAATAGTTGAGGTAGTGGATGCAGCTAATGTAAAGTTTCTGTCTGTTGAAGCAGTTGCACCGGTATACGACAAAGTTGCTTCATCTAAAACCAGGTTTGCTGCTGCGTTAGCAGCCTGACCTAAATTTCCTGCAACTCCACCATTACCGATAGTAGCAACACTTAATGTTCCATCATTTATTTTTACTCCGCCAGAAAAAGTATTGGTACCTGAAAGCGTTAACGTTGCAGTACCAACCTTGACCAAATAGCCTGAACCCGAAATAATACCGGAAAGTTGCAGGTTGCCGCTGCCATTTGCAGATACACTTAAACGAGCAGAAGAACCGCTGATAATGATACCGTTGGTGACTCCAGAACCAGAAGACAAATCTGCTAAAGGTTGCAACAGGCCACGAGCGAAATCTGTAGATGTAATTGTTGATGTGAGCGTACCGGAGCCAAGCGATGTGGAATTATTGATTCTAATAGTTGGTACTCCACCACTACTACCACTCATGGTTACTCCACCTGAAAATGTTTTAGCTCCGTTTAGCATTAACCAGCGTCCACCTCCACTACTTGTAGCAATTATCCCCCCACTTCCTGAAATGCTGCCACTTAAAGTAACATCTTTTCCACTGGACCCACCCAAAACCGGAATAGTAACCGTGCCACTTGTAAGGGAAAAAGAATTTGAAAAGGTTACAGCTGAACCTCCGCCAGTGCCCATTAAAGTGGTTCCGTTGCTCATGGTTATTGTACCAGATGACAGATTACCACTACTACTGAAACCAATTGTTCCCTCATTTATTGAAGTTCCGCCATTATAGGTATTTGATTCGGTAAGGGTAAGGGTATTGGAGCCTGATTTTATTAATGCATATCCAGAACCACTGATTACACCCTCAACAGTGATATCTCCAGAAGCGGTGTTAAATGTTCTATTGGCAGTTAATGCCATGGCTATGCTTATCGTCTGCAAATTTGAGCTATTGTTTGTAACATCAGCTCCCAATGATATCGAATTGCCAGAAAGTGTGAATGCACTTGACCCACTGTTAAATGTAATTCCGGCAAAATTAGTTGCAGCAGCAAAGTTATTTGATGGCGTTAATCGTGTTGATCCTTCAAAAATTAATGAATTGGTAGCTACAGGAGCTGTTCCGCCCCAATTATCTGCTGTGGTCCAATTATTATCAACACCTCCTCCATTCCATGTCGCAGATTGTGAAAACAAAACAATTGGGTTTAAACATAAAAATCCGATTAGAGTAAACATCCATAAAGATTTTGTATTCACCTGAATTAATTTGAGAGATTTAATATTGGTGTAAAGATTTTTTTTCATTTTACTATTGTTTTAGGATGAAATAATTAGAAATTGTTATCATGAGAAGTAATGAATATAAATTACCAGTAAAAATTTCGAATACTTTCATTGATTTAAATTGTTTTATGAAACTTCAAGGTTATTTTACCTGAAATAATAGAACTTTATGACAGCAGAAATATATAGCTTATTCAATTTATAAAATATGTAACTAGATATTATGGAATTCAACTTTGAAGATTCTAATATAATTGGTATAATTGATTTAAATATTCAATAATTTAATATGCAAATATAATTTAAATATGTAGTTAATATTTATTTATTCCAATTTTTATTTTAGATCTCTTTTAAATAACCCCTGTGCTTTCCTCAATATGTATTATTTGCTTAAGTGGTAGGATGGACCATACGAAAAAACCTTGCTGAGTAATAATTTCAAGACTTGCTTGCCCACACTTAACAGGTTGAAACCAAAGCTGTTAGGCTGGGAATTGAAAAGCCTATTAGGGGAAATTGAAAAGTTAGTATTGAAAGTTATAACTAAATCTAACAGCAGCAAGGCCAGCTGATAGGTTTTCAGCGAATTCGAGATTCCTGCTTGAATAGGATTGACGACAGACAGAGTTTTGGAGACTTTTATTTTAACAGGAAATCCTTTCAGGAAAGGTAATCATTTAATGTTTTAGATTGGAGATACTCCTTGAATTGGGCGGTCATTTTACGAGTTACCTCATTAAAAATGCATTTTTCAAAAGGACATACCTGATGTTCCATCGGACATTTGGTATCCTGGATTTCTCCTTCAATTCCCTCATAAATTTCCAGTAAAGTGATCTTGTCAGGAGCTTTTCTCAATGTAAAGCCCCCGCTGGGCCCGCGGAATGAATTGAGAAAACCTAATTTCACCAAACGTTGAAACACTTTGGCTACATGATGTTTGGATGAACCTGTAAGCTCGGCTATTTTAACCACATTCACCATTTCCTTTTTGGATTTAGCGATGAGAATGATCCCATGCAAACCGATGGATGCAGCTTCAGATATGGTAACGACCTTAGACATAATTCAGCATATTAGTAATTTAATACTCAAATATAGCTGAAAAAGTCAAGCCTGATGAAATAAAGTGTATGTTTTAAAACACCCGCATGTAATTGCATTTATGAATGCAATCTGTCAATAACAAGAATAAACAGAAAAAACTTCCAGGATTAATATAGATTTGTTGGCTTCCATTATTTGAACATCTCTCTCACCTTATCAAAAATTCCTTCTTCAGAATGATCGGGATCAGGATTGAAATTTGGAGATTTTTTTAAGTTCTCCAAGGCCTTTTTTTCTTCAGTGCTCATTTTCGAAGGCACCCAAATATTCACATGAATTAATTGATCACCCCTTCCATAGGCATTAAGCTCTGGCACTCCTTTGTTCCTAAGCCTGAATACTTTGCCTCCCTGTGTTCCTGCCGGAATACTGATTTTTGCTTTTCCATCAATTGTGGGTACCTCCACCTGGGTGCCGAGGGCGACATCGGCAAAATTTAAATAAAGATCATACACTACATTGGTTCCCTCCCTCTTAAGATTTGGATCTTCTTTTTCTTCAATAGCCACAATTAAATCCCCAGGGACTCCTCCTCTGGGAGCAGCATTTCCTTTTCCATTTACTGCCAGCTGAACACCATCAGTGACTCCTGCCGGAACTTTGATGTCAATGACTTCCTCTCCCATTACCCGTCCATCGCCACGACAATTGCCACACTGAGCCGAGATGATCTGACCTTCTCCATTACATGATGTGCAGGTGGATGTAGTATACATTTGTCCTAAAAAGGTATTTGTTGCACGCTTCACCTGGCCTGATCCACCGCAGGCGGAACATGATCTGAAGGAATTTCGATCTTTAGCACCACTTCCTCCACAGGTATTGCAGGATACCGATTTCTTGACCTTGATCTTTTTACTTACTCCATGAGCAATATCTTTTAGTGTCAATTGTACTTTGACTCGTAAATCACTTCCCTTAAAAGTCCTTCTTCTGCTTCCACTTCTGCCTCCCCCACCAAAAAAGGAATCGAAAGGACTTCCTGCTCCTCCGAATATATCACCAAAATGCTCAAAAATATCCTCCATGGACATTCCGCCACCACCAAATCCCTGCTGACCCTGCACTCCTGCATGTCCAAATTTATCATAACGATTGCGTTTATCCGAATCGCTTAATATTTCATAAGCTTCTGCTGCTTCCTTGAATTTCTCTTCAGCTTCTTTATTATCAGGATTTTTATCCGGATGATATTTAATCGCCATCTGGCGATAGGCTTTTTTTATTTCATCGGCACTGGCATTGCGGTTAACGCCAAGTATTTCATAATAATCTCTTTTTGTTGCCATATTTATGCTCCTACTATTACCTGACTATGCCTGATGACTTTGCCATTTAATGAATATCCTTTTTGAACTTGATCGACTACTTTTCCGACCAATTTCTTTTTCGGTGCAGGTATTTTGTTTAAAGCCTCATGTATTTCAGGATCGAAATCCTTACCTATGCATTCCACTTCATGTAAACCTTTCCCTTCAAGTGATTTTTTGAGTTTATGATAAATTAAATTAACACCATCGAAAATACTGCTGATTTCGTTGGCATCTTTCATAGATTTAATCGCACGATCAAAATCGTCTAAAACAGGAAGTATTTCAATCATTACATTTTCTGATGCATAATCGATCAGATCGATTTTTTCCTTCGCGCTTCTTCTTTTAAAATTCTCAAAATCAGAATAAAGTCTAAGGTATTTATCCTGTAATTCATCCCTTTCGGCTTTTAGTTTATCCAGTTCAGTCTCCTTCCCTTTTGACTCGACTTTGACCTTAGGCTTGCCCGTTTTACCCTTTTTCTCAGTTGCCTGGGCTGCATTTTTTTCTTTCTGAATTTCCTCGTTTCCGTTTGTATTTTCCTTCTTAGCCATACGACCTAAAATTTGCTGAATCAACATTCAATTTTATTGCCAAAAGGTAGAATTGCCAATATGACAGCGATTATTTTTGCTTCAGGTAGGAAACCAATAATTTATCCAGGTTTTCCAATGAACTCAACTTCTGGATAAGAATACCATCCTTATCAATCAAGAAATAAGAGGGCAACTTTTGAACACCAAAATCTAAGGCATGCTGGCATGACCAGTAATTAAAACTACAGCCATGGTAATTCCAAACCAAAGCATCCAGGTTAATGGCCCTTAACCAGTCGGACCTATGCATATCCAGAGATACACTGAAACAACTAAAGCCATTCCCATTTACGAATTTTTTTTTGCTGTATTTGTTGTAGCATTTCACCAGATGGGGATGATTTTGTCGCGAGTATCTATCCCAGGAGGTCCAGAATTCAAGCAAAACAAGCTGACCCCTTAAGTTGGCGAGTTTAATTTCATTTCCTTCAGGATTCTTAATTATGAGGTCTGGAACCATATCTCCAATAGCGATCTGCTGAATTTGAGGAAAGATATGCATGGGCCAAAACAGGAGAATGATAAACAGGAGTTTGACGTAAGACAGCATATTATTTGTTTATCACTTCTTCCGTAAATCGTTGAATATTTGCTCCTAATGCATTCAAACGTGTATCAATCTGCTCATAGCCTCGGTCAATCTGTTCAATATTGTAAATAGTGCTTTCCCCTTCTGCTGACAGGGCTGCTAATAGCAAGGCCACACCAGCGCGGATATCCGGAGAGCGCATTTTTATTCCACGCAAATGTTGTTGCTTTGCTGAACCCATTACAGTAGCCCTGTGAGGATCACACAAAATGATCTGGGCTCCCATATCAATGAGGTTATCTACGAAAAACAAGCGACTTTCAAACATCTTTTGATGCATTAAAATATTCCCTTTTGCCTGTGTTGCTACTACTAATGCAATGCTGATCAGGTCGGGTGTAAATCCAGGCCAGGGCGCATCATAAATAGTCGGGATCGTACCATCTACTTGTTTTTCAATTTCATAAACTCCCTGAGATGGGATCCATATATCATCCTCGTTGTAATCAAACCTGATCCCCAGTTTTCTGAATACTTTAGGAATAACACCTAAATCAGATATCCCTGCATTTTTGATTATTAATTCCGATCCGGTGATAGCAGCTAAACCGATAAAACTACCAACCTCTATCATATCTGCCAGGCAAGTGTGTTCGCATCCCCGGAGTGATGCAACACCTTCGATTTCCAGTTTATTGGTTCCGATACCTGAAATCTTTGCTCCCATGCAGCTGAGCATTTTACAAAGTTGCTGGATATAAGGCTCACAGGCAGCATTATAAATGGTGGTTTTTCCATGTGCCAGTGTTGCAGCCATCAGGATATTGCCTGTAGCTGTTACAGATGGTTCATCCAAATGGATATATGCTCCTGTTAAGCCTTTTGTCTTTAGCTTAAACAGGTTTTTTCGCTGGTTAAAATCAAAGCGGGCTCCTAAATCCTGTAAACCCAAGAGGTGAGTATCCAGGCTTCTACGACCAATTTTGTCTCCCCCAGGCTTTGACAAGACCATTTCATTGAACCTGGCCAGCATGGGGCCAATAAGCAATACCGATCCCCGAATGTTTCTGCTAAGGGTTAAAAAATCATCTGTTTCAAGTATTTCCAGATCAATATCCCTGGCTGTAAATTCCAACTTGTTTTTCTCCAGCCTGTTGACTTCCACGCCTAACATTTCCAACAATGAAATCTGACGCTGGATATCTTTAATGTCAGGGATATTATTAATTACGACTTTTTCTTCTGTCAATAAAACAGCTGCAAGTATTTGAAGGGCTTCATTTTTAGCTCCCTGGGGTTGAATTTCTCCATGGAGTCTGGCAGATCCATTTATCTTAAAAAAATCCATAAACAATGTATTTTATCAGGACTTAGAACGGTAATTTCTGTTGTTATTTTTTCTGCTGAAGTTGGATCGAGATTTAAATTTCTTATTTTCTTTTTGGAATGCAGGCTTGGTGTCATAGGTTTTCAAATGCTCAGGAATCTTTTCAATCAAAATTTTTCCGCCTGATAATTCTCTCAAATGTCCAAGCACTATTTCATCAGACACCTTTTCATCGTTCCATAATTTGTAGGACATGCGCATATAACTGGCTATCGACATTTTGAATTGTTCCTTCACTTCACCATCATCCATCTCGCAACAACGCTTTATCATCAACTCCACATTTTTGCCATAAAATCTGTATTTAAAGTCTTTTTGAGGATAGCCAATTTTGGTTCTGTAATCTTCCTTTAATTTATCATAGTCAGATTGAACAAAAGGAGAATCCACATCCAACTTGTGATCAGCCATAATAAATAAATGACTCCAAAGCTTTTGCATAAATTCAGGTTGGTTCCTCAGCTGAGGATTTTGCTGAGCCATCATATTAATGACCACTTCAGCAGCTTTATTGCGTTCTTCCCTTTCCGGGATCTCCACTACGTAATCAACCAATATTTGTAAATTTCTGCCATATTCCGGCATATTTAATTTTGCGCGATTCGTATTATATTCCATATTATTTATTTGAGATGGATTTCTAAATCAATGAATTACTTTCATTTTAGCAAATTTCAGGAGGATTTGCTTTTCTCCAAAGTTATTAAAATTAATCGTTGCTTTTTTATTTCCAGCCAAACCATCTATCCGGATTACTTTTCCCTGACCAAAACGACTGTGCTCTACTTCCATTCCAGCCCGTAAAGAGGAGGTATCATCAGGAATAAAGTCTGGAGGCGGAATATGCCTTGGTTGAGGTTTTAGCTTAGGCTTGTTGATTCGTATCCTGCTTTTTGATGCATCGGATGTTCGTGGCTTAAAGTCCGGATATGCACTGGCTTGAATAAATTCATAGTGGATGTGCTGAGCATCAATTTCATCCAGGAAACGGCTTGATTCACAAAAAGTGATATTACCCCAACGGAACCTGGAAGCTGCATAGGACATGTATAATCGGTGTTCGGCCCGTGTAACCGCCACATAAAACAAGCGCCTTTCTTCTTCAATTTCTTCCCGGGAATTCATCGACAATTGAGATGGAAATAAATTTTCCTCTAATCCTACAATGAAAACTACCGGGAACTCCAGTCCTTTTGCAGAGTGAGCAGTCATTAAGGTCACCTTGTCCCCTTCTTCATTTTTCGTATCAGCATCTGTTAATAAGGACACTTCCTGCAGAAAACTGCCCAAATCTTTTTGTTCTATATCTTCGCGTTCTGTAAACTCCTTTATCCCTGACAAGAGGTTTTGAATATTTTCATAACGAGCGATTCCTTCAATGCTTTTGTCTTCAAACAGGAGTTTTCTTATTCCTGATTCCTTTGCAATATAGGAGACAGCTTCAAAGGCATCCAGTTCCTTTATCTTAATGCTAAAACTTTTCAACAAGGTGGCAAAATCATCAATCGCGTTTAAAAAGCGTTCGCCCAGGCTAAAAGATCGAATATTGGTAATAATATCCCAGAGAGAACACTGGTTATCATCGGCCAATACGATCAACCTGGCAAAAGTGGTATTTCCAATTCCCCTCGCAGGATAATTGATAATCCGCTGTAGACTTTCTTCATCATTGTGATTTAAAACAAAACGGCAATACGCAAGTATATCCTTGATCTCTTTTCTTTTATAAAAGGATAAGCTGCCAATCAGGCGGTAATCCAGATTGAACCTTCTGAGAGACTCCTCAAAAGCCCTGGATTGTGCATTGGTTCTGTATAATACAACAAAATCATTCAGTTTTCGATTGAATTCCTTTTGCTCCTTTAATATCACCTGTACTACCAAATTTCCCTCTTCTGACTCGGATGAAGCTTTAATCAGCTGAATTTTGCTCCCCTCCTGGTTGGAAGTCCAGAGTTTTTTGGGCAGGCGGTATTTGTTTTTTTCAATGATATTATCAGAAGCATCCACTATTGTTTTTGTTGAACGGTAGTTTTGTTCCAGCTTGAATATCTTTAATTCAGGATAGTCTTTCTCAAAATTCAGGATGTTTTTAATGCTTGCTCCCCGGAATGAATAAATGGACTGGGAGTCATCTCCAACTACACTCAGGTTCCGGGTTGAGGCTGCCAGTTTTTTGACAATCTGGTATTGTACACGATTGGTATCCTGAAACTCATCAATTAGTACATATTTAAAAAGCTGCTGATATTTATTCAAAACCTCAGGAAATTTCTCCAGTAGAAAATAGGTTTGAAGCAAAAGATCATCAAAATCCATGGCGCCTGCCTTGAAACAACGAGAATAGTACTTTGAGTAAATCTCCCCAAATTTGGGTCTGCCGTTCGATAAGTCCTCAGAAATGAACTCTTCGTTCAGGAGATACATCTTCGGAGTAATCAGGTTGTTTTTTAATGCTGAAATCCGATTGTAAACGAAGGAAGGATTATAGAGTTTAGAATCCAGTTGCTCTTCTTTTAAAATTCTGCGGATCAGACTTTTTGAGTCATCGGTATCGTAAATTGTAAAATTTGTAGGATATCCAATTTTAGCTGCCTCCGACCTGAGCAAGCGGGAAAAAACAGAATGGAAAGTTCCCATCCAGATATTCTTAGCATCTGTTCCTGCCATGTGTTCGATGCGGTTTCTCATTTCACGTGCCGCTTTATTGGTAAAGGTGAGTGCCAGTATGTGGAATGCATCTATTCCCAGTTTAATTAAATGAGCTATCCGGGTAGTCAATACCCGCGTTTTCCCAGATCCTGCACCTGCAATAATCAGGGATGGACCTTCCGTATGTTCAACGGCCAGTCGCTGTTGATCATTCAGTTCATCTAGGTATCCTTTTTTCACAGGAAATATTTTTTAAATTATAAAACCAGGAGAGCTATATATTGCTTGTTGTACGACAGAATTTGGCTATCCAATAGAGTTGTAAACTTACTAATGGATCGGTGAAATAACAATTGTAAATATCCAAAAGTGGTCTGTAAAATTCAGCTGGAGAAGTTCCTTGATTCATTTAAGGGGTAGTTTCCATTAATTGAATAGTAGCATCAAAATCGAAAACCAATAGAAGAATGTTTTAAGTATTTGCATGTAAGAGTATGCCATGCGATTATTATCTTCGAGATTCTTTGACTTTTGCTTTTTTGCCCATGAGATCACGTAAATAGAATATCCTGGCTCTTCTTACTTTACCCCTCTTTTTCACTTCAATGCTCTCGATCTTAGGTGAATTGACAGGGAAAATTCTTTCAATTCCGATACCACCACTTATTTTTCTAACCGTTATTGTTTCCACTTCAAGTTCATTTCTCCTTTGGAGCACAATGCCCTGAAATGGCTGAACCCTTTCCTTATTCCCTTCTATGATTTTATAGTTAACAACAATCGTATCTCCTGCCTGGAACTTTGGAAGATCTGTTCTTAAACTTTTTCTCTGTATATCCTTTACTAACTGGTTCATTTTTACTCTATTTACACATGATAACGGAGGGCAAAGATAATCAATCTATTTATACGCACAAACTTCCTATGATTATTTTAGCTCAGATTTTTCGACCTCAAATTATGCATGAATTCTCCTCTCCGGCTAAGTTCTTCAGCTAAATAAGGAAGTAAAAAAATACAGTACCAAAATAGTTTCATCACTGGTTTAACTATTTGATTTTGGGATTTGGAATTTATTTCTTGTTTGTTTTTTGAATATGGATAAGTTATTTCAAAAATTGTTTGACTTTTTGGACAGACACCAAAGCAATAAATTATTTCTTATCAGTCCTCCAGCAAATCCGGTCTTATCTTCTTTGTTTTTGTCAAAGCCTGTTCATCGCGCCATTTTTCAATGGCCTTGTGGTCGCCTGATAATAATACTTCCGGGACTTTTAAATTCCTGAATTCCTCAGGTCGTGTATAAAGGGGAGCATCCAGTAATCCTCCCTGGAAAGAATCTGTCAGTGCTGAACTTTCATCGGATAAAACTCCGGGAATAAGTCGAATGATGGAATCTGATAAAACGGCAGCAGCCAGTTCTCCTCCAGTTATTACATAATCTCCGATGGAAATTTCCCGTGTAACAAAATGATCCCTGAATCGTTGATCTATTCCTTTGTATCGGCCGCAGATCAGTGCTATGCATTTTTTAGAAGAAAGTTCATTAGAATGCTGCTGTGTTAACCTTTTTCCATCAGGCGTCATAAAGATCACTTCATCTAACTTTTCTTCTTTCTCCAGGTCTTCAAGACAATTCACCAATGGCTCTATTCTCAAAACCATTCCAGCACCTCCGCCAAAGGCATAGTCATCAACTTGTTTTCGAATACCACTTTCAACCCCAAATTCACGAATATCATGCAGATGAATTGTAGCTAGTTTTTTTTCATTTGCCCGCTTGATAATGGATTCCTGAAAAAAACTTTCCAGCATTTTGGGAAATATGGTCAGGATATGGATTTGCATGTGCAAAGATAGAAAAAAGGCTGAGGATAAGGCTGAGGCTAAGGCAGAAGTGGAGGGAAATATCTACTCTTTGCCATATACATAATCCTCTAAATAGGCGAAATGTTTAGTCAGATTTCCGTTTTTTGTGATAGAGGCATTTTCAAGTATGGGATGATCAGGGTTTTCAATAAACAAGGGGATGATTTGCCCAGACAATTGCTCTCCAAAAAGGGTTGAAGCATCACGGGGAAGTTCATTCGGCAAATTATCCACTGTCATCATATCAATGCTTTCTTTCGTAAATGGGAGACATTCCTTCATTTGGACTGCTGAATAGCCGTAAACAGGATCCGCTATGCTGGTTGCACGTGTTGTGATGGGAACTGAACCATTGATATCACAGGATATATCAGAAATGACTTTTATTCCAAATCCTTTTTGCTGAATTCTAACTTTTTCAAACAGGCGAGGCGCCCTCATATCCCAATACATTCCATTGATCAGGATATTTGTTTTTGTGATAAATTTTTCAAAAATTGATTCAAAATCATCCGGATGGTCGAAAAATTCCTGGAATACAAAATCATTTCCTTTTTTATGAACATATAATTGATCCACATCCAGCTGAACAAATACAGCCTCATTGAATTCTTCACCTATGAACTGGGAAGCATTCACCTCTCTTATCTGGGCTGCCCTCAATATTCCTGCAGCTCCCTTTGAAACACGGCCGTTGCCGGTCAGCAGAATTTTTGCATTTCCAAAGTGGAGGTTTTCATACTGGCCTGTCATTTCCTGATAATCGTAGCATTCAACAGCCCGATTCATCGAATACAACTGATTTTTCTTTCCCCACATCCACAAGGCATAGTGAGCACCTACAATGCCGGCATAATGACCGAAACCTATTAATCGATTTCCAGATTCATCTTTTAGCAACTCGTAATCAATCAACCTGATTTTATTCCTCAGGATAGCTTGTAGTTTGATCTTGTTGTAGGCTTGCTTTTTTATTACGTGTGAAAAATACAGATATGTTTTAGCTGGTATCATACGGGCAATTTGTGTTTCCTTTACACCCAGGATAATATCGCAATCACTGATATTGCCAACAGGAGTAAACCCGGCCCTTGCATATTCATCATTCTTAAAACAACGACTTGGAGATTTTTCCACTTTAAAATCAATATCAGAAAACCTTTTTTTCAATTTCACTAAATCCCGGGGTGTTAATGGGACCCTGGTATCCGGAGGAATTTTTCCCTCATGTTTTATCCCGATTTTAAGCATTTAATCTATTTTGATTTGATTTATAGGCATCGGCAAAACTAATAAAAATGAGTGAACCAAAATGCCACTCGGGTAATTCCATTTTATAATTAGTAATTTCGAATCAAACGAATCCGTATGAAATTATATTTAAGCCACCTGTTGAATCCAATTTTTTTCTTATTCTTTGGACTTATCTTATTGATCTTCCACCTTGTTCAATTCCTTTGCCTCAAACTTGGAGGATATTCTGCACACAAAAAATCTGTAGATCTGATGAATTTCTTTTTGGTTCAAAATTTCAGGCTAATTGGCAGTGGGATAAAATTCCAGGGTTTTGATAAAATCCCTTCAGGTCGGCCTTTGATTATAATCTCCAACCATCAGAGTAATTTTGATGTACCTTTTATTGGCTGGGGATTTCGCAAATATCATCCTAAATATATTTCAAAAATTGAACTGGCTAAAGGTCTGCCTAGTGTTTCCTTCAATTTGAAACACGGAGGATCTGCTATCATTGACCGGAAAAATGCACGTCAATCCCTTCGGGAAATTTCAAAATTAGGTTCCTTAATCCAGGAAAATAACTATGCGGCCTGTATTTTCCCAGAGGGAACTCGAGGCAAGGATGGCATTCTGAAGCCGTTTAAGGAAAGTGGGATCAAGAGCCTTTTGAAAGCTGCACCTTCTGCACTGATTATTCCCTTCATTATTTATTGTAATTATCGCCTTTTGCAATTTGGGAAATACCCATTGGCTTTCGGGGAAAAACTTCAATATATGGTACTTGAACCAATTGAACCGAATGAATATCCTCTAATGGAATTAATAAAAAAAATAGAATCATCCATGCGCTTAGAATTAGACCAATAATTCAAAAATCAAACTTTATTAAATATATAATAATATTTCCTTTTTTTGTTAATTTTTGTTCTACATTTAATGGCAAATAATAAATAAAAATAACTGATATGAGAAAGATATTTATACTTCTGACATCAATTCTTAGTATTCATTTTATTAGCTCGGCTCAACTAAGCCAAATTTCTGACAGCAGTTTAATTACAGGAGAAATTAAAAGCATGCTTACCGTTGGTACTGATATATACAGCTACGGGGAAGTAGGTGGAATATTTAAGTCCTCAGATGGTGGAAAGACCTGGAGTTTTATGTCATCAACCATGGACAGTTCAACAAATAACATGCAAGACTTAATCTATTTTAATAATAAGTTTTATGCCTTACTTTCTAATCAAGACGGAAACAATTTTGTTGTCTTTTCTTCTGATTCCTGCAAAAGCTGGCAGAATGCAACTAATATTACTGGCTTACCAAACAGAGACTTCCAAATTCAAGGTTTAGGAACTGCGAACAACCTGGTTTTTATGTACCTGACCATTTGGAATCTATGGAGTGCCGGAGATGACTCATCCTATATTTACTATTCCTCTAATGCTATCAATTGGACAGAAGGAGCCTATCTTGGAACAAATCTTTATTTAAGAAATCTATGCCATTTTAACAGTCATAAATTATACTTGTCATTTAATCAAAATGGCATGGATACTCTGATGTATACTTCAGATGGAACCTCAGTTCATAGTATACCTACAACTGGTTTGAATAGAAGTCAGTTTAGCTTGTATAGTTTTACCGTTGATAAAAACAATTCCGATGTTTATTGTGGAAATAACGGAGATCCATTCAGGTTTGATTCTGTTCAAAATAAATGGATCAATATAAGAGGTACAGGATTAAATGCCCTGGGTGCGGTAGATGGAATTGTTGGAGATGGGAATGCCTTGTTTACATATGTCGTATTCATGCAGGGAGCTAATTTGGTCGTAGAAGCATACAGAAGTTTAAACAAAGGAGGTTTATGGCAAAAAATTCCATCTGCAGCAGCTTTACCACCAATTCCAAGAATTGCAGTAGCTATTTCAGATAGTAATTATGTTATGAATACCCAGTTGGATGATATTATTTATTCATTTGATACAGGTTATAGCTGGAAAACGGTAAGCAGTGGTTATCAAAATAAGGTCGTTGGCTCTTTAACTGAAATCAATAATGTACTTGTAACTCACAACATTGTTAAAGGTCTTCTAAGGTCAACAGATAAAGGTACAAGCTGGAGTTACAGCAATACAGGTTTAACGCAAGGGATGCCGGGTGCCTATTTTCCTGTTGAGACTTTTAAAGGCGGAGGAAAACTCTTTGTAAGTATGGAGCAATCACCGGATGGTGCTGTGTTTGATTTATTCAGATCACCCAACGATGGCGTAAGCTGGGCAAAATTAACCAGTATTCCATCCTATAAAAACATGAGTTATTATGGTGAAAATGGCAACAGCTTTATTATGCGGTATTCGGATGAACATGATCGTAATACATCATGGGACACCAATTGTTTCTATTTCAGGACTTCAGATGCAGGAAATAACTGGACAGATATTAGTTCCAATTTCTTCAAAAGCTCGGCAATGAACCTGGCTAAAGTATATGGCTTTATCGGAGATGGAAACACACTCTTCCTGTTTGGACACAATAAAGACTATGCTTCCGTGATTTATTATTCAACTAATAATGGATTGAACTGGACTAAAGTTGGAAAGGTTTATCAGCAAATAAAAACAAAAGACTCCTGGAGCAAGACCGCCAGAAGGCCACTTTGTGCAACCAATAATAAAGGTAATTTCATTTTTATTATTCAATATTGGGACTCAAATGACACTGGTGATTCATTGTACAGCCTCACTTCTTCTGGATTTTCGTCCATTAATACAACAGGTTTACCAGATGGAATTGTAATAACGGATATTAATTATTTTGATGATTATTGGTATCTGAGTACAACAATTGGCTTATTTGCAAGTAAAAACGGCATAGATTGGAAGCAAGCCGCCGTCAATAATTATTACCTGGGTATGAATGCAGATAAGATGTCCAAAATTGACAATCAACTTTTTATAGGAACATTTGGAAATGGAATTTGGAAATTCACAAATGAGGAACTTGAAATTGGTGGTTATATCAGTGTCTGCGATGGAGACTCTGTCACATTAACAGCAACAGGTGCTGATTCTAACTTTAGCTGGTGTTGTGGATATGGAAGTTCAAGAACAATCACCATCAAACCATCCATGTCCACCGATATAACAGCTACAGCACTCGATCAATTTGGCTTTACTATAACGGATACTGTTCACATTACAGTTCGACCAAAACCAACTGCCAATTTCAGCATCGTTGATGACAAACAGTGCTTTATAGGTAATAATTTCAACTTCCTGAACAGTTCAATTATTACTTCAGGAACATTCAATTCAATATGGGATTTTGGAGATGGGAATAAAGCCTACTCACAAGATGAATCTCACACCTACACGGTTTATGATAGTTCGTATGATGTTAAATTATTAGTTGTATCATCATATGGTTGTAAGGATTCAATTAGCAAATCCATCTTCTTCGAAGAAGAACCAATAGCTACTATCTCTATTGCTGGTGATAATGAAATATGTGATGGTGATAGTGTAACCTTATATACAAACTCTGGAACAAATTTCACTTATCAATGGATGAAAGATGGAAATACTATTGGAGGAGCAACAAATCCCTATTATCTTGTAACGGGTTCAGGTAAATATAATTTCAAACTCACAGACAATATAACCAGCTGTTTTGCCACATCTTCTGAAATAGAGGTGATCGTTCACACAACCAATCTCAATCCAAACTTTACCGCCTCCCCAAGAACTCCTTCATGGAATAGCGGTGCTCAACAATTTGATGCAGTTGCCTTTACCAATCTTACTTTAAACCCGGGAGATTTTAATTTCAGCTGGCTGTTTGGAGATGGAAATATTGACTTTGACTCAGATCCATTTCACAATTATAAATACAATGGAACATACAGTGTTTCTTTGACTGCAGAGCATCAGCAAACAGGTTGCAAGGATACCTTCTCGCGTGAAGACTATATTTTGTGTTCAGGAGGATCTGTAAATCCCTGCCCTATAACAGTGGAAATTACCTATTCCGGCATTCCAATCATATGCAAGCATGACAGTTTACTGATTACAGCAACTACAACAGGCAATGTGTTAAATTACATCTGGACACATGAAGGAAACGTATTGATAGGTGAAAATGACAGTACACTTTATGCGAAAGAAAAAGGCAACTACCAGGTCATTGTGAACGACACATCCTGTTCGGTGGTATCCATTCCCTTTATATTAAACAACTATCCGATAGTTGAACCAATCATTCAATCTGAAGGAAGTATAAGGCCTTGTTCTTCAGATAGTATGCGGTTATTCAATACCACTTTTTATTCAGCTTACAAGTGGTCGACAGGGGCAAATGGAACAAGTATATACGTGAAAGAGTCAGGGGAATATTTCCTGACAGTGACAGATATCTATGGATGCCAGGCAACATCAACTCCCTTTAGTGTGAATGCTTCCTTGTTGCAAAAACCTGAAATCTGTTTGGTGACTGTAGATACGATTTCAAAGAAAAACCTGATTGCATGGGAAAGGCCGCAGTCCAATGTCATCCAGGGTTATAAAATCTATAAAGAAGGATTCCAGGCCAATGTTTATAATTTGATAGGTTATTTACCATATGATTCAGTAAGCGTATTTCTGGATACAGCTTCTGTTCCCCAACAACGGTCGAACAGGTATAAAATATCATTGGTAGATACCTGTAATATTGAATCTGCACCCAGTCAACATCACAAGACCATACACCTGTCAGCAAACACAGGAACCAGTGGTGAAAATAACCTGATCTGGAGTCATTATGAAGGTTTTGAATTCAGTTCATATAAAATTTACAGGGGCACTACTCCTGCTAACATTATTTTACTGGATTCTGTACCCAGCAACTTGAATTCCTATTCAGACCTGAATCCCCCATCCGGCCTGGTGTTCTACCAGGTCAATGTGGTGAAATATGACAGCTGTTTCCCTACTATTTTAAGAGGGCAAACCAATAAGGGGCCATTCAGCCAGTCCATGTCAAACCTGAGAGATTATAATGCCACTCAAACCGATTATCTGGAAGTCTCACAGGACAGCCATACATTTGATACATCAGGAGGATCATTTGTTTTTGATGTCTTTACGAGCCTGTCAAGCTGGAACGCTGTTTCGGACCAGTCGTGGCTTACTTTGGTGCTGGATGTTGCGAATAATAAATT
>JADHTG010000026.1 GCA_016776505.1 Bacteroidota bacterium
CATTATTTCCGGATTATTTTTATCCACTTAATAATATGATTACAGAAATTTTGAAGTGATGTATGGTTTTTCGATTAAAGTAATTTACTCAAAATTACATTAATTAATATTTTTGGATTATTAATGTTTGAATAAAGTAATGGGGGTGGGGCACAAGCGAGGACGCTTGCGCCAGAGGGTGGGAGGACGCTTGCGCCAGTAGGTGGGGAATAGGGGCACAGATTTGCAAAATGCGCAGGCAGGGGATCTTTTATGATGCGCAAAGGCTTTGGGGAGTTGGTTTCCCCAATTATGGGTACAATTAGTATCATACTGGCACACTCCTTTTCATGTTTGCAATCCCTTGTTTATGCTCAGGCTATTGCTAGAAAACTCACTGCAATTGAAATATCTGACCTCCGGAGAGTGTTTGCTAAAGGCCTGAACAATTCTGTCATCAGTATCATTGAGAAACACAGCGGAATATTTGGTTTGAATACGAGAATATTTGTCCCGGGGAACAGCATATATATTAAAAACAAAGGGATTTCCATGGATGTATTGCTTCATGAAGCCATACACATATGGCAATACCAGCACCGTGGAAACAGTTATGCAAGTGATACTTTGGTTGCGCAGGCTTTTATCGTGGATGCATATAACTAGCAGCGTGAAATAAATAACAGGAAAAAAAAGAAATGGAATGAATTCAATGGCGAAGCACAGGCACGTTTTATAAAGGATGTATGGACAAAAGGAGAACTGCAGGATGAAGAGGGAAATTTAATCCGGGATAATAAAAGGGGCTTTTTTCCAGGCAGATAGGAAAAGCACGATTGGATTTTTTATCCGGGAAGATTATACAGAAATAGCCCAAGATGCTGTTTCGATCGCTAGATCGTAGTCTTAATGAACTTATTTTTTTGTAAATTCAAATGTCCCCAATGTGCCAGCATGTTCAAAGTTCCAGCAATTCCATAGTTCCAGCAAGTCTTCCGAAGGGTGACTTGCCTGCCTGTTCGGTAAGGAGGGGTGGTTTTAATACGTCAAAGACTTCGGTCTTTGAAAAACCTCTAAAAGCGGGATTAAGTACAAAAGTCAGGAGACTTTATTTTATACTATTTTCCCTGCCTGCACTTTGGCGTTTCGGCCGGAAGGCAAGAGACGCTTCGTTAAACTC
Organism: Bacteroidota bacterium; assembly: GCA_016776505.1. Taxonomy (GTDB): domain Bacteria; phylum Bacteroidota; class Bacteroidia; order CAILMK01; family JAAYUY01; genus JABINZ01. The sequence continues at coordinate 1,160 of JADHTG010000026.1, forward strand.
TTGAAACAAGTTAAGTGTATAATAATCAATACTTTTAATGAAATTGATACTGGTTGTTATGAAGCAAGATATTTGTTACATAATTTATATTATGTTAAATAGGATTTTTAAATAGAAAGGCAGCTGAATCACTGCCTCTCTCCTCATTCTTTACTGATTCTTCAATTTTGTGAGTTCAGTCACTTTCTCCATATCACCCTTTCTCAGGTAAATGTTGATCAGCAACGGGATTGCAGTTTTGTCGCCAGGCTTGATTTCCATGGATTTTTCCAGGTAAGGAATGGCCTGCTCAAAATAGCCCATATACACTTTCTTGATTTCTTCTTCCTTCTCGGCATCACGTAAATCAAGCGATGCATTGTAAATATCCACTCCCTTATTGAAATAAATAGTTCCGATCTTATTGTTGATCAGGAATTTCAATTCATTGTCCTCTTCCCCTAATAAACTCAATGAGTTGTTGAATGTCTCGATGGCTTTCTCCCTGAATTGATCTGCTTCATCCACCTTTTTATCATCAGCAAATTTCTCAGAAATAGTAAAATAAGATTCTGCCAGTGTAATGGCCAAATTGATATTCTTCGGATCATCCGTGAGCGCTTTCTCCAGTTTGGCGATCAAATCATCTAATTTACCTGCCTGCTGGTATATTTGAAGCTCTTTAATGGTTAAATCCTTGGCCCTGTCAGGATCGCTTACATTGGCTTTTCCTTTATCGATGATCTCCAGTGCAGCGTCAATATCTTCTTCCTGAACCAGTATATCTGCATAATTGATATAAGCCAGGCTCCCGTCATACTTCATTTCCACCAGACCATTGTACAAGGACTTAGCTCTTTGCTTCTTCCCGATCTGATCTGCTGCTGTTCCTGCATATTGGTATATGTCCAGATAATTGATATTGTATTTCGCTAATTCATAGATAACATATACGGAATCTAATCCCATAAGTTTCACAGATTCAAAGTATTGGTCAAGACGACTTAAAGCCTTGGTAAAATTCAAATTAGATGCTTCTGCATCATCCCTCATCAACTGAACAGCAGCATTGTAGTTATCGATTCCCGTGTTGAAGAAAAACAAAGCCAGGTCTTTGAGAATCATATTATTCTTGTCCTTGAATTTCTTTTTCGCATCAAATTCATTGCTTTTCTTTACAGATTCCAGGGATTCAGTCAATGCATCATTTGCCAGCGCCTGAACAGCTGTATCTTCATTAATAGCTATATCGTGATAGATCATGGCCCTGAAATGCCATGTTTTTGGATCCTGTATGGTGGATTCGTGTTTTGCAGCTACATTAATGCATTCGATGGCCTTGGCGTATTGCTTATCATTTAAATAGGTCCAGGCCGAAGTTCTCTTGGCTGGCTGTGCATTCCCTATTGCAGCAGTCAGTGTCAGTCCGAGAATTAAAAGGCTCAGTTCTTTCATGTGTTTTTATTTAATTCGATATAATAAATCAATTCAAATATAATGTCATTGCAGATTTTTAGCCAAAATAATTAGTGATTGCGAATTTTGCCTGAGTAATTGTGTACATTTTCAATTCTCCCGGCTGTCCTATTCCTCATTTTTCTCTTCTTCATTTTCTGTATCATCCTCGCTTCCGTCATTTTCTTCATCAGCATCCATCTCCTCCGGACTATCCTCCGCTTCCTGCTCATTTATATCAACCAGCATATCTTCATGATCCATGCCATTGTCTTCATCAAAATCATCATCTCCCAATATGCGGGCCACACTGGCAACTTCATCCCCCTCATGAATCCGGATCAGGCGAACTCCCTGGGTGGATCTTCCCATCACCCTCACATTGGAGATCTTCATTCGAATAGCGATCCCTGAGCGGGTCACTATCATCAGTTGTTCTTCTTCAGTGACATTTCCCAGTGCCACCAACTTACCCGTTTTTTCTGTAATATGAAGTGTTCTGATACCTTTCCCTCCCCTTTTGGTTATTCGATAGTCCTCCACCTGTGATCGTTTTCCATATCCATTTTCCGACACAACCATAATGGTTTCAGATGTATCCTGTACCGCCAGCATGCCCACTACGTAGTCATCCGTGAATTTCTGGGATAACCTCAATCCGATCACCCCGGCTGCGCCTCTTCCCATGGGTCTGACCTGGCTTTCATGAAAGCGGATACACTGACCATAATTGGAACCCAGCATCAGGAAACTGTTTCCATCCGTTTTAAGCGCTTCAATCAGTTCATCCTCTTCATGGATGGTAATGGCAATAATTCCTCCCTGTCGTGGCCTTGAATAGGCTTCAAGGGTCGTTTTCTTAATTATTCCCTTTCTTGTGGCAAAAACAATAAAGGTGTTGTTCAGGTATTCCTCATCGGTCAGGTCTTCAACAGAAACAAATGCTTTAATGGTTTCGTCTGGCTGAAGCTGCATGACATTCTGGATCGGTCGCCCTTTGGTATTCTTTTCTCCTTCCGGTATTTCATATACGTTCAGCCAGTAGCATTTGCCCTGGTCGGTGAACAACAACAAATAATTATGGGTTTTGGATATAAAAATATGCTTGAAGAAGTCATTATCCCTTTTTTGGGCTGCTTTTGCTCCTCTCCCTCCCCTGTGCTGCGTTCTGTAATCAGTTAGCACCGTACGCTTGATATATCCATTGTTGGAAATCGTGATCACCACTTCTTCATTGGGAATAATATCCTTGATGTTGATGTCTTCCGCGCTGTGTTGTATCTCCGTCCTTCTTTCATCCCCATATCTTTCTTTTATCTCAAGCAGTTCATCCTTAATGATCTGCATCCGGATATCCTTATTCGCCAGAATTTCCTCCAGACGCTTGATCTGTTGCAAGATCTCATCATACTCGGCTCTTAATTTATCAATTTCCAATCCGGTAAGCCGCTGTAAACGCATTTCCAGTATGGCTTTGGATTGAGCGTCTGACAGCTTGAATCTCTTCATCAAGCCGCTTTTAGCAACATCCGGTGTTTTGGAAGCACGAATGATGCTGATCACTTCATCAATATTGTCGACAGCTATGATCAATCCTTCCAGGATATGGGCCCGTTTTTTGGCTTCTTTCAGGTCGTATTTAGTTCTTTTTACTGTTACTTCATGCCTGTGTTCCACATAGACCTTAATGAGATCTTTCAGGTTCAGATTTCGTGGCCTGTTTTTCACAAGTGCAATGGAATTCACACTAAATGAGGATTGAAGCTGTGTGTACTTAAATAATGTATTCAACACCACCTGTGAATTGGAATCCCGTTTCAGATCATATACTATTCGCATGCCATCCCGGTCAGATTCATCCCTAATATCAGATATCCCATCGATGACTTTGGCCATCACCAGGTCAGCTGTTTTCATGATCATGGATGCCTTATTGACCAGGTAGGGTATTTCAGAAACAATGATTCTTTCTTTGCCGTTCTCCAGCTCCTCGATACTGGCTTTGGCTCGCATCACGATGCGCCCGCGTCCGGTTTCAAAGGCCTCTTTCACTCCGCTATAGCCATAAATGATTCCCCCGGTTGGAAAATCAGGAGCTTTCACGAATTGCATTAATTCCTCTATCGTAATATCATTATTATCAATGTATTCCAAAGTGCCGTCGACCACTTCGGACAGGTTGTGTGGTGCCATATTGGTTGCCATTCCCACAGCTATGCCTGAAGCTCCGTTGACCAGTAAGTTCGGAAACTTAGCAGGAAGAACCGAGGGTTCGGTCAGGGATTCATCAAAGTTGGGCCTGAATTCCACTGTTTCCTTATCCAGGTCTGTTAATAATTCTTCGGCTATTCTTTTCAGGCGTGCTTCTGTATAACGCATTGCTGCAGGACTGTCCCCGTCAACAGATCCAAAGTTTCCCTGTCCGTCCACCAGTGGATAGCGCAGTGACCATGGCTGGGCCATTCTGACCATGGTATCGTATACGGATGTATCTCCATGAGGATGATACTTTCCCAACACCTCTCCAACTATCCTGGCTGATTTTTTATACGATCGGTTATGCAACACGCCTAATTCACGCATGCCGTATAATACTCTTCTGTGAACCGGTTTGAGTCCGTCTCTTGCATCAGGCAATGCACGGGAAACGATAACAGACATCGAATAATCGATATAGGCTGATCTCATTTGCTCGTTCACATCTACCGGAATAACCCTTCCTTGAAATTCTTCCATTTATCCTCGCTATTTTTCTAATTAAAGCATTCGTAATTAGTTTGTTGTATTTGCTTTAACGCTTGCGCGAAGGTACGATTAATATAAGGGCAAACCTGATAAAAACAGGGGCAATTATACACAATTTTGGGGAAGATTTTATTGAATGCAAAGTGTAGTAAATCAATTTATTAGGCAATAGATCAGAGATCCTTCCCAGCTATCTACCGAAACTATTCACATTTTATGAGGAATTAGGGAGAATATTATTCATTCCAGTTCAACTAAAGTCACTCCGTCCCCACCGTATTGAAAGCTCTCACTTTTGACCTCTATTATGAAATTATACTTCTTCAATGTATCCCGTATAGCATTTTTTAAAATGCCATCCCCGTAGCCGTGTATAATCTTTAAAGACTTAAAATGGCTCAATAAGGCATCATCCAGGAACTTCTCGGTCAGGTTTACAGCTTCTTCCCTTCTCTGTCCCCTGAGGTCCAGAACCGGCTTGAATGCTTGCGCCCTTTCTCCGGACCGAATGATCCGGGTTTTATCCACCGTTTGTTTTGCGGGATCAGTATCTATTACCTGAAGCCTTCCCAATTCAACCTTCGCCCGAATATTGCCAAAAATCACCACTGCCTTATTCTTGTCAACAGACTCCACAAATCCCACTTCTTCCCTGTCATCCAAAACCACCTGTTGACCCGCTACTACTTTAATCTTTATTTTTTTTAACTGCTTTTTAGCGGGAATTTGTTTCTTCTTTAACCGTTTTTGTATGATTTCTTGTTCCTGCCTTAGTTTTTCCCTGGCAGTTTTTAATTTAGCTGCCTTTTTTTCATCATTCTTTTCATCCTGCCATTGCTTCTGCAGTTTATCGAACTGCTGATTCATGCGTTCAATGTATCTCTGCGCTTTTAATTTGGCATCATGGATTATTTCATTCTTTTTAATTGCAATCTCCTGTTTGAAACGGATGTTTTCTTCCAGCAATTTATCAGCTTGATTTTTTTGTTTTTTCAAATCCAACTGCTGTTTCTCCAGATCTTTTTTCTCTTCCTGCAGTTTGACCAGCAAGGAATCGAGCATCAGCTGGTCCTCTTTTATTTTTCCCTGTATTCGTTCCGTAAAATTTAGCTCAAAGCCTATTTTTTGAACCAGTTCGAAGGCATATGAACTACCGGGTCTTCCAATTTCAAGTTGGTAAGTGGGGCTGTAATTTTCCAAATCAAAAAGCATGGCTCCATTGATAACTCCTTCATTTTCAGAAGCAAATATTTTCAAATTTGTATAATGTGTGGTAATCACACCCAAAACACTTCTTTGATTCAGTTCTTCCAGCATGCACTCTGCTATGATGCCCCCAATTTGAGGATCAGTACCTGCTCCAAACTCATCCAGTAGAATCAAAGTGTTGGAGGTGGAATGCTCTAAAAAGTACTTCATGTTGGACAGCTTACTGGTATAGGTACTCAATTCATTATCAATGGATTGATTGTCACCAATATCCACGAACATATGATCATAAATACCCATGCATGAATTGGGGTGAAGAGGAATTAACAGGCCGGCCTGAAGCATGAGCTGCAATAAGCCCACTGTTTTAAGGCAAACCGACTTTCCACCAGCATTCGGACCACTGATAATTAACATGCGATGATCTGGATCCAATTTTAAATCAAGGGGAATCGTCTTTTTTCCCTTTTCCAGGTTTTTCAGGTAGAGTAATGGATGAAATGCCTGAATGAGTTCGCTTTGCTGCTGCTCGACCAGTTTCGGAGCATCCGCTTTCAGCTGTATGGCCAGTTTGGCTTTGGCTCGTATACAATCGAATCGTCCTAAAAGGTACTGATAATGTAGAAGTGGAGGAAGATGGGGCCTGAAAAAATCTGATAATTCTCTAAGAATGCGCTCTATCTCCTTCTTTTCTTCCTGGAAATAGGCATAGAGTTTATAGTTGAGCTGTACTACTTCCTCGGGTTGGATGAAAGTGGTTTTTCCCGTGGAGGATTCATCCAGTATCAGGCCTTTCACCTTTCGCTTATACTTGGATTCAATTGCCAGCACCTGGTCTCCCCTTCTTACACTTTGTTCTTCATCCTGCAGCCATTTATTGGTCCGGCAATGTTTGAGCACCCTGATAAAAATCCGCTCCATTTCAGCCTGTCCCTTCTTAATTTTCTTCCTGATCTCTGCAAGTGCTTTAGAGGCATTATCCCTGATTTCTCCATCATCTCCAATGATAGTTTCAATTTTCTTCAGCAAAACCGGCTCCCATTCAGCATCTTCCAGCATCTGCGACAAACAGGGTAATTCTTCTTTGTATTTCTTGAAAAAAGCAAATATTTTTTGGATAGTTGTTAAGACCTGCCCTAACTGCTGAAAACTTTCAGCTCCCAGGGTTGAATCTTCAATGGACAGTATTTTTAAGGAGGAGGAGAGATCCAGGTAATGAGTAATGGGAAATGAATAGCCCTTGTTTAAAATGTATTTAAATTCTGAAGTTTCTCTCAGCAATTCAGATATTTTACTGATGGAGGTATAAAAGCAGATCTTCTGAACCTCATTTGATCCAAGATCTGAAACACATAATTCTGCCAATAACTGACGAAGCTGATCAAATTCAAGTTTATGCTCCAAATCAACTGGGAAGGTGGTGATATGTTTTGGAGCTTTGCTCTTCAAATAGGTCTTATTTGGTCGTTTCAGGTGTATTCACAGCAACTGTAATTCGGTTGCCCTGCACTTTGATCACTTTTATTTTCGTGTTGGTATTAATGTAATCTCCCACAGACCTCACTTCGTAATTTTTATTATTTATCCGTGCTTTTCCTATCGGTTTGATAGCAGAAACAGAAATGCCTGTATCACCAGCCTGAACCTCATTTTCTTCGATGATATTTGCTTTTCCTGTCAGGTGATCCTTGTTAGAGAGCTTACTCCAGACATTGGATTTAGCGCCAATGAGGATGATGATGATGAGTAATAGGAAAGTAATTGCCACGGTAATATGACCGGCTTTATTTCCCAGGTCAGAATAAGAAAAATAAATACCGAGTGCAAGCAGTATTATTCCAAGAACTCCTACTACTGTTGTTCCCGGAACAAAAAACAATTCAACAAAGAACAGTGCAATACCTACCACTAATAACAAAATAATCCAAGTCATGTTTTTTTGATTTTGATACAAATATAGGCTTTGCAGATAAAATTTGTTCGAAATACCTGACTTTGCTTTGCCTTAATATATTATTTGTTTAAACTGAATTTATCTTTCTGAATTGCATAATTCGTAAAACAGCGGCTGAATTAATATTCCTTGATTAATTAAGGCATTTAAGGCTGTTAAATTACGCTTTTTTTAATAGTTTTGATGGTTTATGAAAATTGCTTATTCAAGGTATAAGTTTGATTTAAAAATTTATTGTTCAATTATTCATTGCCTATGAAAAAAATAGTACACCCTCTTATTCAAATTATTGTTCTTCTTTTTCTTTGTCTGTCAGTAGAGTTAAAAGCTCAGGAATATCCGGCGAGTTACTACGATCAAATTGATCCTGAATCTTACCGGCCGGAATTAATGGTTGAAATTATACTTTCAGAATTGAACCGCTATCGTAATGATGAAGGTTTGGAAGAACTGATAAACAATGAAGTGCTTGAAAAAGCTGCTGATGACCAGGCACTGTTCATGGCAACCAAACAGGAAGTCACTTTAAAAAATAAAGGCAATAAAAAAACAACGGCTAAGCGGGTAATCCTTTATGGTGGTACAAGTCTGGCAGAAGAAATCGTATTTAAAGCCAACATTAAAAGCGGAAGGGAAGCACGAACATACCTGGAAGTGGCAGAAGAGATTGTGGGTAAATGGATTGGAAGAAAGAAAACAAAAATCATCATTGATAAGCCTGAATACATTTTTTCTGGTATTGGTGCCGTGGTAGATTATGACGGGAAGAAAGTATTTGCATCTGTTGTTTTTGGAAATCATTATACCTTCAATTTAGGGGCTAAGATGCGTAATACGATGGATTATCCCTATACAACCAAAAAGTACGGATTAAAGAAATATGATGTAAAATCCTGTCGCAAATGCGCTAAATTCGAGAATATTGAAGAATTGCAGAAGGCACTTTATGTAAAAGACAATAGCATCTATTTTCATTATAACGAGAATGTAAAAGCCCTCAAGCGTATTCTCAGGAATAAAAAGGATGGTTTTGCCGTGGACATTGTCCAGAAAGATCAATACGAGTGCAGAATGGATAATATAGTGGATTATGATCATATCAATAAAGGAGTCCTGCTAAAACCCATGTACACCAAAAAAATCTATAAAAAAAATATGGTGCCGGGTAAACGTGTAAAGGATTTCATGCTGGTACTGGGAGAAATGCCTGATGAAATTAGCGGGAATTATGAGTTGAACCTACTGGTAATTCAAAGCAAGCATGTTTGCAGATCCATTACGCAAACCTACGTGGAAACAGGCGATGCAGATTATTTCAATCCCCTGGTCCTGGTTCCTGATACAGTTACCATTCCTACTGAGAGTTATTATGTCCCCAAACCAGATACCAACACTTTGTATTTCACTATTCCTTTTGAAAAGAACAAATTTGTGTATAAGTCTGAAGATATTGAAGAGTTTCTTCTTACTTTGAATAAACCTGATTTCTTTATTCTGGAGCTTTCCATCTCGGCTTATTCTTCTATTGAAGGAAGTGATGAAAAAAACCTGATGCTGCAAAAGAAAAGAGCAGAGAGCATTGTGAATGCACTTGAAAAAAGGCAGCAGGATAAGTTTATTTCCAGCATAAAGACAGATTATGCCTGGGAAAATTTCAGAAATGATATACTGTCCACTAAATGGTCTCAGCTGGCAGACAATACCAGGGAATATGCAAGGGAATATATTGTAAACAATAATTTGCTGGATCAGCTGGAACCCATACTGGCTAATCATCGTTATGCTGAAATTGAAATGAAAGTGACTTATGATATACAGGGGGATAAAGAACAGGCCTTTGTTTTGGATAAATTCAATCGTGAAATTACAAGTGACGATATTCCATTTGCCTTCTCCATCCAGAAATACATTTTAAACAGGGTCGTTGAGAGAATTTATAAGGGAGACCTGGGAAGTACGATGGAAATCCCTGAATCTGCTGAAAACGCACCTTTTCTAGTAAACAAGTTGTTTCTTGAAAAGATAGCCCTGAGAAACAAACTTACGGATGACTATTGTGACCGCATTTATCAATTGCATAAATATTCACCAGAAAATCCTTACATTTTTTACAATAAAATATATTGCGATGTGCATACCAATGAACTGACGGATAATAAAGAAATAGCGGATATGCAAAACCTGATTGACGGGCTGTATAATATAAAACTGGAAAAAGAATTGGTGGATATGCTGAACCTGGACTTTCAATTCAGGTTAATCAAAATCAATGATACCTTAAAAAATCCCAGTCCGCTGGTCGTCAAATCCTTTGCTAAAATAAAGAAGATCGTGCATTTGGATGAAACCACCTGGCAGAACTCCCTGGAATTGGCTCAATTATTTATTAAATACAAAGATTATAAATTTGCTCTGAAGTTAATGGAACCCTTTATCAAAGGCGAAGATGTGGATGAGGAGTTCCTTTATACCTACGTTTCCCTCTGTGCGATGAATCCGGCAAAACTGATGTCGAATAGTTTTGCGAAAGCATTAAGCCGCTCTGAAACAATGAATCCAAGGCGCTATTGTGAGCTTTTTAGTGGAGATAAATTCAGTTTCCAGGTTTTTGACAATCCATTCGTCAAAGAATATTATTGTACGAAATGCAAAAAATAAGGATCATTGCATCACCCGATTGAATTGCAGGATGGCTAGGTCTGGCAACAAGCTCATCGCAAGGGATACTTTACAGGAATTTGATAAACAATCTTGATCCAAATCGATTGATGAATACAGCTGATGCAGAAAGGGACAAAGTGAGGTTAGACAAATGGCTATGGTCTGTCAGGATTTATAAAAGCAGGAAACTGGCAGCAGAAGCTTGTGAAGGAGGAAAAGTGAAGCTAAACGGGAAATCAGCCAAAGCAGCAAGCAAAATACAGATTGGAGATGAAATCCATCTTTTTAAGGATGGATTAAACAGGATTTACAAAGTGCTCGCTTACCTGTCAAAACGGGTTGGGGCCCCACTGGTATCCCAATATATGGAAGATCTGACACCCGAAGATGAGCTTATAAACCATCAAATCGCTTTGCGCTCAGCATTTCACCGCCCCAGGGGATTAGGAAGACCCACGAAAAAAGAGAGAAGAAAAATGGATGATATCATGGATAATTAAACCCTTTATGAAAAAATTAAGACTCCTTACAACGCTTATAATATCATTTATGATGATGAATTTAACCGGATATGCTCAGAAAAGTGATTTGACCATTTCTATTTCTGATCAAATGATAAATAAGGTGTTAGCTGCTGTAGGATCCATATCTGATGAAGATGAGTACCAGCTATTAATGATTAAAGGAAAGTACAGCTGGCTGGTTGAAAACACCAGAATAAAACTGGAAGAGAACAAAGCATTGTTTGTAGCTGATGTGAAAGTGAAAGCCGGACCCATCAAATATGAAGATCGGGTATCAGGCTTATTGGATGTGACATACAATCCAAAAACGAACAAACTGGAACTTAAGCTAACCCATGCTTACCTGGATATTAAAACCAAAATATTTGGCAAAGAAAAAATCATCACTACTGTTGATCTGGCAAATTATTATAAAGCCCCTTTTGTTTTTGATGGCCCGATTGATTACCAGGAAGTATTTGAAATTGAAATGCCCGACAAGACCGTCAAGAAATTAAAAACAGTAGTAGAGCGATGTAATATTAACGTAAAGCCAGGTGTGATACAAATGAAATCCATTATTGCAATTTATGATGCAGATAAGAAAGTGGATTTGAATGAAACAGTAGTGAGCCAGGATGAAGAATTGAAAAAGAAGCTGGAAGAGTTTGAAAAACTTTCTTCTGAAACGAAAAAGGAAAAAAGGAAAAGAAAAAGAGCGGAGAAAAAGAAGAAAAAATCCACTTGATTAAGCTGTTTAGTGGTTGAATGATTTTTGGCAAAATTGAACCACTTTATTTCCTTCTATTCACCAAAGATTTATCTTCGTGTAGCTTTGTGAAAATCCCTGCCTGATGGCAAGCAGGTTCGAGTGTCTTCGTGTAAAATTTTTAATAACACGTAGATTCACGAAGAAATAGCATTGTATAAATCCCAATTTAAACATTCAGTCTTTAGATCAATCCTTCACTTCAATTCTGATAACAATGCAATAGAATAAAGAATATTGAACACCGAATATCCAATGAAGTAATTGCAGCCTGAAACTTATAACACCCAACCCTTCTCTACCCTAAAATACTTCAGCAGCTCGTCAAACTTTTCCACTTTGGAAGGACCATACTTTAAAAGTCCTTTGCGAATAGACTCCTGGGACTTCTCATGTTCCAGTTTGTCAGAAGATTTTGAATAGAATTTATCAGCCAGGCAAACTAATTTCTCTTCATTGCTTAAAGGGATCATGTCCCTGTGCGGTAATTCCATCTTTAAACGAATAATTTCTTCCTTGCTAATACCCATTCCAATATGTCTCTCACAAACTGGGGCAATATGGGTGAATCCTTCTTTTTCGAGAATTTCACGACCCAGGTAACCATGAGCGATGTAAGGAAATTTGCCAAAGCACCCAATAGCAGGAGCATGAACCTGGCAGATGCCGATATCATGCAGCATAGCTGATTGATAAATAATATCCAGGTCAAGATGCTTATCCTTATTCAAAGAAGCTATTTCCAGGGCCTTCATCGTAACCATTTCGCAATGAACAGAATAATATCCAAAAGCAACAGAGCCCGGACTCAGATAACTGTTGATAAGGGATTTTACCCGTTCTTTAATATAGGACATCAATAGAATGTTTTAATTCAAATTTAATCAAATGCCTTATCAACAACAAGAGGAAAATTTATCTCCGGAACAAAATCTATATTCCTTATTATTGCTGTCCATAAGGAGATTGACCAATTAAGAATATGCCTGCAGATCTGAATGAAAAAGAAATAGAAAAGAAAATAGAAGAGCTTCAGGACGAGGTGGACATGCTGACTGAAAAACTCAGGCTGGCTGAAAGTCGTGCCGAAGAATCAGATAAACTCAAAGATGCTTTTCTCGCCAATATGTCGCACGAGATACGCACACCCATGAATGCCATATTGGGATTTGCAGAATTATTATCAGAAGAGGATATCACAACAGACATCCGGAAGGAGTATATCGGAATAATTTGTGAAAACGGGAAATCACTGCTGACTATCCTGGATGATATAATGGATACGGCAAAGCTTGAATCTCAACAGATCGAGATCAATAAATCCGATTGTCTTGTCAATCAAATATTAAATGAACTGCTGGTTTCATTTAATGACAATGTAGTACGTGACCCGGATAAAATACTTGATTTAAAACTCACCACACCAGCCAACACACAAAATCTAAAAATTAAAACAGATTCTTACAGGCTAAAACAAGTGATGTTTAACCTGATTTCGAATGCTATCAAGTTTACGGATAAAGGCTATGTTGAATTTGGATACAGAATTATCGATGATCGAAAGTTATTGCAGTTTTTTGTAAAAGACACCGGAGTGGGCATTTCTGAAGAAGATCAGCATCAAATTTTCAGCCGGTTTAAGCAGGTGGAAAGCGAAGGTTTTAAAAACACACGTGGCGCAGGTTTGGGATTGGCCATTTGTAAAAGCCTGGCAGAATTGCTGGAAGGAAATATGCGGGTTGAATCAAAGGAGGGTGAAGGTTCCACATTCTTCCTGACTATTCCCTTTGAAGCTGCAGGGCGTTATGAGGCGCAAGAGGTCAAGTCAGGTCAGACATCCTCCTTTAAATGGAATGACAAGAAAATCATGATAGTAGAGGACGAAGAATCCAATTATCGATATCTAAAATATTCTCTTGAAATTACAGGTGTAACCATCGACAGAGCGCATAATGGAATGCAAGCCATTGAAATATTTAAAAAAGATGCTGACTATTATGATCTCATTTTAATGGATATCCATTTACCCGTGATGAATGGTTATGATGCCACACAAATGATAAAAGAACTCAGGGCCGATATTCCGGTCATCGCACAAACAGCTTTTGCCATGCCGGGTGAAAAGGAAAAATGCCGTGAAGCAGGCTGTGATGGTTACCTTTCCAAACCCATTGCCAGGAAAGCATTATTGCAAATGATAAACGAGTTTATCAGCGAATAACAGAAAAGATACTTTCCCTTAGTTGAAGATAATTTTTTCGGTTTTTTGAAATGTATTATTCGTTAGTTTCAATAAATAAATAGCATTTTTTACGGCATTGGCCACATTCAGCTCAATTTTATTCAGTCCAATGGAGATATGGTAATCCTTTTGCATCAATTCCTTCCCATTGAGATCTATAATGGAAAAACTACAATTCCCTGCCTCATCTGCAATTAATACAACATTCACTTTATTCAAACCATTTGTATTAATGTTTTTAATATGGAAGCCGAAATTTTCATTTTCATCAATAGAGCTAGAGGTATTCTCAATACAGCGAATAGAATTTCCAAGCGATTTTGTAAAGGGCGAGAATGCACACAGCTTAAATATATTGTTTGATTCACTCAACTCATAAAAGAAGGCATTCGAAGCATCTGACTGTTCTGCTGCCCAATAATAGGCACTCCATGTGGTTCCCATGGCACTTTTACGGAAACTGCCACTCATAGTGCACCTGTAACCTGTCAGTATTCCTTCAAAACCTGAACTCCCTCCTTCCTTCATCTTTCCTCCTGCTACATTGGAGCCTCCAAGGTCAGTCATTAATTGATTGAATTCATTCCTGGATGGAATATGCCATCCATCCGGACAAACTCCCTGCACGTGCAAGGGGGGCTGACCTCCATAATTCTGAACGGCTTCTGACCATTCATAAAATGCTCCTAGTTTAGTTGCACCTCCAGTTCCATCACAGTTGTCCAGCTTATTATCCCAGCAATATTTTTCTACAACCCCATCATTTTTCATCTCTCCACCAGCCTTTGTGCTTTGGATCATGCTCCCATAATTCAGGTTTTCAGCCATCCAGCATTGATTCCCTATCAAAACCGTTTTATAGGATTTCCCATCCCGGCTGTCCACCAGATCATCTCCGCAAGTCCATTGACGGTTTTGTGCGATTACAATACATACAGAAAATACAAAAAGAAAGAGCAGGATTACAGATTTTTTCATTTGATTGTGTTTTGATTTGAATTTCTGACGAATTAATAAAACAAATGGTTGTATGGGTTGTGAAGATATTTGACATTTAAGCTCTTCCTCATTAATTCCCTAATTTTGCCTTCAAATTACAGGACTAAATACATGAATATTGCAGCACTGGTATCCGGGGGTGTTGATAGTTCAGCCATTGTTCACTTACTCAAGGAAGAAGGCTTTACTCCTACCCTTTTTTATATCATCATTACGATGGAAGACGAGGATGGTTTTTGGGACTGCAGCTATAAAGAGGATATTGACATAGTGATGAAAATTGCCCGTCAGTATGGATTGAAAATGGAGGTGGTCACCCTGCACAAAGAATATTGGGAAAAGGTCATCAGTTATCATATTGAGTCGGTTAAGAAAGGCCTGACCCCAAATCCGGACATGATGTGCAATAAATTGATAAAGTTTGGGACTTTTGATGAAAAGTACGGGAAAGATTTTGATAAAATAGCCAGTGGTCATTATGCTGCTACATCTGAAATAAATAATCAGATTTATCTTTCAACGGCAAAAGATAAAATCAAAGATCAAACCTATTTCCTGGGGCAGATATCCCATAGCCAGCTGAATAGATTAATGTTCCCATTAGGGGATCTGCAGAAATCGGAGGTCAGGAAGCTGGCCGCCAGGGCTAAATTACCCAGTGCCGACCGGCCTGACAGCCAGGGAATTTGCTTTTTGGGAAAAATCAATTACCGCGATTTCCTGAATCGCTTTCTCGGTGAAAAGGAAGGCGATATTGTTGAAATAGAAAGTGGTAAAATTCTGGGCAAACACAAGGGTTTCTGGTATCATACCATCGGTCAGAGACAGGGTTTGGGATTAAGCCTAGGCCCCTGGTTTGTCATCCGGAAGGACGCCGGGGAAAATATAGTCTATGTTTCGCATGGCTATGATCCTGAAGCTCAATACGAAAACAGGATTTACCTGAAGGAATTCAATTACATTAATCCGGCTGTTGATTTATTCAACACTTCTGAAATAAAATTTAAAATTAGACATACTCCTGATTTTAGCCCGGGCCATTTGAGAACAGTGAATGATGTTCATTTGATCGAGTCTGATCTAAAGATAAGCGGTGTTGCTCCCGGTCAATTTGGAGTGATCTATGATCAGCAGGAAAAGATTTGTTTAGGAAGCGGTGTTATTATTAACCCTCCGTCTTAAATACGTTTTGAGCTGATGCCTGGTGAGTCGGAGTCACAGTGATTTCACAAACCTGCACATGAGGAGGACGATTAGCACAAAACAGAGCCATTTCTGCAATATCTTTTCCTGTTAAAGCTTCCAAACCCTGGTATACTTTGTCTGCTTTGTCTCTATCTCCATGAAACCTGACCAGGCTGAATTCAGTTTCTGCCAAACCAGGCTGTATATTGCTTACACGAATGTGGGTGTCCACCAGGTCGATGCGCAAACCATCGCTTATCAAACGTACTGCAGCCTTGCTTCCACAATAAACGGCTCCATAAGGATATGCAGCTATGCCGGCAATAGAGCCAATATTAATCACATGACCCTCTCCCCCGTTTTCCATCATAATAGGGACCACATGACGGGTTAAGTAAAGCAATCCTTTCACATTGGTATCTATCATGATTTCCCAGTCATCGATCTCCCCTTCATGAAGCTTGGCAAACCCGGAAGCCAGGCCTGCATTATTAATCAGTATATCAATCTTTTTCCATGGAACTGATAGATTTTCAATCGTATTTTTCACTTCTTCCCGATTTCTGACATCCAGCTTCAAACACAAAACATCTGACTTGAATTGTTTCACCAATTCATCAGCCAGTTGTTGAATGCGATCATACCTGCGGGCAGCTAAAATCAGCTTTGCCCCATTTTGAGCAAAAAGGCGCGCACAGGCTTCTCCTATTCCACTGCTTGCTCCTGTTATGAATATCGTCTTGTTGTTAAACATAATTCAAATTTTAGTCAAATTTATGGCTAAAACTATACAACTTTAGCTATTTCGCTTATTTTGTTAATTCTTTTAGGCTGTAAATTATTTAAAGGGAATTCCTATTTTTGCGCGAAAACTTAAATACTAAATCTAATTAATAATCTTATGAGAAATCTATTATTTGTATTCCTTGCTTCCGCATTGTTTGTGTCCTGTGGAAATAAAAACACTAAAGATGCTATTAGCGAGCTTGATATCAATACGTTTAGCGATGAAGCTGCCAATTACGTTGATCAAAACATAAGCATTACAGGAACCTGTGTTCATGTGTGCAGGCATGGAGGGAAAAAAATGCACCTGATTGGTGACAATGATGAGAAAAAACTGGTTGTATTTGCGGGGGAAGGCCTAAGTGAATTTCCGATGGAACTGGAAGGCGAAGTGCTTAAGGTTACTGGTAAAGTGGTGGAAGAACAAATCACAGAAGAAACTATATTGGAATGGGAAGCAGAAGATGCCCAGAAAAATGCAGAAGCTGAAGCTGAGCTTACTGAAGAAGATGCCGAAATTGAAGTGGATGTGGTGGATGGAGAAAATGTGGAGGTAATAGCGGAAGATGCAGACCTGGTAGAAAAAGACGAAATAGATACAGATATTCCACTTGAAGCAGACCTGGATGATGTGGAGGTTAAGGAAGTGGAAACAGAAGAAAGTCACGCATGCTCAGAGGACAATGGAGATCCTTACGCAAATTACAGGCAACAGATAGCTGAAAGCAAGGACGGTATACTGCGGCTATATTTTATCGAAGTAAGCTCTTTCGAGAAAGTGAAATAATCCCTTTTATTTGCAATCAAAAGAGGCTGGAACTAAAGTCAGACACTTATAAAACAGTCGTCATTCCTGCGCTTGTCAGCTTGAAGGATTAATTGACAAAATTCTCCCGATCAACATTTTGTCTAAAGCTGAATTCATCGCTTACAGCTTGCATCCGGGAAACAATTAAAAAAACGACAATTAGGAGAACACTGTATACCACCTTTATATTAATTGTTACACTATGAAGTTTAAATGGAGAAAATGGAACCGGGCTACCCATCGTGATTTGGGCTATTTCTTTGTAGGAATGATCATCATCTACTCCGTTTCAGGGATCGCGATTAATCATTTGGAAGCCTGGAATCCGAATTATATTATCAAACTGGAAGATCATGCCATTGAACCCATTCAAAAGGAAGATGTGGATAAAGCGTTTATCGAGAACATGCTTGCTCAATACGATGGAGACCTGAGCTATAAAAATCATTATTTTCCCCGTCCGGATTTAATGAAGGTATTTATTAAGGGAGGGATCGTTATTGTGAATATGGATTTAGGATTTGTGACCATTGAAAGAACATCCAAACGTCCTTTTTTCAACCAGGTGAACTTCCTTCATTATGATCCGAAAAAGTGGTGGACCTTGTTTTCTGATATATTTGCCGTGGCTTTGGTTTTTATGGCCATCTCTGGTTTGTTTATCCTGAAAGGGAAAAATGGTCTTAAATGGAGAGGGACAATACTTACGGTTGCAGGATTGATTTTGCCAATTGTATTCCTGTTGTTTTTCAGAAAATAAGGCGAACAATTTACTTTGTTCGCCTTCACCTCAGCCGGACCTTGCCAGCTATTGAAACAACCTTAATTTTTGATTCCAACCCTTAAATCTTCACAGTTTCAGAGTACAGCTTATTTCCACTTAGGATATGTATGAAATACTCTCCATGCTCCCAATCCGAGCTGTTAATGCGTATTTTACTGCAATCCTTCTGCCCTTTTACCTGGAAAATTTTCAGAAAAGTGCCATCCTCCTTAAAAACATGAACTACACAAACTTTTTTATGAGCTTGTATGCTGATTACATGATTTAGTTTATCATGCCTGATTTGGAATTTTTCGCTAACTAATTTGTCTTCGATCTCAAAAAACTGTGTCATGATACTCTTTTCGGTTTCAATAAGACAAATGTATTTCCCCGGGACTAATTTTTCCTTTTCAAGCCTGTAGGAATATAGTTTTGCTTTATGCATGCCCTCGTCCAGAACCTTCAGGTACTCACCATTTTCAGTAAACAGCACCATTCTATAATATGTTTTCTTTAACAGCTTCAAGTTAAAGTTCACTGTAAGATCTTCAACTATCACTTTAACAGATTGAATGGGATTATTTCTTTTTGTTTTTTTTGATCCTCCATCAGCATGGCTTTGCAGGCTGAATGTGATGCTTAAAATTACAGCTAAAAGGAATGTGATCTTTCTCATCTGATTATATTTTTGTTGTTTCAACCCTAGGACGATTAGAACTTCTATAATGTTACAGATTATTTTCATTCATTAAAATTTCTATCATTACACGAGTTCGATATAACAAATTTTATCAATTCATTGATTCTTTGCATTAGAATTTTACTTGATTTCACTAAGAGATAGTTATAAGTAATTGAACGCAAAAACTAATCTAACGACCTCTCCTCATGATAATAAAGAGATGTGAATGATTTTAAATATACGGTTTGCTGAATTTTGATATATTTGTATGGACATATTTAAATTATAGATATGAAATACAAAACTTTTATTCTCCTGATAACACCATTTTTTCTTTTCTTTCAGTTACAAGTCACTTCTCAAACACTTAAACCGTCCATTGGTCTGAGTTCATTGCCCGGTCTGAATGACTCCATTTGTAACATTCCACTCTATCTTGATCCTGATGGAACATTCAATTCCAGTGGTTTACAAGCCGGAGATACCATTCATCACTTTAAATTATATGATGTAAACAACCAGGGAACCGATATGGCCGATGAACTGCAACAGGGGAAACCCATCTTATTAGTAGCAGGAAGTTATACCTGTCCTGTATTCAGGGGTAAGGTAAAAGCAATTGATAATTTAGCAACTGCCTACGGAAGTTCCATTTCAATTTTTATCATTTATGTAATTGAACCCCATCCTGATATCGATACGAGTCCGTATTCAGGAACAGTCTGGACCACTTCAGCTAATGTAGCCGCAGGTATATTATACAGGCAACCTATAACTTATGGAGATCGTTTGACAATTGTTAACGATATGCTGGACAGCATGAATATAACTCACCGGGTACTGATTGATGGCCCCTGCAACAGTTGGTGGCTCACCTTTGGTCCCGCCCCTAATAATGCTTATTTAATCGATCCAAATGGAATTGTTTTCGCAAAACATGGTTGGTTTAATAAACTTCCTCATAATATGATGTCAGATATGGATAGTTTACTGGCTATTACATCAGTTCAGGAGCAAATGATTGAATCCGCTGCTAAAGTATATCCTAATCCAGTCCACGATTACCTGACCTTTGAGTTCAATAAAGCTATCCGGGCTGATTTGAGATTAACGAACAGCATGGGTAAATTGGTGAGGAGTGTTCAGCTAAATAACACGAATGAATTTAATTTGCAGCTGAATGATCTTCCAAGGGGAATTTATTTTTACGAGATCCATGATGCAATAAATAAAACAATTCATGGCAAAGTCTTAATCAGATAAAATGAAAAAGATCTTTTATATACTGTCTTTTCTACTGTTTTTATCAACTGTTGTTTTTTCCCAGGTGTTTGAACTTGAATTGTATACGGACACTATTGTCAAAGGAAAGCCAGGCAATGAAATTGAAATCAAGGGAGAGCTGGTAAACCATACGCAAAGTCCGATCGGGATCACTATTAGCCGTCTTGAAAATAACATACCAGCTAACTGGACAAGCCTGATCTCAACAGACGTATGTCTTCCCCATTACATTGATGTGAATAATGTAACTATTCCAGCTCTGTCCAAACAAGAATTTTCATTTCATTTTGTTACATCTGCAGATCATAGCGACACGGGAAATGCTTTACTCGAATTCAGGAACTCTGCAGATGCTGAACTTGTTCTGCTTTACAGGTTTTATTGCATAACAGATTCAACCTTTGTCTCAATTAATAAATGGCCGGCTAATGAAATAAAAATAACCGCCTACCCGAATCCGAATCAAGGAAGTTTTAATTTGAAGTATAAATCAAATACAGAAGAGGAAGTAAAACTATCGATCATCAGTTTAACAGGTGAGGAAATCATGACATATCACCTGTTCAAAGTGCATCCACCTTTTACATTGATCCCAATAAGCTACAGGGGTGATCCGGGAACTTATTTACTCCTGATATCCACCTTAAAAAAAACATCCTGCCTGCCATTGATCCTTATAGAATAAAGGGAAGCTGTCGCAGCAGTCTGTGATGTCTTCACTCTCCTGACAACTTATTCTTCAGGGATCAGATCTCTATCAATTTGATTCTGAAAGCCTCTTTCCAGGATATTTTACTATGGGACTATTTAGCCAGGATGAACTTTTTAACAAGGACCCCTTTCTCTGTTGTTATCCGTAGCATGTACATCCCATCCGCTACTTCAGCAAGCGAAAAAGTATGAATTTGCTGTTTTATATTCATCACCTTTTGAGTGATTATGCATTGACCGAGCGAATTCATAACGCACAATTCAGCAAATTCAGAATCCGGTATATCCAGTAGAACATAGATGATATTTTTTGCAGGATTGGGATACAACGTGACAAAATGATCATTTAAATCCTCAAAAATAGAATTGTTGGGCAGCACATTAATATATCTTATCACGGAATCTGCCTCATTTCCTGACTGGTCTTTCGCATGATATACCACATTGTAAAATCCTTCTTGTTCGTGTTTTAGATAATCATCATAATAGGAACCACTTACCCAGATTAATGGATTTTGATCGTAATTATCAGTCACATTAATCAACATTTCTGAGGTATCTGCCGTATGCCAGCGTTTTATGTTGATGATCGGGTTGCCAAGCATAGTAATTAAGGGCTTTTCATTGTCATTAACACATACGATAAATTGTATGAATGAAGAGTTGTTGGATGCATCAGTAACTGTATAGCTTAAATCAAAACATCCGATCAATGTGGCCTGTCCGTGTGAAAATTCAGTATAATAGGATCCTGCTTCTACCATAGTGAGATCAATGGCTGCATCATAATTATCACTGAAACTGATTGTTATTTTGTCAAAAACACTGGTAAATACTTCTATGAATATGCTATCTCCATTATTGAAATTACTCGTAATCTGCGGGGCAGTTCTGTCCAACACATAAACTGTGCGTGTTAAGCTGGCATAGTTGCCGCTTGAATCAGTCACTTCATAGAGTATATTATAGACTCCAATTTTAGAAATATTAACAGAACCAGTAACAGTTAACACCGGATTTTTGTCATAATTATCAGTATATGTTGCCCCGGAATCTGTGTAAGATGTATTCACCTCGACTGTATCTATGGCTCTGCCCATTAATTGAAGATCAGGTGCTTCGGTATCCAGCACATGAACTGTCCTGCTGACGGATGCCTTATTCAGGTTCTTGTCGTAGGCCTTATAGTCGATGGAATAATGCCCTGTGAATTGCGTATTCAAATTGGAATTTATCTCTATCCTGTCTATGCCACTGCAACTGTCGCTAGCGCTTACACCGGGGTCATGGTAAGTATCAAATACATTCACGGTATCCACGGCATTCCCTTTTAAGGAGATGACAGGAGCATTGGATTCAGCTACCACTATTACAGTTCGCGGCTTCGTAGCCTTATTCCCTTTTGGATCGGTGACGGTGTAATTGATCTGATAAACACCGGGGTAATTTGGATCTATATTATGGGTAACCACGATCTGGTTTGTCATATTTCCAAATAAGAAACTGCTGGCAGTGGCGCCCGGATCATTAAATCCATGACATTGCATGATCACCAGTGTATCCGGACCTGTCAGGCTAATTTCAGGAGGAATGGAATACGGTCTCAGTATTAAGCGGTAATCTTCAAATTCACCATAAAAATTGGGACCACAGGCTGTGTTGGGATAACCGGCAATGCAAACTCCCACTCTCATACGGGTAGAGCCATAATTATTTACCTTGGGCACACTAAAGGTATCGCTGAAAACCAGGGTGGTGGAGTTTCCCTCCTGCACGACCAGTTCTCCACTATCTTCAAAATCACCATCTATATTCCAGTCAATCCATACTTTGCGCGTCATGGCATTATTGGATGAATTCCGGGAAATTTTAATGGTGTATTGCATAAATTCATCCAGGTAGGTATAATAACTGCCTGCAAAATCAGAATATTTTACTATACCGGAGGAGCTGGTATTGCTGATGCTGGCTAATTCCACTTTGGATATTCCCAGATCATTATTCAGGTTGTTTACAATGGGAATGCAATAGTCATTTGGCTTGATATAGCATGTTTTAGTCAATGTATCCCGTCCGCTTCCATAGCCGGCCACCAGGGTCACTGCATAACATCCTGTATCATTAAATGTGATTTTTGGATTCTGAGCATTTGGAAAACCGGAGACTATCGTATACGTGCCTGGTGAAATGGACCACTGCCAATAATCCACACAACCCAATGGGTTTAAGGCATTTGCATGACTCAGGTCTGTGAAGCTAACCACATCAATCGTGCGGAAGGGCTTTACATTATCAGCCGTAAAATCTGCTGTTGGTGCTGCAGATCCGCCAAGAACAAAAACATTCTTGACAAATGTACTGTCTCCTCCACAATTCATCACATTTAAGGTGACAATGTTAATTCCTGAGGTGGTGAATGTATAAGTCGGGTTTTTTGCAATAGACTGGGTGAATCCTGTACCATCGAAATTCCAGGCATACCTTAAATCAGCACCCGACGACAAATTCTGAAAAGTAACAGGAACATCCAGGCAAACGGTGTCAGGACAGCTGAATTTTGCTGATGGCGGAGGTTCTATTGAGGGCGAACCCATCCATTCTCCAATAAATCCCCTATTCGTCCCGGCTGCATTTGCACTCCACTCAAAATACATATTTCCTGAGTATGATATTAAAGTAGTGTCGAAGGCGGAGTTGGACATATTCCCTGTCAGGCCATTGGCTCCATAGCTGCTGACATCCCATAAAGGAGTTCCCTGGTTGTCTGATCCGTCATAAACTCTCAGGTAATCACCCGCACTCACCTGAAATTCTGAAAAAGTAAAAAAGAGTGTATCGGTGCAAGGAGTTAATAAGAAATCACAAATAGAGCCGGTCCCGTTGCTGTAATCAGATGCTGGTCCGCCATCATCATATAAAATCCCCGAAATGGAATTCTGAATTTCCGGTAAAGCATAAAGACACATATATTGAACAGGGATCACATAAATATAATCCTGCTGACATAATGTGTCACTGCCAATCGCATTGGAAGTAATCAGGCAGACAGAATATTTTCCGGGATATTCAAATTTTACCTTTGGATTTTGAGAATAGCGGGATGTAAAATTCATATAATAATAATTTGGTACCTGTCCTAAATAAGGATCGTAGGTGTAAACAGGGGTTATCTCCCATTCCCAGTCGGTCGGGCAATTGCCCCCCATACTGTAAAACTGTACTTCATCAAAAGGATTCACTATGTTTTTACTGGCCAGGAAAGCAGAATTCGGCTTTACATGAGGACTGTCGATATATATGCTTTTTGAGAAGGTATCCGCTCCTCCACAGCTTTTGGTTATGAGCATGACGGTATCCCGTGTGGCATACTGGTTAAAAGTGTATGTAAAATTAAGCGTGTTTGTTTGATAAATTCCACGCAGATACCATTCATGTCCCAGGGGGGCCGCTGGCGAGGCATGATTGATAAAACTTACCGGCGAATTAAGGCAGACCGTATCTTCAACAGTAAAACCTGCAGTTGGTTTTCCGGAATTGTAGGTGCTTTCATCAGCGCCAATGGTGTGCGCATAAATGCATCTGTTATCTCCATCCACATCATACAAAACACCCAGGTTGGTTCCATTATAAGGAGTATGATTCGCAGATAAATGAAAATTTGAAGAGGAAACAAAGTTGGGATTCTGCTGGTAAAATGAATTGTCATCGTGGGGAAAGATCAAAAAATTACTGGAATTTTTAAAGCTGCTAAAATCACTGTAGAATGTACCGTTGTTATAGAACTGACTTCCACTAAGTGTTGTATAATACAGATTATAATCCAGGTCACATGCCACGTAAGAAGGGAAGTAAGTTCCCTGAATGGCCAGTAAAATATTTTTCCCCGAGTTATAAAATATATTGTTTTTGATTTTTGCGCCAATTGGATAATACATAAATATTGCAGATTGAGAAGAATCCGTGTTGCCAGCTGAATTCATGACAACTGTATTATGAAGCACATGTATATTCCATGAGAAATCCAAATGAAGTCCTTTTTGTTCAGTCGATGAACCAAAGTTTCCAATGATATTGTTCACCACCAATCCGCTATCGGAAGTGACGTAATTTTCCCTTGAAATATACAGACCTGACCTATAAGGTTCGATGATATTTCCATCAATTTGTGTCCCGCTATTGTAATAGCAATAAATTCCATGAGTTGCTGTATTTGCTTGATTTTTAATGCTGTTGTATTGCAACAGGCAAAATCGCTGATAAGTCAGATGAATAGCCGAATTCTTTTGCCCGCTGAAGGAATTACCTATAAATTTATTGTAATTGCACCGGGATGTGGGGCCTGTAAAATAAATCCCGGAATTGCCTCCTGTAATGCTGTTATTTTTAACCAGTGTGCTATTCGCTGAATTGGAAGAAAGTCCCCTGTTTCCTGCAATTATGGCGCAGTTTTCAATGGTATTGAAATTGGCAGAAGCTTTCAGCAGGATCGCATTGCCAGCGGCTGCTGAATTTTGTATTTTAATGTTTTTGAACGAAATATAATCAGCTTCATCGAAAACAATTAAGGCAGTGTTTGCACCGCTTACTGATTTTAAAATAGACACCTTCGTTTGATCAATACCGTCAAAAGTAATGGTCGTATTGGATGATAAACCTGTGAATTCAGGAATTGTTATTTGTTCATTGTAAGTTCCTGCAGCTATATTAAACAGGATTGAACCTGCTATCCCGCAATTCTGAATAGCCTGGATGGCCGAGTTGATATTTGAAAAATCACCACTGCTTCCGATCGTATAAGTGCCCGACATACCTGTGCAAAAACTCAGAAACAGTGTATCGTTTGAGGGAATGCTATCCAGACTTAAATTATTGACATTATTCACCCACAATTTTAAGGAATGACTACCAGCACTAACGCTCAGGGGATTTGCAAATTGGTAATCAAAGGCAGAACCAGAGTTGATGGTTTGATTGATGTTGTTTATTGTAACGGGTGTATTATTGTTGAGTTGATATCCTAAATCAAAAATGCTGATAGTCGAAGCACCGTTATTTCTTGTCCGTATTTTTAAGGTATTGTTACCTATGCTAAATACACTCGGGCTTAGCAGCTTCTCAAGGCTCATATCCGTTCCGGCAGCCAATGTAATAAGCACAGGATAATCTTCAGTTTCTCCCCAGGATACATTTCCACAAGGGTTGCCTGGTACGGAAAAATAACTACTCCTGACTCTCATCCTTATTTGGCCAACACCAATGCTTGATGGAATAAAAATCGTATCACTGACAGCTCCCTGAACATAAGTCCCTGAATTCCATACATCTTCACCAGTATCATTAAAATCACCATCTGAATTCCAATCCATCCAGACCGCATATCCAATATACCAGTTCGTCATGGCAGGAGTAATTGTAAACAGGATACTATCAGTATGTGAGGATTTCAGCGTTTTATTGTTGAAATAATAAAAGCCTGTTCCACTGTTGCATCCCGAGATTAAATTAGAGATGTTTTGATCTGCCCCGCTGGTTTCAAAACTTAAAATAGTTCCAAAAGTACAATTGGATGTGGGTTCACAATACGTCTGTCCATTTATTTGAGCGGAAGTGAAAATCAGAAATAAACAAATTATAAAAGTATGCAAATGAATCCTCATGTTGGATTTTTTAAAGTCTTCCCAAAATATCATAACACTTGCAAATATATAGCTTTTCATAGGATATGAAGGAGGTTGATTTGGACATCCCTTGAATAATAGGGATATAATAAAAATGAAAAAAGCGGATTAAAAAAAGGAAATCATTAATAGGTGAATTCCAACTCTTCCATTTCTGTTTTAAGCATAATTCTCCCGACAGGATAGGAATTTATACGGGAATCCCAATAGGGAGTTTTGGAATAAAACCAATTGAGCAGGAGCCACCAATTGTGTTTAAACTCAGCTTCATTCTTTAATTTCTCTTCGAATTCGGCTTTTAAGTTTGCATCAGATTCCAGCATTTCTCTTGCAAGCTTTTCCATGACATAACTTTCTGCGTATTCTTTTTGTTCAAATATTGAATTAAAAAATCCCCAGTATATTAAAGAGCCCTGTGCTTGAGGTTCCAGCAGATAAGCTATGACTTTGGCGGTTGGCTGATCCATTTTTACGATTACAGAACCTGCACGGAATAATCGTTCCTCTTCAACTTCAGTGATATCAAAATGCTCAAGCACCTGTCTTCCCTCGTAAGGAGAAGTATTCCACCTGGGATTGGCGAATTTATAGGTATTCACATTAATTTTACTCTCTTTTGCAAGCGAGCAGGTTTCAATTCCATGCAATTTCATCCTGTAAAGTACTTCCGTCCATTCCTGCGGAATGATGTAGGCCTCTGGTAAAAACACTTGTTTGTCGGCTACCTGACTGTCAAAATAGGGAATGTCAAATGTTTTAGGTGTTTTAGAATATTTCACCCAATCTCCACCGCTCAAATCACTTTTCACTATATCATATTCTACTCCCTTAAATTTCACTATCGTACTGTCAGAGGTTGGCTTATAACTTAATGCAAATTTCTTCGCCCTGAATTTTTCATTTGAAACAAAAAGTTCTGATTCAGCGATCAGGCCCTGCAAATGATAGTACTCTTTATTCAAGATCGTTAAACTGTGAACCAGCATTTCATAAGTACTGGAAACACGGGTTTCATAATCTTTGAGCATATGGCTCTCGATTAATAAGCCGGGACGATTCTGCATCGCTGTGTAAGCTTGTGAAAACATGGGATTTCCTACCCAGCTTTTTAACCCACTTCTCGGATCATGCCAGTTTCTGAATCCTACATATGGAAAAATCGGGAATTTTGCTTTTCTCATTCTTTTATCCACATATTTTATGAAAACATCCTTTTGCCAGGATGTGAGTTGAGGAGACATGGTGCCGAAAGTTTCCATGCCATAAGTCAATGCATATTGATAATCAGCACCATCTGTACTATGTATATCAATAAAGAAATCAGGAAGCCAGGTCAGGAATAATTTTAACCAGGCTTGTGTTTCTGCAGCATCAGCCTTCATATAATCCCTGTTTAAATTCAAATTGTTTGCGTTGGTTCTGAAACCCATCTCTTTTGGTCCATTTTGGTTGATGCGTCCATAAGCACTGAAATTTTCATGTCCATCCACATTGTAAATCGGAATAAATACAAGGGTGATCTGGTTAAGCAAATTGCTATGTTTTTTATGGATAACGATATCCCTGATCAACATCAATCCGGCATCCTTGCCGTTAATTTCTCCAGCATGAATTCCTGCCTGGATCAGCACCACTGCTTTTTCAGTTTGATGCACTTCTCGGGCTTCTTTCATACTGTTTTTGTCAATGATCAGCAGGGGCAATTCCTTGCCCTGCAAACTTATCCCAAACGTGCTATAATGCACCCATTCTGAGGCTTTGTCAAGTTTTCTACAATATTCGATAGTTTGATCATAGGTCGAAGTTTCCTTGAAACCTGATTTTTCGTAATGCGTAATAAAATCCTCTTTTTGTGCAAACAGGGAGAAAGTAGTCATTAATAGTAAGAAGCTGTATCTAATTTTCATCTTGAAGCTTATTAATGTTTGAAAATTTGCTTTTTGTATAGCTGAAACGAATGCCGTAATATACAAAGTAGATAGCAGAAGTAAAAAGGGAAAGACTAAGAGAAATAAAAAAGGCTGCCATGACAGAAGGAGGTAAAGTGGCATATTTTGAAGTGAGGATCCCTGCCGAGATCATGATGGCCATGAGCAAATAACTTCTCCAGTCAAAAAAAGAAAACAAGCAAAGCCAGTTTTTTTCTTTACGGATAATACGCCTGGTGTGCCTTATCAATATTTTATGAAATACAGTTTGAAAGAATACAAGATATACCAGTCCCCCGATTACATAAATCAGAACATGCCTGCTGGTTATGATAAGTTCATTCATTAATACAAGGAAGACCCTGTAAGCTGCATAAAACCAGACTGTTCCGGCTATAAACAGCAAAACTCTTTTTGGGACTCTTGGATTAATTATATGTAAAAACTGTTGAAACGACACAAAATGGACTTTGTCAACGAATATGGTTTTGAATTTTAGATGTAGTAAAAATATGTAAAATTCAGAATATCTGAAAAATATTCATCAAATAAATAGGTGATTCTTATTTATTGCCTAATTCTTGCAAAAGAATATCGCTTTAAAATAAAATTAAAATTGTCAACTTTGATATGGCTGAAGTAAAAAGCCCCTGCATAAATGTTTGCACCTATGATGAGAATAAGATTTGCCTGGGCTGCAAACGAAGCGAAGAAGAAATCATTCATTGGGATGCTTACAGCAAGGAAGAAAAAAAATTGGTGCTTGACAATACCATGGAAAGACGCGCTAAAGAAATGGATTATTATGGCGGCCCTACTGGATAACAGCTAATTTCCGATCCATTTGTTTTTGAGTTTTCTCCCGTCTAAAAAGAACTAAAATTAAAAAACAGACCAAACTGAAGCAATTAAAAAAGGTTTTGTTTAAACAGCTGTTGTGCTTAATTTGATGAATATAAAACTTCAATCAGATGTCAGCGTGTTTGTAATAGTTGCGTGCTACTTGTGATCGCTTAACCTTTAAATAAATCATATGAAAAGATATACCATCCTACTGTTCATTCTGCTGGCCTTAGCTTTCTGCTCCACACAAACGAGCGGGCAAGATTCATTAAAAACACAATCCAAAAACGTAATCTATGCCAATACAGGAACTCTCGGTTTGTGGTTTACAGCAAGTGCCAACTATGAGCGACATTTGTTCTCCACAGATAATACATTTAATGTAAATTATTACATGCGAGCAAGTGCTGGGGCGTATGCTACATGGGGTGCTGAAGGGCCTTATGGTTCTCTCAGTTTACAGGGAGTTTTTGGTGCGAAAAAGTCTCATTTAGAACTCGGTTTAGGATTGGGGGCATTATTTGATAAGACTGGCTATGAAATTGGAGTTAGTAACGCCAATTACCCATATCCAGGTTATGAGCCAGAGCCTTCAAAGGGGGATTATACAAATATAACTCCAGCTGCTACTGTAGGTTATCGCTATCAAAAACCAAGTGGTATTTTTGTTTTTCGTACAGGGATAGGTTATCCTGATGGTTTTTATCTATCATTGGGTTTTGCATTTTAGTCAATTTATGGTATCGGAAGAAGACTGCATGCATATTAAAGTGTACACCAATTAATTTCTGAAAAAAGACAAACTGAGCACAAAAATCTATAAAAACACAAGCCGGTACAGTTGTAAATTCAAGAGTTTTAGACCGTTTCAACTTTATTGTAACCTGACTGGAAAGTCCCAGGTGGCCGGCTACTATTCTTTTACTTACTGCTGAATACCACCTAGGCTCTCTTTCTAGTTTCAGCTGTTTAGGGCACTTCTGGGCTACCAGGCCTGTAAGAAATCCCTACTTCACCACAATCACGCAAAACTTGCTGTTTGTCCAAAAACTTTTGCTATCTGTAATTTGTAGTTTTTCAACGGCTTTCAGCCCTACTAATTCGTAGGAATTAGATGGATGATTCGTTATTAATTTGGCTTCATCCACTTGCAGGATTATTTCTTTCAATTCCCTGATATCAATTTTAGTGAAATAATCCACGTTGAAATCCTGTTTTAATGTGGTGCTTTTTCCTATGCCAATGAAGCCACCCTCCCTGGTCAGGATATTTTGTTCTTTTAACTCTTTTTCTGTTCCGTATACATAATAGGCTGTATTGATTTCGATTTCCTGTTCTTCAATTATTTTGGATTTTTCTGAAGATTCAGTTTGAAGGGTATCCACCCTGGCAGCAAGACTTTCTACTTCAATATTCAATGCTTCCAGCCTGTCCTTAAGTTTTGCCAATTCCAGGTCCTTGGAAAGCATTTGGTCCTGTAGATAGGTGATCATTTTCTGAAGTTCTTTGTGCTGTCCCCCACTGTTTTGTAATTTCCTTTCCAGGGTAGCGATTTTACGCTTGTTTTCCTGCATTAAGTCATTGATCAGGCTGATGTCTTCCACAATGCGCTCCTCATCTCCAGGGGATAGTTCACCATCTACATCGCTGGTGTTCAATGTGATGATATTTTCCGCCTGCTTTATTTTATCCAGGTTACTCTGGATTTCATTGAATGTCTCTACATAGTCGATCACGACCCTGTCCTGTATGGACGTGACTACTGTCAGGCTGTCATTAATTTCCTGCAAGCGCTGAATTTCCTGCTTGTTATTCTGACATGAACTTAATAATAAAACTGACAATGAGATTAATAATAGCTTTTTCATTTTAACTGATTTAATTTGATTATAGCTCGAAATTATGTTAATTATGCTTATTTGAACTCCTTAAAATGAATTTTTAGTTTATTCTCAAAATAATCGATAGCTGGCGATTGCCAGTCCACAAAATCAATTCCCAAACCATAATTCCGTTTATGAAATTGTTTTTCTTTTTGTCCTGTAGCAGGGCTAAAATATTCTTTATTATTTCCCATCCTGCTGTCCTTTTCCTGCTTATTGGATCCGTATTCTTTTATCAAATAGGTGTCATCACCTGTCAAATCTGCAAATAAGCAAATCTGGTCAGAATACAAATGATACAAGGCCGAAATGGAAGGAGGATTGTTTCTTTCATGATTGGTTGCCCCGTAATTATGGCCCTTTCCATTGGTTTGATAGACGTCGTCTCCTTCTGTATCCAAAAAGAAAACCTGTGATTTATTGATGGCATATCCCAGGCCGTCATCTTTGATCTTGTAAACATCGTTTCCACCTTTATTAAGAAGAATTGCAATGGTATAGTCGTGACCGAATGCGATCCCTGCAGCTTGTTTTTCCCAAATACTGTGCAAATCATTCCCGCCTTCATCCATTAATACTCCCAGGCAGAAATGTGCTCCCGAAGCCTGGCTCCAACCTGTACTTTGATAGGTATCATTTCCCCCTTGGTCGTAAAGGAAACCGGAGCCATACCAATATCCACAACCCTGAGCCCATCCTCCTGCCAGGTATTCGTCATTTCCTTCCAGATCGATCAGGGTGCCCATTCCACCGGCCCAGTCATGTCCATCAGTTATATCTCCCCTCCTGCCCACTCCACAGCCCTGGACATAGGAATAATTGTACTGTCCCTTAAATGAATGGTAGTAATCTGATCGGAAAACAATGGCTGTATCCGGTTCAGCGAAATAAGAATCATTTCCACTGCGATTGATCAGGCTGCCGACTCCTCCCACTCCACCGTATCCCTGTCCGTCTCCCCAGATTTTATAGCTGTCATTGCCGCTGTTATCAATCGCCAAACCCACCCCAAAGTAGGCAGCACCCTGCCCGCTGGTCCACATGTCGTAATGATCGTCTCCTTCCATATCTGCAAGGATCCCCACTCCCAGCATAGCCGCTCCCTGGCTTAAGCGCTTTGAAATATAGTGATCATCACCCCTGACATCCAGCAAAACCGATGCACCCATGATAGCTGCACCCTGGCTGGGTAAATTCTCATCATTATTCACATATTCATCATTTCCTTCCATGTCAATAACCAAAGAAATGGGAATTTGAAGTGATGGTGTAGCTCCAACACATCCCAGCCATCTATCATTTCCACCAAAATCTACCACAAACATGGCATCAGAATATTGATGAACATCTTTTTTACTTCCTTTCACTACAATACGACCAATGGGTGTATTGAATTCAAAATTTTGATCCTCCCACCTGATATGCTTATATCCAAGCATTATTTCCTGAATTGAGTCTGAGAATTGCTCGGCAATAGCGACAAGCTTTAAGCCGGCATAATAAATGGAATTCATATCGATATTTTGAACCACATTTTCCAGTTGCGGATAATATTCCATTCCATCAAATTGTGTTTCTCCCAATCGCCTGATACGCCAGCAGTTTACGGCATCTTTATAATTCACATTTCGCATTCCATATTGCTGAAAACGATAGGCTTCTGCCAGGTTAATAACAGCCCGGGCAAGTTCTGTCTGGATAAGTGGATCAAGTGCTGATATCGCCTCCTTCAGATCTTTTTCAAGCAAAGGAAATTCACCCCTCTCTTCCATTCGGTTGTAATCGAATACATAGCCGCTAAGGGCATACAGCTGTTTAACAGCGTGTAGCAATGGATTTGTTTTATCAGGAAATGCCCATAAAGAAGCTCCAAAAGCCCTGAATTCGGATGTTTGATGCATGATGCCACAAAAAGTACTCACTTTCAACAAGGCATCTCTATTTGATTTTAAATAATCCGGATGCATAAAATCATTTACGGCAATCGCCTGCGTTTTGACATAGTCGTAAATGTATTGAGGTTCTGCCATCAGGTCATTGAATGCAGGAATGGCATACAGAATCTGGTTTGGATTCGGATAGCGCGACCAATATCCTTTGGGTGTAAATCCCAGATTCGATTCATCTATGTCCAGTTTATTCAACATCTCATCAAATGCATGATGAGAATGAACTTGCTGGCTGACACAATTCAGACTGACAGCAATCAGAAATAAAATAGCAATTGTTTTTTTCATACAGCCATTTTTGAATGTATAAAATTAAGTAAATTAACCCGTTTAGCTGTTGAAATGATACTTTACAATTATTAAACCTCATTATTCATTTCTATTTATCAAAGTTTTATCTTCGTGTAGCTTCGTGAAAATCCATGCCTGTCGGCAGGTTGCTTCGAGCATCTTCGTGTAAAATTTTTTATAACACGAAGATTCACGAAATTATTGAAGATTCACGAAGTTTTAATAATTTCTCCAATATCATAAATAGAAAAGCCAAATTCTAAGACAATGTCAGGCATTTTCCAGCTATTAAACGGGTTAGTATAATAGAATGTAAATCAAGCTTCAAACAGTTGATTGTGCAAGAGCTTCCAGACAAATCGTTGAATTCCTGATAAACTTAGTTGAGTAATTTTTCCAGTCAACAATTATTTCATTGTTTATTTAATTTTTCAAGCATTTAATTTCTATACCTATCTTTACCTATCATTTTCTATTTGACATGCTTTTTGCATATACATATGCCTAATGCTTTCTATGAGAAGAATATTATTGCTTTTGACCATCAGTTTGATCACTTTACAGGGCTATAGCCAGAAAGGAGTCTATTTCAGGTTAATGGGCGGAGCATCTTTGCCTCTGCAGGATTTAAGCTCCACAGAATGGACCACTGACGATAAAGCAGGAGGTTTTGCAAAGCTTGGCTACCAGGGAAGTTTAGATTTAAGCTGGTATATCACACCCAATTTGGGAGTGGCTGTAAGCGGAATGAAAAGCTATTACCAGCTAAACACAGATGAGATATTTAACAAAGCTTTTGAACCCGGGATTGATTCCACTATTTTAATTGATGCCAGCCCCTGGCTTTTGAATTACATGATGTTTGGTCCGGTATACAATGTATTTCTTTCAGAAAATTTAGTACTGGAAAGTCGTTTACAAATCGGTAAAATGCATACCAACTCTCCCAAAATTGAATTGAGAGTATTGGATGTAAATGCCATAATTAGTACTTACACCCGTAATTTGTCCTATGCCGAAGGATGGCAATATAATGCCGCTCTAGGCTTAAAATACAATTTATCGGAAAGCGAAGGTATCTGGTTAAGTATCATGTTGGCCTATCATTACAGCCAGCTTGAATTTACCTATAAAGAAACCATTAAAGTCCTGAATAACCTGGGTGCCTTGAATGCATCTGTTGGCTTATCCTATAAGTTCTAAAGAAAAAGGAATACGACTCCGATCACACTTACAATGGCCCCAATAATTTCCCTGACTGATACTTTTTGCCTGAACATGATAATGGCTGGAGGGATGATGAGTACTGGTACTATAGCCATCAGGGTGGATGCAATGCCTGTGCTGGTGTATTTAATGGCGACCAGGGAAAAGGAAACTCCTAAAAAAGGACCAAAAACAGAACCTAAAGTAATACCTGACATTGCTTTTTTGGTTTTCAGGGAATTAAAAATGCTCTTCCATCTCTTCAAATAACTGACTATCAATACAAAACCAATTAATCCTGCAATGATCCTGATTTGAGTGGCGGCAAAGGGATTATAATCCTCCATCCCGTATTTACTCAATACCAAACCTACAGCCTGCCCGATGGCTCCTAAAAATGCGAACAAAAGTCCTTTAATGGGTTGGTTAAAACTGAAATTACTATTTCCATTGCCTCTGCTCAAAACAGCCATTCCAATCCCGATCATCACGAGCAACATACCAAAAACATGTTTTAAGAGCATGCTTTCGCCCAGGATCAGCCAGCCTATTAATGCGGTCATGGGTGGAACAAGGGTCATCATGAGCATGGCAATTCTTGATCCTACTATGGGATAAGATTTAAAAAGGAAATAATCGCCCAAAACAAAACCTACCAGACCGGACACAGCCAGCCAAAACCATTGATGTCCTGTTGCGTCAATAGGAAAAAGGGGACCTCTTAGCATCAGATTCAGGACTGACAGGAGCACAAAAGCAATTGCCAACCTGGTGATATTCACTGCTATAGTTCCGACCTTTTTTGTTGCCGATTCAAAAGCCAGGGCAGTAATCGTCCAGCAAAAAGCAGTGAATAAAGCTGCAATTTCTCCGAAATGGTTGATGTTTATCATCTGCTTACAATGGAAAACTAAATCAGATATTTTTTGTCTTCAATTAGGTGTTTTGATCAATTCGAACTGCTTTTTCAACTCCTTTTGTCTGTCTCAGCTTCTTTAGCAACATATTCAGTTGATCTGTATTTTGAATATTTACATTCAATATTCCTTCAAACTTAACATTCTTTGATTTGATTTGAATCGATTGGATGTTTAATTTCAATTCGTTTGAAATAATTTCTGTAATCCTGTTCACTAATCCTTTCTCATCATTTCCTGTAATTCTGATATTCACCTCAAAACTCAAATTCTGCTGATTCTGAGTCCACTTGACATGAATCTGTCGGTAATCATAGTTTTTACGCATTTGAACAGCGTTAGGGCATTTTTGCTTGTGAACTGTAATTCCTCTGTGAATGGTTATAAAACCAAATATAGGATCGCCCGGAATAGGTGAACAACATTTCGCATAAGTCATATTAATGTTCCTTATATGATCTTCTTCTACCTCAATGATTTCATTGAGTTCGTTTTTGTTGACCGCTTTACCCTCCTTCAGAACACGCATGGGCTTGTTCAGTTGTTTTTCATTCTCTTTTTGCGACCGGATAAGTTCTTTAAGCCTCAAAGGTTCCAGTTCTTTTTTCGCAATCTTCGAGTAAAACTCCAATGCATTCTTAAACTTGAAATGATTGATGATGAAATTAATGGTTGCATCGTTATAAGGAATTTTCCAATTTCTGAATTTTCTTTTAATGATGGCCTTTCCCTGTTCTGATTCCAGGTTTTCTTCTTCAGAAAGCCACCTTTTTATTTTATTCTTTGCTTTGGAGGTGAAAACAAATTTCAACCAGTCTCTTTTTGGTTTTTGCTTTTTGCTTGTTAAAATTTCTACCCTGTCCCCATTTTGTAATTCCTGTTTTAGCGTAACGATCCTTCCGTTGATCTTCGCTCCGGAACAGCTTGCGCCTACTTCAGTATGTAAATCAAATGCCAAATCGAGTACGGTTGATCCCCTCTTTAGCTTTCTGAGATCTCCGGCAGGAGTAAATACAAAGATCTCATCTATAGCTGTTTTAGCAGATGGATCAGCAGTCAGATCCCTAAGCTTTACATTCGGGTTCTCAAATAAATCCCGTATCCTTTTCAGCCAGTTTTCAACCCATGTATCTGTTTTTATACCTTTATATTTCCAGTGTGCAGCCATTCCTTTTTCAGCTAGTTCATCCATTCTTGTACTGCGGATTTGAATTTCCACCCACTTACTTTCGGGACCTAAAACTGTGATGTGCAAGGATTCATACCCGCTTTCCCTGGGTTTGCTGATCCAGTCTCTTAATCGTTTTGGATTGGGCTTATAAATATTGGTGACTATGGAATACGCATGCCAGCAATCTGCTTTCTCCGCTTTGGGTTTGGATTTTAAGAGTATCCTGATGGCAAAAATATCATATACCTGTTCAAAATCAACATTTTGTTTCTGCATTTTCAACCAGATCGAATGAACTGATTTTGTCCTCCATTGTATATCATAGGCGCAATTAAGTCCTTTTAATGCAGCATGAACCGGCATTAAGAATGAGTCAACAAACTGCTTACGTTCTGCCAGACTGCTGTGAAGTTTTTTGTCAATGGAACGGTATTCAACCGGATGAATGCACTTAAAAGCGGTATCCTCCAGCTCATTTTTTATGCTATGAAATCCAAGTCTGTGGGCAATTTGTACGTAAAGGAAATAGGTTTCATTTGATATGGACAGCAATTCAGCTGCAGGATAGTCCTGCAAATTCCTCATGATAAAAATACGCTCTGCTAATTTGATCAAAATAGCCCTGACATCTTTAACGGATGTGAGCATAAGTTTCATGAAATTTTCGGATTGATTTTGAATCCGTTTTGTATCCATCTGATCAATAAGAAGTAAATCGTCCATGATCTGCAGGACCGAAATGTCAAAGGTTTTTTGTATGCTTTGCCTGTCAATTAGTTTTGATTTGTAACCTTCATAAAGCAATAAACTGCATATGGAAGGATAGCGTAAGTACATCTCATTAAGTGCTATTAAAGCTGTATCGATCGATTTTTTGATCAATTGATTGGAACTCTCCCGGGGAGGAGTTTCAATCCAATTCAAGAGAATTCGAAATGCTTCCTTGAGTTTAAGCTGTTCTTTCCGGTTAATCTGATCTCCAAAGCCACTAATTAAACTTTTATAGCTTTTGGGGATAACTGATCTATCGGGTTTACTATGGAATAGCCGGGCCATAAGATATGTATTATCAAACGGATTGGATGCAAAAATTAGACTAATCGCATGGCATGAAAAACTGGCAGCCAGGTAAACCTGAGCCCGGGAGAGTATATGATTGCAATTAAAATGAGATTTTTCTTAGGCCATTTGTGTTTATGTATCCCTTCCATCGCTTTCATATTGCTTGTAGCGTTCATTGACCGACACAGGCTTGCTAAAAGCGCTGATTTTTTTTAGTATCCCGAACTCAGCTTACAAAAGGCGAATGGGAAGCAATCTGTTCGACTACCTCCCATTCTACTTTGAATCTACCGTAGTATTTTCAAAGTCTCAAGTAGAGCTTGAAACTAACTTTTTAACACAGG
>JADHTG010000102.1 GCA_016776505.1 Bacteroidota bacterium
TTCACTGTCTGCGTGGCACATACCGATTTATAATAGGGACCACTCAATACAGGTGCGTTATTATTCGGACAGGAGATCACAATGATCTGGATATCCCTTCGGACCTGGCCGATCATGGTGTCATTCCGCCATTCTGTAATCTTAAGTGCCATAATGGTCACCTCAATCTTCATGGGACGAAAAGAGATGTCTCCTGTTACAGGATCCAGGTGGAATCCACGTGGAGAGGGTAAATTAACATTGGGAAATCCCCAGAAATAGATCGGTTTATTATAAGCATACTGCCCTTTGTAAGCGATATTTCCATTTGCACTCGCAAGAGGATTTGTCCACTCATAGCTTAATGAGTCTATCAAACCACCGCTGGAGTTGACATCCACATCCACTACACCGTGGTTAAACACAAAGTCCTGCCCGATGCAAATAATAGCGATCGGGGGATTTGTAAAAGTCGGGGAGTTGTCGCAGGGGGTTATACAACGGTCCAATAAAGCATCAATATAAAAGTTTCCAGGAGTGGCTGTGGTAATAGCTCCATTTCTGCAACACATACTGTATGATAATACGAGTTTACAACAACTGCCAGCACTACTTAAAACAACCAGTTTTGTAAATGTATATTGTTCAATTCCATACGGAAACGAGCAGCCTGAAGACTGGCAGCGTGTACAACTTGCCCCGCAGGTCGGGGTGATGTCAACCGGTCCAGGTTTGGCTATCGAAACTGTTGTCACACTCTGACCGGTAGTTGCGCATTTAATAGGTATGGTTGCTGCACTTAAGGGAATTCCATTACAGTCACGGTAAATCACTAACTTGATTAAAAAACTATCCTGTCCTATGCAGGTCCAGGTAATATCGGATCCCATCATATGGGAGGCTTTGGTTTGAAAAGAAAACAATAATCCAATGCAAATGGTAAAGATTATTAAAGATTTTTTAAGATTCATGACATCAATTTTACTTAATTAAAATATAGCACTCGGTAACTTCCTTCGTTGGAATAATTCATTAGTCGAATTCAATGGATAAAGGTAACCAATATTTAAAAAAAATACTGATTTAATTGTTTTTTGATTCATTAATCATCATCTCATTTATTAATTTTACATGTATGTAAATTGGGAATTTTCAATTTACATTACTTATAAATAGCTGATATTCTTTCAATTATAAATTCACTTCGGAAAGATGAATAAATTAATGCTAAAAAAAGCTTGAATATCTAGTTACCTTTGGGTATCGAATTATACTAACACATGAAATGAAGGATAGATGTTGGATGAAAAATATCTGGATGATCAGATTATTTTGGATTTGGAGACAGAAGATGAAAACCTTAACAACAAGGCATTCAAATATTTATACAAACATGTTTATCCTTTAGTTTATTCTTTTATAAGACAAAGAAGTGGTACTAAGCGAGAAGCTGATGATACTTTTCAGGAAGCCATGATTGTATTATATGAGAATATTAAAAAGAAAAAGTTCAGAGGAGAAGCACGTGTAAGTACCTATTTATATGCAACAGTCAGGAACATTTGGTTTTCCAAACTTAAAAAATCGAAGCGTATGGTTCATGTTGAAGACATGACTATGATAGAAAATGAAGATGCAAAGTCAAATGCAAATGAAAAATTTGCACTGATTATGCAAGTGCTGGATGAAATGGGTGAATCGTGCAAAACGATACTTAAAAAATATTACTTTGACCATTGTTCAATGAATGAAATAAAAATTAAAATGGGATTTAGCAGTGAAGAATCTGCAAAAACACAAAAATATAAGTGTATGCAGAAATTAATTGCTAAAATTAATTCCAATCCTGCTTTAAAAAAAGCATTAAAAGAGTATATATGATCACAATTCAAGATATAGAAAAAATTGAGAAATACCTGGAAGGAAAACTTTCAGGTGCCGAACTCAAAGATTTTAAGCAGCAACTTAGAACAAATCCTGAATTAGCGGAATTAGCGGAAAATTTCAAATTTGCGGTTGAAGGAGTTCATGTGTATAACAGGAATCAACTGAAAGCAAATTTTCAAAAAATTCAAAATGAAGTAGCTCCCCAAATTAATAAAGGAAGTGGAGCACTTAAATATTATATTGCCGGAGGGGCAGCGGTTGTTTTGATCGCATTATTATTCATTCTTAATCCTTTTTCGAAGCAAAACAATGAAGAATCATTGAAAACTGACATCCCAATTGAAAACCTGAATTCTGGGGACCAGCCGGGTCAAACTGAAGTAAATCAGCTTGAAAGACCTCAATCAATTCAAGAAACAGATGAAATCAAATTAAGTAATGAGCAGCCAGCACATGTCAAAGCAAGGGAACAAAATACCAGCGAAACAGCAAATGTGTATGATAAGGACAGTAAATCCGAAATCCTTGAATCACCACACATTGATAGTCCGGATGATGCCATCGCAGCTATTGGCAAAATCAACAACAATGAAAGCTCGGATGATGTCCCAGAAGCACATTTTTCAAGCAGCAAAAGCTCAGGATGCGCTCCAGTAAGCATTCATTTTACAGATCATAGCAGTTTATCCAATGGTCTTATTACAAAATGGCTCTGGAATTTCGGGGATGGCAGAACTTCAGCTATGCAAAATCCTGTTCATGTCTATGATATTCCCGGATTATATACTGTAAAACTAACTGTGTGGAGTAGAAGTGGCAATTCTGATATGATATCAAAAGAAAAGCTGGTTCATGTGCATATTGTTCCGGATGCAGGCTTTATAACAGATCCCGAAATCGTGATGGCAAACAGACCTGATGTTCAATTTATCAACAAGACACAAAATATCACTCCCGGCATCAAATATAGTTGGGATTTTGGAGATCATTTTGGCAACTCGACAGAAACAAACCCTGAATATAGCTACAGCGATACAGGATCCTATATTGTCAGTCTTTCGGCAAGCACTGAAAATGCCTGTGTTGATAAATCATTTCGTGGAATCTTAGTAGTACCCGAGCTGTCATGCTATATGCCCGATGCATTTAGTCCGGATGGAAAAGGTCCCAATGAAAATAATGCATACCAAATTGCAGCTCAAGGTTTTATTGACTTTTATATGATCATTTACAACAGGTTGGGAGAAGTTGTTCATGAATCAACAAATTACAAAAAACACGCATGGGACGGCAGCTATCCTAATGGAAATAATGACCATATAGAAGCTGAAGTATTCATTGTTAAAGTCAGACTGACTGGCTTCGATGGTAAAGAATACGATTTCACAAAAAGCGTCACACTGATCAGATAAATTGGTCTAATTGTTCATATTGAAAAAAGGATAACTCATTCGGCTTATCCTTTTTTTTATTCCTGATTAGCATTCATCCGGGCTTTTAGCCATATTATTTAA
Source organism: Bacteroidota bacterium (assembly GCA_016776505.1). Taxonomy (GTDB): domain Bacteria; phylum Bacteroidota; class Bacteroidia; order CAILMK01; family JAAYUY01; genus JABINZ01. The sequence goes on from JADHTG010000102.1 coordinate 3,381, forward strand.
TCGCCTGAAGGAAAAGCATGCGCATCTCACACTGATCCTGGAAACGGGGATACTCGTTATTAATTACTGATATAGAAATCATTACACTCTCGGCAAAGACCTAATCCAGGTGATTCTTTGATTACAAATAGATTGCATGGTCAGTATAAATTCATAAACTTTTGATTTATTGAACTCAATGGTTAATTTTGACTGCCTTAAAAAAACAGGAATAAATTCAAATTTCAAATAAAACATGGAAAATTTAAAAGAAGTTATTTTGCAATATGTGATTAACGAATACCTCGAAGACGATAGCGTGGAAGTCACCTTTGAAACACCTTTGCTAACAAAAGGCATTGTGGATTCATTTTCAATGGTATCCCTCAAAAGATTCCTGGAATCGAAATACGAAATCCAGATTCCCGATGACAGGGCAACTCCTGAAGCTTTTGACAGTGTTTCCAAAATTGCAGAATTAGTTGACGAATTCATTGACTAATAGTGTTAGTATTAGAGAAACCAAAGAATTAATTTAATCATATCAATAATTTAAGATTATGTCGAATATTGGATCCTATGAAGAAAGAGTGAAAAATTTTAATTGGAAGATATCAGAAGATGAGTTAAGCTATAATGCCGGGGATGTAATTAACATTGGATGGTATTGTTCTGATAGAATTTGTCAAATGGGAAAAGCAGATAAACTTGCCATGATATGGGAAGGACTGGGAGGAAAAGAAAAAAAATATACTTTCGATGATGTACGAATAAAAAGCAATGTGATTGCTCAATTCCTAAGAGACCTTGGAATTAAAAATGAAGACCGGGTTTGTTTGTTTATGGACAAAATCCCTGAATTATATTTCGGATGCTTAGGGATACTAAAAATTGGAGCCATCGCCCAACCCTTATTTTCTGCATTTGGTGATGAATCATTGCATGTTCGCCTCGAAAATGCAGAAACCAATACCATCATCACCCAAAAGAAGCATGTTTCCAAAGTAAGAAAAATACTTGAAAAAATGCCTTATTTAAAACATATAGTCGTTGTTGATGATGATGGCAGAAAACCCCTGAGAGAGAGAGAATTAGCTTTTAACATGGATGAAGCTGAAGATGTTAACCAGTTCGAAATATTTCCCACAAAAGCTGAATCTCCGTCTATTTTACATTATACATCCGGAACAACAGGACAGCCAAAAGGAGTGAAACATGTGCATTATTCATTGATTTCTCAATATTTAACCACGAAATGGGTACTCGACCTGCAGGAGAATGATATTTACTGGTGCACAGCTGATCCGGGTTGGGTGACAGGTACTTCTTATGGCATTATCGGGCCCTGGAGCTTAGGCATCACGCAATGCGTCCTGGATACCGGATTTGGTGCTGATAGCTGGTACAGATTCATTGAAAAAAACAAAATAAGCATGTGGTATTCTGCACCTACAGCTATCCGTTCTTTGATGAAAGCAGGAGACGAAGTGGTTGAGAAATATGATTTATCCAGTTTAAGGCATTTAGCCAGTGTAGGTGAGCCTTTGAATGCAGAAGCAGTCATCTGGTCTGAAAAAGTATTCGGACTGCCTTTTTATGATACTTACTGGCAAACGGAAACCGGCTCCATGATGATCTGTAATTTTCCTGGTATGAAAGTAAAACCGGGATCCATGGGCAAAACAGTTCCCGGAGTCACTGGAGGGATCGTTGATCCTGAAACATTTGAAGAAATCACCGAACCCAATAAAGGCGGATTGATCGCATTTCGTCCGGGTTGGCCAGCCATGATGCGTAGCTATTGGAACAACGAGGAGACTTACCAGTCTAAATTTAAAAATGGATGGTATATTCCCGGGGACAAGTCCACTATAGATGGGGACGGCTACTTCTGGTTCATGGGGCGGGATGATGACATCATCAATACAGGAGGACACCTGGTCAGTCCTTTTGAAGTTGAATCTGCCTTGCTGGAGCATGAATCCATTGCAGAATCAGCTGTTGTTGCCAAACCGGATATGGTGAATATGGAAGTAGTGAAAGCATTTGTGACTTTAAATGCAGGCTTCAAGCCAACTGAGGAACTGGAACTGGAAATCATGAATTTCATCCGGAAAAGACTTTCTCCCCTGGCCATGCCACAGGAAATTGAGTACCTGGAAAAATTGCCTAAAACAAGAAGCGGGAAAATCATGAGAAGATTACTTCGTGCACAGGAATGGGGTGAAGAAATCGGAGATACATCCACCCTCGAAGACGATTAAAATATTATGTTTTATACGATATGATTTCAGATTTAATAACTGATATTTGAATCTTAAATCTGGAGTTAGATACTTAATTTATTGGTTATACATTTAAAATATGAACACATGGAAGAAATGAAGGATGTAATCCTGGAATATGTTACAAATGAATATCTCGAAGAAGATGACGATGAAATCAGCTACGACACCCCATTAATTTCAGGTGGAATCGTGGATTCATTTTCAATGGCCTCACTCAAAAGATTCCTGGAAGTAAAATACAAGATCAGTATTCCTGATGACAAAGCCACACCGGAGGCATTCGACAGTGTCGACAAAATAGTGGAATTGGTTAAAGAATACGTTAGTTGACAATTATCTTAAAAACACAAATTATTAGTTATGGCTTATAGTAAAAATGTGCGGGAAGCATACCAGGGAACTTTAGCTACCATTAAAGATGCAGGGCTCTTTAAGCAGGAGCGTTTCATCCATTCAGTGCAGGATGCTGAAATTGAAGTTGAATTTCCTGCTGGTGCAGCACCTAAAAGAGTAATTAACATGTGTGCAAATAATTACCTGGGGCTATCCAGTCATCCGGATGTTATCAAAGCAGCTCATGAAGGGCTTGATAGCCGGGGTTACGGGCTTTCCTCTGTCCGTTTTATTTGTGGCACCCAAGATATTCACAGGGAATTGGAAGAAAAGGTATCTGAATTTTTGGGAACTGAAGACACCATTTTATTTCCTTCCTGCATGGATGCAAATGCCGGTGTTTTTGAAGCCATACTCACGGCAGAAGATGTCATGATATCAGACCGGCTTGTGCATGCATCCATTATAGATGGAATGCGGCTGGCTCCGGCTATCCATGACACCTTCAAACATTCCAACATGCTACACCTGGAACAGAAACTGCAGCTACACTCGGATAAACGGATCAAAGTAGTAATTACCGATGGTGTTTTTTCCATGGATGGAGACACTGCCAAATTGGATGAAATGGTGGCATTATGTGAAAAATATGATGCCATGCTTTTCGTGGATGAGTCACACTCCTCAGGGTTCATTGGGAAAACCGGTCGGGGAACTCATGAATATTGTGGAGTCCTGGGTAAAATCGACATCATTACCACCACTTTTGGTAAAGCCCTGGGAGGAGCATCCGGAGGTTGTGTATCAGGTCGAAAGGAACTGGTGGAGATGTGCCGCCAGAAAGCCCGTCCCTATCTTTTCTCAAACACCATTGCTCCTGTAGTTGTAAGTGGTGTCTTGAGTGTTCTTGATACCTTGTCAAAAAGTACGGAAAGACGAGATAAACTGGAAGCAAACACTGCCTTCTGGAGAAAAGGTTTAACGGAAGCGGGATTTGTCCTGAAGGATGGCAATACGCCCATTGTTCCGGTGATGCTCTTTAATGCTAAACTGGCACAGGATTTTTCCCGTGATCTGTTTGATGAAGGGATTTATGCTATTGGATTTTTCTTCCCGGTAGTGCCAAACGGCCAGGCAAGGATAAGAACCCAGATTTCGGCTGCCCATGATATTCATCATCTTGAGAAAGCACTGACAGCATTCAGGAAAGTGGGTGAAAAGCATGGCATTTTAGGAAAAACAAAGCAGGAAATAATTGAGAAATATGGAGCCTAAGCTCCTTTAATTCATACATGTCATCCTGTTTTGTAAACGGGATGGCATTTTTTATTTTATCAGCATGCAATTTATTCTCGCCACACACAACCTGAACAAAATAAAAGAAATCAAAAAAGCATTCGATGATGCTGATATAGAAATAATGTCATTGCACGATTTTCCTGATTTACCAGATGTAATGGAGGATGGAGAAACCATTGAAGAGAATTCCCTGAAAAAAGCAAAGGAGATTTTTGAACACACCGGCATAGCTGCCATAGCTGACGATACAGGTTTAGAGGTGGATTATCTGGACGGTGCACCCGGAGTTTATGCCGCCCGCTTTGCAGGAGAAAATTGCACATATGAAGATAACAATTTAAAAATGCTGAATTCCCTCAAAGGAGTTTCCAGGGGGAAAAGAGGAGCAAAATTTCGCTGCATTGTCACTTTATATGGGGAGAATCTCCATCATGTAACTGAAGGGATCCTGGATGGAGAAATCATTGAAAAACTGACAGGAAAAAATGGTTTTGGTTATGATCCGATCTTCAAACCCAATGGATTTGAATTGACTTTAGCTGAACTAAGCCTGGATGATAAAAATAAGATCAGTCACCGCGGACAGGCAGTAAGCAAAATGGTGGAGATTATTAGAGAATTAAAAAGAAAAAAGATTTAGCTCACACGGTTTCTTTGTATCTGTTGTTTAGATTTCTAGCGTAGGATTTAGAAAAGGGATGGGATGTTGGATGCTGGTTTCAGGCTACTTTTACTGGCTGCTGGCTGCCAGCCGCTTGTGACCAGAAACGAGAAACCAATCTCCCACCCTATTCGTAGTCTGTCGCCCGGGAAATTGAGCGCTGGGGACTACGAACTGGAAATTATCGCTGGATACTGGCTGCCAGCTGCCAGTGAACAGTAACGAGAAACCAATCTCCCACCCTATTCGTAGTCTGTCGCCCGGGAAATTGAGCGCTGGGGACTACGAACTGGAAATTATCGCCTGATACTGGCTGCCAGCTGCCAGTGAACAGTAACG
>JADHTG010000103.1 GCA_016776505.1 Bacteroidota bacterium
CTTTATTGACATAGCTTAAAGCCAGTGTTACCTTGCGTATTTATTTAATTTTCCTTTTCTTTAAATCTCTTGCTGTATGATGGATTGTTAAAATGTCAACTTGATTCTTGTCGACAACCTTATAAATAATCCTATATCTTCCCTCGATTAATTCTCGTATATTTTCGATATTAATTTCTGGAACTATTTTACCTGAATGAAGTTGAGTTTTTAAGATCTGAGTTCTGTTTCTAAGTTTGATAACTTGAAGTTTTGCATAACGTTTAGAATCTTTCGAGATATATTCTGCAATATTATTTAAATCATCCTTTGCTTGAATTGTCCAATTTATTCGAACCATTTTTTTATTTCATTATCCAATTCAGTCTCTGAAATTACTTCTCCATTTTCTGACTGTTTATTCCCTGTTTCTATTTTTTCAATTAAAATAAGTTGCTCAATCAAATCTTCAATTGAAAACTGATCTGGAAATTTATCAATTTGCTCTTTTAGGCTTTTCTTTGTCAGCATTTTAATCAATTTAGTGTATATCCCAAAAATACGAATTTCTTCATAGTATTGAGTGCGTTTTACTCTTTTTATATGCAAGGTAACAGATATATAAACATAACTCGAATACTTTTAACCCAACAAATTCAATGGGTTAATAATATGTTTTTTGCTTTTTATTACATTTATTTCATGCATTAAATTAATCATTAATAACGATCTATTTGATAAAGATTAAAGGAATCAAAGAGAAAAATTGGTTTAACACATGTTCCTGATAATTCAATTTTAAATATGACCCAAATTTACAATAATTAATTATAGATTATCAATTACTTCAAAAAAGAAGGTGTCTGTTATCACTCCAGCTGTCCGATTGATCCCTTTTATTACAATTTGATACAAACCGGGAGTATCAGGAGTCATAAAATTAAACTCAAGTTGCTTGTTGGCATCCAGGACTGGCCGGGCTTCCCAATAAAGTGTGTTTCTTGCGTCCGGTGTATTTTCCGAAAGAACAGATGGAACATCAGGTCTTTCATATTCATGCAGGAAAAGATAATTGACAAAAATACCCGATTCGGGGAATTCAATACCTCCAAAGTCAGCCTGTTTGGAAATTATACTTACTATGCCCCCATAGGTTATATTTCCTTTTATATAAGGGGCATTCACCACTTCGATGCGATCGATGGTCCTGGGAGACAACGCAAGGACTCTATCAGCATCCTCAATAGCTACCCAGTCCACCATCACCAGGGGATCGTAAATGGACATTTCAGCCATACTGCCCAATAGTTTGAAGTATTTTTTACCCTGTTTTTTTCTCACCTTGACCAGGGTTGGCAGTTCATTAAAATATTCCTCCAGTGAAGGCAATTCAATATATTGATCGATGTGAATGACATCTGAAGGAAAGCCATAGAAGGCTCTTTTAGACGCTGTATTGGTCATCTTATCAGCCAGGCTATCCACTTGAAAGAGCTCCCTGATCTGTGCATTGACAGCCATTTTATGAACCCGCAATCGTTCTTTCACACCGAGTTGAAGGCTGGGGGAGGGGAGTTGGATCGGAATCGTGCAAAAATCGTTGTCAATTAATATGTTTGCTTGACGATTGCTTGATTTTTCAGCTGTGAGTATCAGGTCCCGATTTCCGCTATAAGCAGGCAGTGAAAAATAATAGCGACCCTGGGAATCGGTTCGGATAACCATAAAATCATGATCTTCACCGATAATGGATAAATTAACCCGTTTATCCACCAGTATTTTCCCACTGTTTTTGTCCTGCAAAGCCCCGCTGATGGATAATCCCCTTGTTTCCGGGTAAAAGTCCATCTGGCGGAATGATTTTGCTTCTGGCTGGAGATGAATGGGATATTCTGAAGCGGCCATTTCAGGGACCACTGAAATGCACAATCCCTTCATGTTAGCAGATGCCTGATCCACAGCTTCTATCTGAACCCTGACTTTTTGCCGGGGAAGGAATTGATCCTGGTCCATTTTGAAGAGGAATGAAGCCTGGTGATCTGAGGGCTGGAGTTTATTCCATATATCCATGCTATCATTTCCTGCCAGCACATCCTTACGCAAAGGATTGATGATCAGGATACAACGATAGGAATAAGAGGACGGTCCCAGGTTGCGCATGTATTTGGTATAAACCCGCAGGTAATAAAAGCCACTGCTCATGTATTTTGGTATGCTCAGACTTCCATGAGAAGATTGATCCTGCAATGTGAATTTGCCTCCAATTAGCTGCCTGGCATCCGGGGAAATGATTTCAGCATAAAGAATGTGACTGATCTCAGGTTGATTCGAATCCGGATTGAGAAAACACACTGAAAACTGGACCGTTTCCCCCGAAATGTACAATGAACGATCTGTGAATAGCTGTAATTTTTCCACAGGAGGGAATGGCTGGTTTTGCTGTCCTTTCACTGCAGCAGAAGACCACAGTATCAGCATACAAACTATTATGAAATAGATCCGTTTCATATTACAATGGCCAAAAATCAGGTTTTACATTTATTCCTCCCAACTTGCTGCAATCCACACAATTATCACTTAACCAAATCGGGTACCAGGTAAATTCATCTCCCAGGAGGTAGGCAGGATAATCCCTGGGAGTAATATCCCAAAAAGGATGCCTCAGGATAAAGGATGAGCAATAATTGTCAACCTCCAGGGGTAAATCGGGCACATCATGCACAAATATTCTCTTCTGCCGTAAGGAAGAAGCACTGAAAAATCCAAGCACTTCTTTTTCAGGATGATTCAGGTTGAACAAATTCCCTTTTACGGCCAGTGGTTGCTTTTCATAAAGCCCGCCTTTCTGACTACTATTAATTCGCATTTGATTCCAGAAAATATAGGCTTCTTCGCTGATTGCAAATTGTTTTATGAGTAAACTGTAACCATATTTCAGACGACTGGTTTTATTGTTCACATAGTGCAATGGATACATATGATACTTATTTTCAGTCAGCTTATCAGTGGAAAGTGTGAAAATATTAGATTTCCTGAGGGTTTGCCAGCAAACCATCATGGAATAATCAGGAGGAACAACATGATGCACACTGCCGTCATAATACCATTCCAGGGGATATTCTGCATGATTTTCAAAAGTTTCATAGGCCTCCCACAAATAATACCGACTGTCGGACAGGCTGGCATCCAGGTCCAGGTAAAACTGTATGCCCAGCGTGAATTCACCCGGGATATTTCCTTCCAGATCTTTCCTCAAAAAATATACAGAGTCAATTTCCGGACAGGCACTTATCTGGTCAAAAGTGGATACGATGCTGTCACCTTCCGGGTTGACCAGCTCTAAACAGAAAGAAACGCCCGGAACCACAAAGGCCGGATCAACCACAGCCGTATAATTCCCATCATTCATATCCATCATTGGAAATTCATTTCCTTTATCATCCATTAGTTTAATGATACATCCTGTCACAGGCACATATGCTGGTTTGCCAACAGGCGAGGTCAGGGAAACATTGACTTTTTGCAGGCTGTCATTATCCGTAATACGGCCCATGACCACATATTTTTTGGCGTCCAGGCCTTTTATCTCCGGGTCGAAGGCTTTGATGCAGGAAGAGAGCATCAAAAATGACATCATATATAAATGGATGATCTTAATCCGATGCATAATTCCCAAGTTTAAATATCCATGAAGCGGTAAAAATGGGTACACCAATCACTGCGTATTGATAGCCATTGATTCGTTTATTCTCCACATTGAAATAGACGGCATAGGGATTCTCACGTCCGCTGAGGTTGTAGACACTGAAGTTTAAGGAACTATGGATCAATTTGTTTTTCTTCAGACTGCCTTCCACGGTACAGGACAGGTCGGTACGGAAATAATGCGGTATACGATATGCATTTCGTGAAGAATAATCAAATTTAGGCACTTCATCAACATAATAAGCAGATACGGGATAGGTTATGGGTTTCCCACTCTGGTAGGTGACAACTGTTGAAAAGGTGACACGCCTGCTGAGATGATAATTGAGGACCAGGTTAAAAACATGCGGAATGTCAAAATTAGCAGGAAAGGCTTCCCCATGGTTGATGCTGTTCCATACTTCACCACCATTCACCTTTACCAAGGAACGGGAATAAGTGTAGGTCATCCATCCTTCCAGGCGATGATGGCTGCGTTTAATAAAAAATTCAATCCCAGCTGATTTTTGTGTTCCCTGCAAAACAATGGTTTCCAGCAGTGGACTTTCCAGGAAACTGGCTCCATCTTTGAATTCAGGGTAATTCAGGCTCTGCTTGTAATACAACTCAGCAGACATCTCCAGACCAATTCCCAATACCCTGAATACACCCAGGGATAGCTGATCGCTTTTGGAAGGAAGAAGGTGGTAATCAGCCAGTTTCCATTGTGCATTGGGTGACACTGAAACGGTATTATTCAGCATAAACAGGTTTTGATGCATTTGGTTGAATGCAAGTTTTAATGATCCGTTTATATCTGTGTTCATATTTAAGGCAGCACGCAAGTCGGGTTCAGGATACCATTTTATGACTTCGTTTTTCCCAAAATCCAGTGAATCGCTGGTATAGCCGGGATCTACCGGCAAACCTTCTGAATACAGGTACACCCTTCCCGGACCCATAGGAGTAAAAAGTGTAAACCTCAATCCAGCCGTAAAATTGAGCCAGGATAAAATATCGTAGTCATCCGAAATGTAAAAAGCACTTTCCAGTCCCTTTTCCTCGCCCAGTTCAACATGGGTATGTAATGATTGCAAGCCATAAGGTTCCACTGTACCACGATCGAGCTGATAAAACAGGATATCGATCCCATAATCGAGAGTATTCCTGTCACTCAATACTTGCTTAAAATCAGTGCGGAATTCATAATGTCCCATTTGATAGGCGTGTTGGTAAGCAGCCGAAACTTCCTGGTTGTTGATGGTATGAAACGCATATTGTGCCGCTACCAGGGCAAATTCAGCCCGAAGAGTGCGTGTTAAATTGCGGCTTACATTTATGGATGCACCACTGTTAGAATAGTTGTACTCGTTGATATCGGACAATTGGAATCTATCGTTGCTATGGTAAGCAAACAGGGATAATTGTGTTTTCCGGTTGTCAAAGCTCAATCCCCCTGAGAAATCATAAAAGCCAGCTTTGCTGCCCCTGATCACCGGATCCTTTATCCGTTTCAATATCCAGTCAGAATAAGTGGATCGGGCACTCAGGAAAACAGAGCTGATGTCCTTTTTAAGCGGACCTTCTAAAACCAAATTCGCAGAAACAGGACTGCTACCTCCATGTGCGGTGAAATTCTTACGATTTCCCTGGCGTGTAATGATATTGAAAACGGAAGAAAGCCGCCCTCCATACTGAACAGGAATATGGCCTTTATAAATCGAAAAATCCTTGATGATATCCGAATTAAAAGCTGGGAAAAACCCAAACATGTGTGAGGTGTTGTAAACGGGGATTTTATTAATGTAAAACGCATTCTGGTCAGCTCCACCACCCCTGACATTCAGTCCCGAGGAGCCTTCACCTGCTGTTACAATACCGGGCAGGGTAGTGGCCACTTTCAGAATATCCCGTTCTCCCATCAGCATGGGCATTTCCTTTATGCTTTGCATGGCTACCTTATCCAGGCCCGGATCCTTATCTGTGATGCTTAACTGCCGGTCTCCATGAATTACAAATTCTTCCAGCTGGTACACAGTTTTCCTCATCTGAATCGTAAAGTCACCATCCGATAAAACTTCGAGCAGGTATTTCTTTTTTTCATAGCCCAGGAAATTGAAGAGGGCAGTATAATTTCCGGGCTTCAACATGATGGTGATAAATCCATTCACATCCGACACAGCTCCTGTTCTGGTTTCTTCCAGGTAAATGGTTGCATTGTAAACGGGTTCACCTGTTTCCAGGTCAAGGACACGACCCAATACCCTGGCTTTCGTGCCGCTGCTGCTGGCTCCCGGACTTCCTATCCGGATGGTTTTAACAAGCTCCGGTTTGCGCCCTGTCAGGTAACGTTCTTCGCTGGCAGTCAGAGATTTTGACTCGATGGTTTCAATTTCAGCTTCAGCATATTTGATTTCAAAATCCGGTAATTCTGCTAAAAGCTTTTCCCCGGGCAGCAATATGATGTTGCTGTTCCAAACAGACGGCTCCAGTCCGCTTCCTTTAACGGCCTGGGATACCGCTTCCAGAACACTTATGCTATCGGCTTCCAGGGTCACTTTCAGCCTGGCTATCCGGCTTTCCTGGTAAAACACTCGTACACCACTTTCCCGGTATATAAGCTGGCAGAATTCACTGAATGTCACTTCCTTGAAATGGCAGCTGATCATTGTATCCGGACCACTGGCAGATAATTGAGTCAGGCACAGCAACAGGAATATGAAGACAACTAATTTCTTCATGGCTTCGAAAGGCTATTACAGTAATTCAAAAGCTCAACCAATGCATCTTGTCCTGCATTTTTTTTCATATTAAGCTGGTGCTGACGAAGGTATTTTTTTATGTCAGTCTGAATTTTCGGGTTAAAATAGCTAGCAAAGCTCCTGTTATTTTTATATTTGAACAGGCCGGACCCACTGAAAAGAAAGGATTCTTTTTTGAGTTTTGAAAATTTCAGGTAAGTGGAGCCCATTCGGTTGTCAGTTTCCAGTTCCTTTCTCCATGCATACAGGATCTGGATGGGACTGCTTCCAATAAGCTGGTATATTTGAGGGAAACTATCCTCCAGCCTGAGTATTTCAAAATGAGTTTCTTCCAGCTCAATGCTTTCAAGCCATGCATCAGAAAGCACAATCAGTTGCAGGTTTCCCTGATCGTTTTTGTATTGCATGACGATCTGCTGGTTAAACACATCGTAGTTCAGCAGGAGATGATCATAGCTCATTCCCCGTATCCTGGCGGATCCTTCAACAAATTCGGGGCCGTTGAAAAAAGGACTTCCCCCGGTAGTTGAGGGCGGAAAATAGGAGTAGAGCTTGCCGTTGAACAATAAGGGATCCAGCCCATATATTTTATCTAAATCTGAAAGAGTATATTGACCATTCACCATTAAAGGACAAACAAGCAATAATAAACACAATCGGATTAATAGCTTCACCTTTTATTCGTGAATGGTTAAGATAATTGAAAAAAAATGTCAATCTGTTTGATCAGATAGCACGGAATCCCGCAGGGGGAAAGTCATTGCAAAGTTACTTAAAAATCTTTTTTGTGCTTATCTAACTTTGAACACGAGAAAGGTAATTTCAATAAAAAAGCTGTCAATATCTGACAGCTTTTTTCATATAAATAGGGGTGGAAAGAATAATTTATACTTCCTTTTTACTCATTCCAAAGACCAGTGCAATGACAATTCCGGTAACAGACGATATAATCGCATACACAACAATGTCCACTATCATGGCTCCGATGCTATTAAACATAGTATTCATAGCATGCATGCTGAGATTGATACTCAGACCGATCAGTAATCCTGTTAAACCGGCAACCTGGGCTCCGGCCATCCAGCCTTTGGTGTTGGCCCAACTGCAAACGATGGCCAATAAGAAACCATAAGCCAGGTTCGACAGGATAATGGCCCACCAAATCATTTCTTCCATGGGTCTGGAAGCACAATGGTTGTAGTTTTCCTCCGCGTAACCAGCTAATAATACTCCGTAAACTAACCAACCCAGTAAAAAGAAAGTCAGCGCTCCGGCTAGACCTCCCATTAAAATTTTGTTCGTTTTCATTTAAGTAAAGCTTTAGTTTTCAGTTATTTGTAAAACGTATTGGTCTTACCCCGTTTTTTAGAGTGGGTTCTGAACTCCACTTTTTTGCAATACAAATTAAAACATATTTTAATTAATACATATGATTCCTGGAAATTATTGCTCATAAAACTGCATAGTGGATAGTACATTCTGATCATTTTTCCAGGTTAAATTCAATATTCTATGGAGGAAAATCCTAATGCTAGGTGATTCTGAATTAATCAAGTAAAACGATGGTTTTATGCATAAAAACAGCATTATCTGTCAAGAAATTAATGAAATACACACCACTTTCCAGATGACTGAATGAAATTTGATCGTATTGCTGTGGTTTTATTCTTTTCTTACTAAAAACTAATTTTCCGAATATATCGATTACAGTTATTTCAATTACATTGATATTTCTGATCTCAATAAAAAGGATCTCATCAGTTGGATTCGGATACACGAGTATATCTTTTCTTACAACAGAAATTTCTTCTGTGTTTGTAAGCGGGGAACACTTATGCATATGATT
>JADHTG010000027.1 GCA_016776505.1 Bacteroidota bacterium
TTTAATAGTTTCATTTGCATCACGCATAAAACAATCTGCATCAGGACAATGTGGAATGCCCAAATTATGACCCAATTCGTGCAAACAAACTTTTTGTAAACGTTTAATATTTTTTGCTTTTCCGGCAGAAAATATCCTGAAGGTTGAAACAACGCAACTTGGTCCGGGTCTGTATCCCAAACCAAAAATACCCCAGTCCCTGTATTTACTTTCCGGTTTTTTAATTCTCCTGAATTTATCTCTTTTTGTGGTAGAAATATCCTGCATACAAAGACCGGTCACAAAATCTACACCTTTGGGTTTTGTTTTTTTCAGGTAACGGATCAGGGAATCAGCCCGGTAGCGGGGTGATTTTATATTGACGAAATAACTTTCAGGGATGGGTACAGGCTGCATGCATATCGTTTGAAAGCCATAGAATCTTTGTATTGCATTTTCGACAGAATCTGTCAGCTCGGTTAGAAATCCCGTAAAAGGTTGAATGGCAACAACTACTTCATCCTGGGAAGAACAAGAAGCTAACAACAGGATAATGGAAATCGTTTTAATGAGATTTTTAAGCATACTATTAAAACGCGAATAATTTACAAATCGTATTGCATTCATTGGGAGAATGGTTTTTGTGTCTTGTCCTTAGTCCCCAACGCTCAAACCCATTTCAACAGACTAAGGACAGTGTTATTGGGCTTAGGAAATTCACACAACCCTATCCGTAGTCTGTAGCCCGGCTTTGCAGCCAACAACCCTATCCGTAGTCTGTAGCCCGGCATCGTGGCTTGGGGACTACGGACAGGTCCAGAGTTCACAACCCTATCCGTAGTCTGTAGCCTGGCATTGTGGCATGGGGACTACGGACAGGTCCAGAGTTCATAATGAATCAGTCCAGTTACTGATTTTAAAATCAACACCGATTCTCGTTTTAAATCTGCTAAATTTGTCTCAACAATCAGCTTAGCACATGAAAGATCTTTTTCCTGCCTTTAAATACAATTTAGCTCAAACTACCAAGTTCAATGCCATTCAGCTGGAAATTGAAAAAGCAGAAGGAATATATCTTTATGATAAAAACGGGAAAAAGTATACAGACCTTATTTCAGGAGTTGCTGTAAATAACCTGGGGCACAGACATCCTAAGGTCATTGAAGTAATTCAGAAACAGCTTGACAAATACATTTACCTCATGGTTTATGGAGAATTTGTTCAAAAAGAAACTGTTCATCTGGCTGAAAAGCTGGCTGCGCTTTTACCTGAAACATTAAGCACATCATATTTTGTCAATTCAGGAAGTGAAGCCATTGAAGGGGCCCTAAAACTGGTAAAACTGCACACCAAAAAACACCAGGTAATTTCTTTCAAAGGTTCATATCACGGAAGTACACAGGCAACCTTAAGCCTGCTGGGTGAGGAAAAATTTAAAAACCCTTTTCGGCCTTTAGCTCCCTTGCAGAAACAAATTGAATTCAATAATCCGGAACAGCTTGGTGAGATAAACCATCAAACGGCTTGTGTTATCATGGAGCCCATACAAACAGCTTCCGGCATGATCATGCCGGAAAATAAATTCCTGGATAAAGTTCGTCAAAGATGCGATGAAACAGGTGCGCTGTTGATTTTTGATGAAATTCAGACAGCTTTAGGCAGAACCGGGAAATTATTCGCCTTTGAAACATTTGGAGTAATTCCGGATATTTTATGTTTGGCAAAAAGTTTAGGAGGAGGATTACCAATAGGAGCTTTTATTTCTTCGAGAGAAATCATGAATTCCCTTGATAACGGACATCCATTGTTGGGTCATGCTTCAACCTTTGGAGGGCATCCCCTTGTTTGTGCAACAGCGTTGGCCACATTGGACGTTCTTTACACAGAGAATTATATCAAGGAGATTGAAGCCAAAAGTCAGTTATTCAGACAATTATTGGTGCATCCATTGATCAATGATATCTGTGGAACAGGTTTTCTATTGTCAGTTGATTTAGGAAATACCGGAATCACTAAAAAATTTGTTGAACTTGTGATACCCAACGGGATCATTACCTATTGGTTCTTGTTCAATGATCATTCATTTAGTATTCTTCCTCCCCTTACCATAACTAATGAAGAAATTGAGGAGAGTTGTGCTATTATTCTTAAAACACTTGATAAACTGAATTCTGAGTAGATATAAAAGAAATTTGAATATTGCTGCTTATTGGTGACAACACCAACAAGAGCGAATGATACATTGGAATTTGGATCTTGGTCCTTGAGACTTGGAATTTATGCTCTGCATACCTGTGTATAACTCCTTTTTGCAAAATCTACTGTAATTACGATCATTGCTCAACTATTCCAGTCAGGAACCGCATGACAGCAGGCCCAGCCAAAAGAAAGAAAACCAGGGAAAGCAAACTCATTAATTTTGATGCTGACAAACAGAGTATCCTTTCAGAAGGTATTTTCGGTTTGCCTTTTGACCTGGAGGAATCAGAAGCTGTCATTATCCCTGTTCCATGGGATGTTACAGCTCCACATGACGGAGCAGCTGATGCACCGGATGCTATCTTTCAAGCATCAAAAAGTATCAGTTTATACCAGGAAAAGCTTGAAGATGCCTGGAAAGCAGGAATTTATATGCATAATATTCCCCTTAAATGGAAAGAAAGCAGTTACCAGCTTCGCAAAATAAGGAACCGGATTCATAAAAGACATAGCAAGAAAATGACGGATGCAAAAAGAGCTGAACAAAGTAAAGACTGCAAAAACATCAACCTCACCAGCCGGCTCTTAAATGAATGGGTTGAACAAATTTCATCTGAATATTTAAAAGATAATAAGTTGGTAGGTTTGTTAGGAGGAGGACAGGCCATATCCTCCGGTTTTCTTACTTCCCTCTCCCGCAAATACGACCATTTTGGGATATTGCACCTGGACGCTCATGCCGATTTACTAAGTACTTATGAGGGCCTGGAGTTTTCAGATTTTTCAAGCATGCATTATGCGTTAAAACTCAGCCAGGTAAAAAAGCTGGTTTTAGCCGGTTGTCGCGAAATTCTCTATTCAGAACAGCATGTGATCGAAAAGAATTACCAATTGATCAAACTCTTTTCTGACAAATATATAAAGGAAAAGCATTTCAGGGGCAATACTCTTAAAATGATGATTAGTGAAATAATCAGTCCATTGCCAAAAAATGTGTATATCAGTTTTGATGCAGCTATCATGCAAGCTGAAATAATGCCCAATGTAGGTTTTCCCCAACCTTCCGGTTTTTCCTTCGAGGAGATTTCATTTTTGTTCTCTGAAATACAACAAAGTGGGAAAAAAATAATTGGATTCGACCTGAGTGGTATCAGGCCCAGAAAAGAAAACAATTACTGGGAAGCAAAACTGGGTGCCCATTTACTATTCGAACTCAGCAGCCTGATGATAAACACGCTTAAAAAATAAAAGTCTGGAATATTCATTTAAGCATAGCCCTGTTTTTAGTATATTTGACTATTAAAATGTCTAAGCTATGATGAAATATATATTTGGCTTTAGTTTCTGTTTTCTTGTGTGTTTCCCAGAAGCTTTTGCTCAAAACCTGATTATGAAGACAATTCCTGAGAAAGGGATTGTTTATTTGAGTGAGGATATTAATAATGGAGTGATCAATCTCGCTGAGACTTTACCATTCCAGGATTTCAATTCCACTCAGATTCACCAGGATATCCAATTATCAAATGATGTCATTCAGGTTTTATCCGGGAAAGAAATTCTTTTTCCGAATGAATACGCAGCATTTATGGTCAATGTGGATGCAGAGGAAATACAATTCATAACACCAAACTATAGCCTAAACCCGCTTTGTCAAACAGCTATAAACCGGGTTCCCAATTGGCTGAAAGATGATTTGCATCGGCAATTCAGAAAATTAAGTGTTTTTAAGCTGGAAGGAAATTTTGCCAATCAAATTTTAAGTGCTCCACAGGAAATTGTAGATGAAGTCGCATTTCAGATAGCCCACCTGTCCACTGAAAGCCTGAAAGACTCACGATTCAGAAGCACCATGGGTTTGCTCCATGAAAATGCTCAACATATTTATGATGTGGTTGATTCCTTAAAATATGTGAGATTGGTTGAGCATGGTTCTTTTGCTTCAGGTGATTATTACACGAGCACAGAATATAAAATAAAGGATGGTTCTGATTTTATCTGGTCAGAAATACCTAAAGAAAAGTATTACTGGTATGTGGTCATGCCTAAAATTGACCGGGAAGGGGTGTATAAAGAGGACCGCACATCGAGTACGCAATTCCGTACCTATGGTTATTTCTGGAGAGAATATCTCTGGTCAAATCCACATCCTTCTTATGATTATACCGATGTGAATATTACAACATCAAAAGGAAGTATTGATACCATTCAGCGTTTTGGTGCTCTCATGCAACAACCGGAGTATTTATGGGACAGGGTGAAAAAATATTTTACATTTAAGCGTCCTTTTAATCCTTCAAATCATGCTTTGGATATGCTGGGCAACTGGGCATCGCGATCACTGCCTATTGATGCAGCAGGAAACAGGCCTTTTGAACCCAACCAGATCATCAACGAACACAATGGCAATTGCCATGAAGACGCTTTACTTGTAGCTGCTGCCTGTCGAACAGCCTTAATTCCAATTGTTCATATTGGAGTGCATGGAGAAGATCATGCATACGGAATGATCTGGGATGAGGATTGGCATCATTATGAGTTTTTCAGGGGTGGATTCAGCGAGGTCATCAATCCTGCATTTGCCGGTATGACCAACATGATGAAAGGAGGCAGTTACGGATGGACAACTTCAATTGCCCATACGACCAGGGCAGATGGCTATCCTGGTATTGTTTCATCTTATTATAATGATAAAATCTGTACATTGAAAGTCCAGGTTACAGATCAGAACGGAGATCCAGTGGACGGGGCAAAAGTTGAATTCTGGTGCAGTCCCGGGCCTTACAGTTCGGGCTGGGTCGATAATGTAGGCTTTGCATGGACAGATCATACAGGTAGTGTGAACATTCATGTCGGAGCAGGAAAAAAATATGGATATCAAATCTACCACAAGGACTTTGGCTATATTCCGAGTTCAACACAGGCTAATATCATAAATACATCATCAATTGCATTGGATGGACAGACATATTCTGTGACAGCTCAATTTACCAGTGGCAGTATGCCTGCATTAAAAATGGGGAATCGAATTGATCTGCCAAAATCAGCACCATTTGGAGTTCATGTAAATTTCACTTCCCAGGGAATCATCGCAGGACAAAATATTGAAGATGTCCAGAATAGTACTTTCGCATTTAAAACCCCTGAGGATGGCTCGGTCTCATTTTTCATTTGTGACCAGGCAAATTATGATAAATACAAAGCAGGCAATCTGTTTGATTATTATTTCCCGGTTAAATTTTTTAACAGTGGAAACCTTTACCTCCCGCTTCCATCATCCGGAAAATGGTATATCGTTTTCTCCAATGAAGAAGCTGTTACGAACTACCAGCAACTTGACGCAACAGTTGAATTGATCAGTGATGCCGTCTGGAATGAAATTGATGAGGAAACTGCTGATGCTTCCGTTTCCGTATATCCCAATCCATTCAGCAAATCATGCCGGATTCTTGCACCCCAAAATACTGAGCGCGTTGAAATATATAATCTTTGCGGAGAACTGATTAATAGCTTGTATGATCCACCTTTTACCTGGAATGCGGATATTGATTTGAGTGATGGCTTATATATCGTTAAAGCCCATCAGGAACACAGCATCCTGACGACCAAAGCAATTTTTAGGAAATAAACGGGCTATTATTGTATTTCGACCACCTTATTTGTTGGCCTGTAAGTACTGAATATAGTCCCGCCTGCACTTGTTGCTTCCTGCAGGTCAACTGTATGCTTTTTATCCATATACAATGTAGCATCTCCTTCCGGGAGCTTTTCCAGTTGCGCCTTGGAAAGAATAATACTATTCGATCCCGTTTTTGTTTCATTGAATAGTTGACTTGCATTTCCAACAGCATCAATCAATAAGACCACATTTTCACCATCTACCAATGCATCTCCATCCCAGAAAAATTCAAAAGCTGCATCATTCGGAATAGCAGTTATTGAGTCAACATAATCAATTTCAGTCATGTGTACGGTGTTAAAGAATTCTTTCCCATCCGTATCTATCCATTTGAAAGTAGCACTGTCCTTTTTCCCTGCAAAATCCACTACATAAATAGTAACGGCATCCAGGAATTTTGACATGAGTTCCCCGTCACAGCTTACTTCGCTCCCGGTTGCCAAAAATAAGGGAGTTCCAATTGCATTGCCAAAGCGAAATGTAGCACGGCCTTTTGTAATATCTGTATTCTGATTATAGAATAACTCATAGATTACATAGATCCGATCCTGATCGACTGAAGCAGAAGACTCCGGATCCTGGCAGGCACTGAAAAAAAGGCTTGTTAACACACAAACACTAATAATTAAACATCCAATTTTTGTTTTCATCCTATTAATTTTTCGTTGTGAATTGATTTCCATATTCAAAAATACGAAATATAGTGAAAGACAAATTAGGAAACAAAAAACTGAATGTGAACTATTTTGATTTTATCTCCCATTTAATAAAACTATTTTTGATATTGAATTAAAAAAGAAAAGTCTTAATAAATACATCATGTCCCCTGTTTCCGTCCTCATTATAATCAGTCTCTACTTCCTGGTTCTACTTAGCATTTCCTGGTTTACAGGACGGAATGCGGATAACGAATCCTTTTTCCTGGGGAATAAAAGATCGCCCTGGTATATAGTTGCATTTGGGATGATTGGCGCTTCTCTTTCGGGTGTTACTTTTATTTCAGTACCTGGCTGGGTAGGACTTAGCCAGTTTTCATATTTGCAGGTGGTACTGGGTTACCTGGTTGGCTATTTGGTAATTGGCACTATATTAATGCCCCTGTATTACAAGCTGAATCTAACATCAATCTACACCTATCTGCAACAGCGATTTGGTACATGGGCTCATAAAACCGGTGTTTTATTTTTTCTTGCTTCACGCACTTTTGGTGCAGCAGCCAGGCTTTTTATTGTTGCCAGTGTCATACAGCTAACTGTTTTGGATGCATGGCATGTTCCATTTGCGGTAACCGTGATTATTACAATTCTTTTAATTTATTTATATACCAACAGGGGCGGAATAAAAACCATTATCTGGACTGACACTTTGCAGACTTTATTTATGCTATCGGCTGTGGTAATTTCAGTCATCCTCATTTCAAAAAACCTGGAACTGGACTTTAAGAATTTGTTTGTTGCAATTGCTGATTCGGAATATTCCCGTGTATTTTTCTTCAACAACTGGCAGGATAAAAATTTCTTTTGGAAACATTTTCTGGGTGGGGCTTTTATTGCCATTGCCATGACAGGCCTGGACCAGGACATGATGCAAAAAAACCTCAGTTGTAAAAATATTGAAGATGCGAAAAAGAATATGTTCTGGTTTAGCGTCATACTAGTACCTGTAAATCTGTTATTCCTCGGATTAGGGGCCCTATTAATCCTGTTTGCTTCAAAAAATGGAATTTCATTGCCTGCAGATAGTGATCAAATTTTCCCACTTATTGCAACCGGTGGATTTTTAAGCCCGGTTTTAGGTCTGTTCTTTATAATCGGAATAGTTGCTGCTGCATATTCCAGTGCAGATTCAGCTTTAACAGCGCTTACCACTTCCTTCAGTGTGGATATTCTGAATGTTTCAAAATATCCTGATGAAAACAAAAAAGAACGGATCAGGAAAAGAGTTCATATTGGCTACTCCATTTTGCTTTTATTTGTAATTCTAGGTTTTAAAGTACTCAATAATTCGGCAGTTATCGATACTATTTTTGTAGTTGCAGGATATACATACGGGCCGCTTCTGGGTCTTTTTTCATTTGGGATGCTGACCAAACGAAAATTACCAAATAGCTTCATAGTTACTCTAATTACGCTAATCTCCCCATTAATTTGCTACTTCATCAGTCTGAATGCTCCCCAATGGTTTGGGGGCTATCAATTTGGATATGAACTACTTATCCTTAATGGCGTAGTAACTTTTATGGGTTTATTCCTCATCAGTAAGAAAACATTATTATGAATCCGTTTAGCGGTTGAAATTATTATTATTACTTTTTAGACCTTTTTCTTTATTCATATTTATTTCATGTACTGTCTTCGTGTGACTTCGTGAAAATCCCTGCCTGACGGCTGGCAGGTTCGTGCAGCTTCGTGTAACTTTTTATTATAACACGAAGACTAACGAAGTTAATGAACCTGCCCGAAATCAGGCGGGGATTCACGAAGATTTAAGAAATCCATCATTATCATAAATAGTAAAGTCAATTCTTTAAATTATGTAACATATTTCAATCGCTAAATGAGCTATTTTGAATGATGGATGACTCCACAGCAACTATCCCTTGTGGCACCGGTTACAGATGCCAGGCAATTGATCTCATTTCTTGATCTGAGTACACCTAAAAAAGCGAAAATCACAGCTTCCTTAAACTCCAGGATATCCTTCCCGGGAATGATAATCTCTCCTTTGATCTTCTCCTGAATAAGTTCCATTAGAAAGGAATTATATGCACCTCCTCCTGTTATGAATAATGAATTATCAGGCCTGTCAGGAACAGCTGATTTAATCTTCATGGCAATATGCTCGTAAAGTGTTCTCAGCTTATCTTCAATTGAAATATCCAGGTGGAGAAGAACAGCCATAAACTCTTTTTCGAACCATTCCCTTCCCAAAGATTTTGGATAGGGCAAAGAATAATAGGGAAGTCTGTTCAAATCATACAGCAGTTTTTTATTCAGATTTCCGGATCGGCCTATATTTCCATCCTGGTCAAATGGAGGATACAATTTGTTCAAAGCAATATTCACCGGGCAAATATCATAAGCTAATCTGAGCTCATTTTCTTTAAAAGAAATATTTGAAAAACCACCCAGGTTCAGGCAATAATCATAATCAGCAAAAAGGAATTCATCTCCTACAGGAACCAATGGTGCACCCTGACCCCCAAGGGCTACATCCAATGAACGAAAATCCGATATGGTTTGCATACCGCTTGTTGCAGCAATTACTTCCCCGCTACCAATTTGCAATGTAATGCCTTTCTCTGGTTGATGAAAAACAGTGTGCCCGTGAGAAGCAATCAAATCAGGAGCATATGGTATCCCTGTTAAAAATGCATTGACTTTCTTCCCTATAAAAAATCCAAAATTTTTATCCAATCGAATGAGGTCAAAAGAAGATAGTCTGTATGCTTCCTCCAACTTTTGCTTCCATACCGAATCAAAGTCAAAGGTTTGCGCTTTCAGGATTTCAAAAGACCACCTTTCATTTTCCAGCTTAAATCTGCACAATGCCAGGTCAAGGCCATCCAGGGATGTACCTGACATGATTCCTAATGCAGTATATGTTTTTATCTCCTTCAAAATTATTTGAGTTTTTTCAATATTTTCTTTCCAACATTTTTAACTCCCTGGCTCCCAAATTCTAAATTTTCTTCTATGGTTATTCTCAATTCATCTTTAATAAGAGGTTCTATTTTATACATCTCATATAATATATGCATGCTATACACCCTGTGAGACACCTCTAATTTCGGATTTGCCAGCATATTAAAACAAAGGTTCATGAGCATGCCAAATTGAGCTTCATTTAATTCAGGAACATGGGCAAATAATATTCGCAAAAAAGCTCTTAAAACACTTGTATTTTTGATAGAAAGATTTTTTATAATCTCCTCCAGATAAGGCCTGATCCTTTCGGGGTATTTCTCATTCAAGAGGTCGAATACGCGGGCCGCACGCGCTGAATACTGGTGATGGTTCTCCAGTATAAACCAGAATAAGGCTTCAATTTTTACTGGATCCTTGCTTATAACAGAAACAGCATGATCAGCAACTAACCTGGAGCTATCGAAGAATAATGCTTTGAAATCCATTTTATTTCTTAAAAATTCAGAAAATCAATTCATCAAAAAAATAAGCCCTTCGTGTATTTAAAACACTTAGGTCAAAATTTCCATCATGATAAAGCGCAAAAGCAAAATGCAGGCGATCTCCGCTGTAATCTGTAATTATTTCATGCTCTTTCAGAAGCTGAGCCATTTTTTCAACTTGTTCTGCATTATCCAGTTTGAAAGTTAAGAAATGACCATGCCTTTTCAAATCATGCTTCACCAGATTATTTTCATTAATTAGCGGATGATCATATTTCGCAATTTCTTCCAGGAATGATGATTGCATTTTTTGAATATAAGCATGTATTTTATCCTGGCTTAATTCCACTTTTTCGAGCAATTCAAATACTTTCATAAAAGCATACAATGAACTATAATCCACGTCTGTAGCCATAAATTCACTCCACTTTTTATTTTTTGGTCTGTACAGGAAACAAGCACCTTTTCCCTCCTGTGTAAAAGCAGGGATAGTCGCCATGAAAAACAGCTTATTCTGAACAGATCGCAAATCAAACGAAATGGAAAGAAAAGCATGAGAGCCATCCATAACAATAATGGCGTCTGTATCATTGACCGCATTAATAATTCTCTCCGGGTTTCTGACAGGAATAGCTGAATTGAAGAATACCTGGCTAAAAAAAATCAGGTTAAATTTATTTGATTTGGCTTCCTCAATAAATCTTTCTTCAAAAGTATCAATCGGATCAACTGGGACTTGATAAACAGTCATTTGATCCAGACCAGCTGATCCCAGCATTTGCATTGTGAAATCAAATGACTTACTGTCTGTTGTCAGTATATTTATATTTGCGGACCGATCAAAGTTGCTGATAAAGTGCTTGATAATATCATGGATAGCCGGGGCAAAAACAATTTGTTCAGGATGATTAATACCCAAAATTCGGGCAATATATTGTTTTACTTTTGGAATTTCATGCTGATAAAAATGTTCCTTCCTTTCACCATCCTCTTTTGCGATTTCATTCCAGTATTCAAATTCCGCATTTTTGGCTGTATCCAATCCGTAAAAAGGGCTATGTAATTCAAAAAGCTGTTTGCTTTTGTTTTCTTCTAAAAATGCCTTAAAATATTCTTTATACATACAGCACGAGATTCAGAATTCTTGAAAATGGCTGATTTATTGTCCATTCAATACATAATTCACATTCAGTTCTTCAAAATTGAAGTTCGTTGGCAATGAATTCCTTTCACATAAAAATGATTTTAAACCAATAATCCAGTTAGCTTTTTTACCTCCTTAATCGTATTGGAAGCAAGTGTTCGTGCTTTTTCTGTTCCTTCGGCAAGGATTTGATTCAACTGATCAGGATTTTCATCCAGCTTTGCTTTCCTCTTTTTTAATCCGGAAGTCAATTCAACCAAAGCATCACTGACTGTATCTTTCAATAATTTGTAGCTCAATGATCCATTCTCATAATCTTTTTTAAGACTATCAAAATCATTCATTTTTTTGCAAGCATGCAAAATCTCAAATAAATTCCTCACGCCCGGGCTCATTTCTGAAGAAGCTATTCCACCTGTATCAGTCACAGCGCTACTTACTTTTTTTCGAATTACTTTCTCCTCATCAAATAAACCCACAAAATGCTTAGGACCTAAACTCTTGCTCATTTTTTTCTCAGGATCAGCCAGGGACATCAACTTGGGTATTTTTGTAAACAGGGCTTGTGGAGGTTTAAAATATTCCCCGAACTGCTTATTAAAACGGGCGGAAATGTTCCTGGCGAATTCAAGGTGTTGTTCCTGGTCTTTACCAACAGGTACAAAATCAGCTTTGTAAATTAAAATATCGGATGCCTGCAAAATCGGATAAGTAAATAGAGCAGCAGAAACAAAATGATCTTTGGATTTTTCATGCAGCAAGGTCGTTTTGTCTTTAAATTGGGTCATACGGCTTAATTCGCCATAAGAAGTAACACAATTCAGGATCCAGTTTAACTCGCTATGCTCAGGCACCATAGACTGTACAAAAAGCACCGATTTGTTGGGATCAATACCACATGCAAGTAAGGAAGAAAACATATTGAGTGTGTTTTGCTTCAGATCCCCTGGTTTATAGGGCATCGACATAGCATGAAGATCCACTACACAATAAAAGCATTCATATTGTTCCTGGAGTTTTACCCAATTCGCAACTGCCCCGAAATAGTTGCCTATGTGTATATCGCTGGTGGGTTGAATACCTGAAAGTACTCTTTTGATTGACATATACTAAAAATTAAATCCTAATAATTCTCTGGTTTAACGTAAGCGGGTATTTTCCCCAACATGATTAAACGTTCACATTTCATTTTATGGGCTTCAAAATCACCAAAACAAAGAGCATCCAGGATGTCTTCCCGTGTCATTTCAGGTTGCTCGAGTTTCTCCCTGATTTCATTCATATTCCTGTCAATAAATAATTCAAAACGTTCAGGTGCCCACACATAATCCAGCATATTGCCATCATTGTCTGGTTTTCGTACTTTAAATTCCTTAGGCAACTTCCCATGAATCGTCCTCTTAATACGAAGACCTTCAAATTTATCCGGGATCAGCCTGGAATCAAAAATAAGCGGTTTACTTATACTGATGACAGTAGTTCTTTTTTCCGAATTGATTTCTTGCAGACCGTGAAACTTTAATCCAAATTCTTCAAGATAAGCATACTTTTTTTTGAATCGTTCTAATACATCCAGCACAATAAATCTATTTTACAGCTATTAGGGTAATTTATTAAGCAGTAAAATTAAGCAATTTGAAAGAAAGGGGATAATTGGCTAATTTTCTGAAACGCTGTGTTTTAAGCCCAGATTGTAAAATACTATGACCAAAATCATGATCGTGATGAATAAAGCTGCTATAGCAAGAATCAGAGGATAATTATCTTTTTGAATATTCCATGCCATGATACCGGTTGTTCTGACAGGATAAATGATATCCATCACTCCGTTCTGGGTGGTGACTTTTGTCATATCGCCATGATATGCACTGTAATCATCCAGTGATTCCTCAGTCCATACAAAAACAGTAGCGTTATCCCTTATCATCATATCGCCTATCTTAATTCTGTGGTTAAAATCTGCGAACTGACTTTCAAGTCCCGTCATGTTGAGCAAATATTTCCCCTTATTTGGCAATTCTAAATAGATATCAGAAACCACTTCACTGCCATGGTTACTTAATTCAAAAATCCAAAGTGTTTTATATTTTTTCAAATAATCAGAATAGGATTTTGAAAAGGAGTAGAATGTATAGTCAAATATTTGCTTGGCCATTTTTCTATTATCCTCATCAACCATTTGTGCAAGTGTGTCCTGGTGAAAGACCATCTCTTTGTTTTTCATGTAATAATCGAGATAAGGCAGCACCGTAAAATTATGATATTCACCCTTTACAACTAATTTCGGCCCTCTGCTAGATTCCAAATAATTGTAGCCAAAAATGGAGAGCCAAATCAGCAGTGTAAAAGCTGCTATCATACCGAACCAGTGCCAGAACGTATATCGTACATTGCCTTTTGACATAATCCTCTTTTAGTCTATAAAAGTAGCCATTCTACTTATTAAATCACAATTCTAATAATCAAGATATCCACACATTCATTCAAACAGGCTTAGTTGCCTTGATTCAGACTCAAAATCAAGCAACCATTCTTTTTTATCAATGCCTCCACCATAACCCCTGAGTTTACCATTCCTGCCAATTACCCGATGACAGGGAATGATAATGTTTACCGGATTTGCTCCGTTGGCCAGTCCGACTGCTCTTGTATGCTTATTTGTAGCTACCTGCATGGCCAATTCAACATAAGTCATTGTTTTTCCAAATGAAATATCCAGTAATTTGTTCCATACTTTCAATTGAAATTCCGTTCCTTTATGGTCTAAAGGAATGTTAAATGATTTGAGTTCTCGTTTAAAATATGCATCTAATTGCCTGATCGATTCTTCAAGAATTGAATTTGAATTTGCTGAATTGACTTCTTCATCAACAAAACAAAGTGACTGTAAGCCTATTTCACTGGCTGTCAGCTGAATATGGCCGAGAGCGGAATTGTAATTTGCCTGAAAAACTGTCATTTGCTACAAAATTAATTGAATTATTATCATATGATTAAACTGTTAAATAGCTACTATTTTGAATATTAAGCTTATTCTGCTTATCAAATCATTTCTTTCGTTTGTTTGAGGGGTTCCATCTCCTGCCATCCAGTGTACTGAAACGACCAAGTGCATGCACGGAGCATCGTTAGAAAAAAACAGGTGGCTTTCTTTAAAATCATAATTATTTCAGGACATCAAAGACTGAAGTCTTTGTTTTATTGTATCCGCTAAGTCATCCTCCGGAAGACTTCGCAGAACATGGAGCACAGATATTCATCCTTAATTTGTTAAATTCAACAAGGCTTCATTCACCGCTTCCAACATCGGCACACTTGAAATCTCCCTACCCACTGCATTTTTCATCCAGAGTTGAGGGATTATCCGTCCATAAGAATACATCCTTAGCACTTCATCTGCAAAATTGTTTTCGGACAATTGCTTCTCTACCTGGAAGTCGATGACATGACCGATCGGATAGGCTGCCAGGTATAATGGATAGTCTATCATGTGAGAATAAATAGCTAAAATAGGCTGGTCTTTAATACCAAATGCTTCGGCAAAATAGCTGTTCCACACTTCAATGGCAATATCAATAACAGCTTCTTTCAATTCAGCTGCTGTCGCATCAGGATGAGCATAAAGCCACTTCCACACATTCATATCCACCAAAGAAACTCCCATAATCTCAAAAGTCGACCAGAAAAGATCTAAATCATCAAGATACATCTTATCCGGGTTATCATCTTTCAATCCCAATAATTCCAGATCTCGTTTTTGAAAAATAAAGGCCAATGCTTCTGTAAAAGCAGTACTGGGAACTCCACGCAGCAGGTAATAATCGATCTCATGTAAACTGATTGTTTGCTCCACATTATGTCCGAATTCGTGCACTGCAATGTTGTAGCCTTTATAGTCCATGCCGTCTTCACCGACACGGGTTCTGAGTCGAGCTTTGTCAGAT
This sequence comes from Bacteroidota bacterium, assembly GCA_016776505.1. Lineage (GTDB taxonomy): Bacteria > Bacteroidota > Bacteroidia > CAILMK01 > JAAYUY01 > JABINZ01. Next base: position 15,072 of record JADHTG010000027.1, read on the forward strand.
TTCATTTCAGCACCCCATGCGTGTCCGGCACCACGGGATGCATCGACAATAATTTTTGATGGAATAAACTCAGACAATTCAGGACTGAATCCAAGTTGGGTTAAAATAACTGGCAATCCTTCTTCAAAAGCATCTTTTGAAGGATACTTCCCTTTTACAAGATCATCCAAATACTCATTGGTAAAACTGCTTCGTGATTTAAAGCCATCATACCAAATATCAAATGGCTCTAAGGGACGACCCAATCGTTTTGAGATGAAGGCTGCAACTTGCTTTACCTGATCGGCAGAACACAGGTCAATAAATAGTTTTTCTACATCCTGCTGTGACATTTCACGCCCCTCGTCAAAACTTCTTTGGATATAATTTGGATAGCTTGGATTGTATTCATCCATTGCTTTTTGTGCCAGGAAATTGTCTAAAAGCCACTGGTAACGTACATTGTCCTCTTTCTTGAAGGGGACTTCCTTTCCATCCTTCAATACTTTATTATCAACAGGATCCCAGTGGTATTTATTGGAGTTGATTACTTCCTGGGGAATACTTTGATTGATGATTCTTTTCATCACTTCATAAACCATTTGTTGTTTATCAACGGCATCTTTTCCATAATGAGATTTTAACTCATCACGTAAACCCCAATGTGATATCAATTTCATATTCTCAGGAAAAAGTGTGTTTCCCTTCGCATCCAGTAAATAACCCATGTAAATATTGTATTCTGAAATATAGGCATCCGCCTGGGCCAAAACTTGTGCAAAATTCTGAATTAATTCAGCAGGAATGCGGGATGTAAATAAATCACCCATGCGTGCATAAGCCCATTCCAATCTAGTCCATTCAGGTCCCAGTTTGGTTTTTTCCTCCAGGGTATAAAACGGAAAATTCAATAGGATGGCAAAGGCGATTTTATTGTTAAATAAATCTTCTATCAGATGTGAGGAAACACTATAGGCACCAAACATTTGATCAATAGGGGTAAGCTCATCTCCGGCTTTGTGCACCGGAAGTTTTAAGTCGACATTAATTTTATTGAAGTTGCCATTCAGAATCTCAAAATTTCGTGATACTTTTTCAAAAAAGATTTTTAATGCATCTTTTTCAGCTATGAATTGTGCTTGACAAAAGGCAACAAAATCATCCTCGCTTCCATCTGCTTCAGTCCATAAGGTTGCTGCCTGGAAAACTCCTTTATCTATCCTTTCCTTTACCGATTCCCCGTATTTTTCGAACAGGGAATCTGTTGCCATTTCAACGGCTTGTTCTTTATTAAAAGAAATAGTGGAATCATCTTTTTGTTTTTTTGCACATGACACAATCAGAATGGAAAGAGCAAACAATAGCGTTAATTTTTTCATATCAAAGCTTTTATAATGTTTAAAATACAAAACAGGAACAAAAAAGGAAGTTAAATTTTTTTCTATAAAAAACAGCTTTCGAAGGATAATTTAATCGGGAACTATTGGATTTACTTTTTCTTCAATTTCCTTTTTTTCCAGTAGCGTCTAAAAAGAAATATCAATCCTGCGACAATTATCAGGTAGGGCCAGATATAGATTAATCCAAGCACAAAATCAAGCAGACCTTTCCATCCGCTATCGAGGGCTTTTAGTAAACGTCCGCCAAATCCGGGTGTTGATTCGGGAATATAAGTATAATCCAGGGTCTGGTAAACTTCAAGGCTTATTGTTGAAAAAGAGATCCTGTCGTTGAGGTATTTCAACCGACCCTCTTTGGCTTCAATTTCTTCCCTGATGATCCTGATTTTTTCTTCTATAGCTAAAATATCTTCAATTTTATGCGCCTTTTTCAATAACTCAATATAGCGCTTCTCTACTTCTTTTTTAGTCTTTAGGCGGGTCTCAATGTCCACGTATTCTTCACTCACATCCTGGGCTGAAACGCGTTTGCTGTCCACTTTCCTGGCCATTCCATCCAGTCCTTCCAATATGTTGTCAAATCGTTCATTTGGAATGCGTATTGTGATTTCATTGCTTACTTTATAATTCGTTTTAGACTCATATTCGTAGGAAATATATCCTTTATTTGTTTTCACCATTTGCCTGATTTCAGGAAGACTTTTCTTATAATCAGTGACTTCCATGATTATTGAAGCTTCCCAGATGATTTTATCAGGTATTTTAACATCCTCAGTTTGCCTTTGTTCAGTTTCCGGCACATCCGCATCGTATTCCGTAAATGCTGACTCGTCATAATATTCACTTTCTGAAGCGGCTTCTTCAACTATTTCCACATTCATTTGTTCATAATAACCGTCTGAACCGACTTTTTCTGTTTGTCTCCCACAGGACAACAAAAAGAATACACTCGTTATTACAATAATCCAGTTTTTCATGAGATCCATTTTTAAAAGTATTTAATAGATTTAATTTAATATCCAAAAACACAAAAAAGTAAAGTCAGTATTTAATCAAAAAACAACCAGACTATGCCAAAAACAAAAGATCTTTGCTTGTAAGGATATCCGTTCACTATAAAGTAATCCCCTTGAGGAAAGCCGTAATTTACATGCTCATATTTTACAAATCCTTTAGCACGTTTTACCCTTGCATTTACAAATACGTCAACTAATGGATAGGCCTGGATTTGAGTAGTTTGCTGGCGGTAGAAAAGACTAAAAGGGGCATACATACCATCCGCATAATAAGTTTCCATCATCCGAACACTGAAGCCTATTTGAATTGCCATATTTCCTTTAAATACATCCCCTTCAAAATAGGTCAAATGATTAAATGCCCAAAGGGGAAGAGCCAAAGCACTATCATTGCTGGAATATTGCAAAGCCAGATGATTATTAAAATGAAAATGTCCGGCCTTGAAATTTTTCTTCAATTGAAATACGATAACAGATAAAGATGAATTCAATTGCAGCGGATTTACCTCTTCGTTCAAATAAATTAAGTTAGAAATTAAGCTGTAAGACAAGCTGGATTTAAATTTAAAACGGTGATTTTCATAACCAGTAAACGCTGAATTGGCAATAGTCGGATTAAAATTATTTTGCCATTGCAAATGGTTTGTCCTGGCCAGTGTCATGATATAAGCCGGAGCATTTCGATTAAATATTGCTCCTGTAAACCAATTCGCTGTTTTTTTTATCCTCCTTTTGAAATTGAATTTCATTGAATAGTCCTTTGCGATGGAACCACTCAGCACATATTCTGCCTTCAAAACCAGCTGCCCACCCAATAGATTTTTACGTGCATCCACTAAACCGGTAAAATACACGATTGCACTGTCATGGCCATTTTGAAAAATCCTCGCGCTCACATGCCTGGCTCCCAGCTGAAATTTGTCCAGTGGCTGCTTGGATGATTGTGCCAATAAATGAAACTCATTTTGCCATAAACTGTAAACGATTGAATCATCTGATAATTCATTGTTCAGGTAGATAGACTTAAAATAATTTACATTGATGTCATCATCATGATAGTACACGTCTGTTTTCTGGTACTGAAAAGTATGAAGTAAGAAGAATCCACCGGGTTTTTGTGTTTTTCGTAGCGAATCCGGAATTGCTTTGGCAATTTTTAATGACTGCTTGACGAATAGTTGTTTTTCCAGGTATTCTGTGCGGACTTCTTCAAGATAAACATTTGCATAAAATTTATCTCCTAAACTATAATTATGATATGCCGTATCATCAATTCCACCATTATCCGAGGCAAATAGTTTATTGTTAATGAAAGAGGCGAATAGTTTATAATTACCATTTTTTGATTTGAAACTACTGGTGAAACCAAGGTTTTTGATTTTATTTTTTAACAAGTCTGTCTGATTGCCATAAAACTGGGAAGAATTATTTGTTGAATATTGGATCGTTACATTCCAAAAGGGAGTAATATTACGAGTATGCAAGGCCTTTAGCTTTTGAAGTTCATTTCCCCCCTGAACATAAAATATTTCTGAATAGGGAGTATAGGTATCAAAGAATTTCACCCTATCAGTAGTTTGAAGATATATGTTATGGGAATTTAATCCGGGATTAAATCCCGTTTTATCTTGCAGTTCGAACAGCACATTTCTGTAAGGACTTCCAAATATTCCCGTGTTTACACCAAAATGATTAAAAGTAAAACCCGGATTATATTCATGCAATAAATCCAGGGAGGAATCAACACTGATAGATGAATCCGCATTGATATCCATCAGTTCGTGGGTTGAGTAATAGGTTTTAATTTGCACACTATCTTTATTTTGTGCGAAAAGGCCTGCCGAAAAAAACATCAGCATAAAAAATAGTGTAATGACTTTGGCTCTGATCATAGATCCCCTGCTTTGGGAAATTTAATACATTCCTGCAATTAATTCTTTTATGATTTTTGTCATATAGGGTTCTGATTTGTTGGCTGCAGCAATCACATCTTCTACAGAAACTTCCTCCAACTCATCATGAAATCCTTCATCTGTAATTACAGAGATCGCAAAACAGGGAATTCCCATATGCCTGGCTACCAGAACTTCCGGAATAGTAGACATTCCTACAACATCTGCACCAATGATTCGCATATATTTATACTCAGCCTGGGTTTCCAGGTTGGGTCCCTGAACACTGGCATACACACCGCTATGCACTTTAATTTCTCCAAAATCATTGTGATCTACAATTTCAAAGGCTTTTTTTATTATTTCCCTGTCATAGGGTTCAGCCATATCAGGGAATCTGGGCCCCAGTTCATCTATATTCTTTCCTCTCAAAGGATTACCACCCAACAAATTAATGTGATCTTTTATGATCATCAAATCACAGGTTTTCATTTCCGGATTAACTGATCCACAAGCATTCGAAACAAAAAGTTTCTCAATGCCCAATAACTTCAGCACGCGAACAGGAAAGGTGATTTCCTGGAAAGAATAACCCTCATAATAATGGAAACGTCCTTGCATGGCAAGCACTTTTTTGTTCCCCAATACTCCAAATACCAGGCGGCCGGCATGACTTTCTACTGTTGAAACAGGAAAGTTTGGGATCTTATCGTAATTGAGTGTGAATTCAATATCCATATCTTTCACCAATCCGCCTAATCCTGTCCCAAGGATTATTCCAAATTGTGGTTTAAAATCGATTTGGGATCTTATAAAGTCTGCTGAATCCTGAATCTTATTTAACATAATCATCTATTTTCTGTTTAAACTGACTCTCAGAGTGCCGGTCAATGAACTTCATCTGAATGGAAATAAAATACAAAGGTAAGTCAATGAACAAGTTCTCAATCCAGCTATTCCTGATCCGGCTAAAATCTTTTTCAGTAGTGAGTATCAATTTCCTGCTTACTGCCAGCTTATTAAATTCCATTTCAATTTTTGAAAAATCCTTTTTGCTGTACCAATGGTGATCAGGAAATTTTAAACTGACTACTTTTCCCGCTTTTGTTTCAATATATTCTGTAAGTGGATTCGAATTGCCAATTCCTGTGAAAAGCAAGATAGAATAATCTCCTAATTCATCCATTCCCAATAACTGACCTTTTGCTGATCTCAATGAGCTATACTCAATACTTGTAAAATAGAGTGGTTTATTATATTTCACTATTATCACCCTTTTGCATGATTCGATGGATTCAGCGGTGATGTTCGCAGGAGTTTTTGATACTACAACCATATCTGCACGCCTGCATGCCGCACGACTTTCTCTTAAATAACCGGAAGGAAGCACAAAATCTTTCCAGAACGGCTTATAATAATCGCTTAGTAAAATATTGCACTTTGCCCTGACAAAGCGATGCTGAAATGCATCATCCAAAAGAATGACGTCCAGTTCTGGAAAAGTATTCATCAATTGCTGAATCCCATCAACGCGATTTTCTGCTACTGCCACTTTGCATTTTGGAAATTTGTTTTGGATCATCATCGCTTCATCACTGAACTCTTCCGGATGACCCTCCATTTCTACTAATTTATATCCTTTTGATTTTCGCTTATAACCCCTGCTTAAGACAGCCACCTGCTTATTTTTGCTTAATAAATAGTCGACCAAGTACATGACCATTGGTGTTTTGCCACTTCCTCCAACTGAAAGATTTCCAACGCTTATAATGGGTTTGCCGAAAGATGCTGATTTTAATATGCTCCAGTCAAACAGCAGATTTCGGCTAAACATGATGATTCCATATAATATGGATATGGGAGACAACAATATGATTCGGATTATTTGCATTTGATAAGTCCGGATAAAATCAACTCATGCAAAAGTACGCAGCAATTTTAATTTTGCTGAAGTAGTCAGAAAAGTTTATTCAACCGGGAATTTGTCTTTGATCCTGATTTTATAATCTCAACAAGAATACATATTGCTAAAGGCACTTCGGGGAGTTGTTCCTTTGTTAGTTATACACCTACTTCATCTCTTCATGATGGAACAAATCAAGATGACATATTTCTGATCGTTAAAATCGCCTGTTTATTGAATATGGAGAAAATAATTTTTTACTCTCAATTGTTTTAATTTTGAAAACAAATATGTACGTTCAATTGAATTAAAAATTCCACATGAAAACCAAAGAGATCATTGCTAAAATAGAAGAACTTTTCCCTTCCATTTATCAGGAAGATTATGATAATTCAGGCTTGATATGTGGAAATGATGAAGCTGAAGTAAAGGGAATAAACATTTGCCTGGATGTAACAGAAGAGGTCATAAATGAATCCATCAAACAGGGGCAAAATTTCATTGTTTCTCATCATCCTGTACTGTTCAAGCCACTGAAAAAACTGCAGGGATCCAATTTCACAGAGCGAATCCTGATACAGGCGATAAAATATGACATTGCCATTTATGGAGTACATACCAACCTGGATAATATGTGGTTTGGCATTAATACCCATTTAGCCGGTTTATTAGGTTTATCGGAAATTCGGATTTTAAAGCCATTGGGGAATGTATTGTATAAAATAACTGTCTTTTGCCCCGACATAAAGCTCTCAAATGGCCAATATGTACCTGGAAAAGTAAGGAATGCAATGTTCAAAGCAGGAGGCGGATATATTGGAAATTATGATAATTGCTCCTTTAATTACGATGGTTATGGAACTTATAGGGGCCTTGAAGGGGCTCAGCCTTTTGTTGGAAATAAAGGCAATGTCAATGTACAGAAAGAAGTAAAAATTGAAATGGTGGTCCCATTCCATCTAAAAAAAGCAGTAATTGAGGCCATGCTGAAAGCTCATCCTTATGAGGAAGTCGCTTTTGATGTGTACTTATTGGATAATACATACCCAAAAGCAGGAGCAGGAATAATTGGAAAGCTACCGACAGAAATGAAAGAAAAGGAATTCCTGGCAATGCTGAAGGACACATTGAACACCCCATTAATACGGCATAGTCCTTTTTTAAAGAAAAAGATCTCTGATGTTGCCCTCTGTGGAGGATCCGGAAGTTTCTTATTGAAAGATGCTATTTTTCAGAAGGCAGATGCTTTTGTAAGTGCTGACTTTACATATCATGATTTTTTTGATGCTGATTTTAAACTGTTGATTTCTGATGTTGGGCACTTTGAAAGTGAGCAATTTATCATTGATATCCTGCACGATTTGTTAACTAAAAATTTTAGTACCTTTGCGATCTCAAAAACAAAGGTAAATACGAATCCTATTAATTATTTCTAATGGAAAAGATCCCAGCAATTGAAAAACAATTAAGAGCACTATATCATCTTCAACTCATTGATACTCGCCTGGACAATTTGAGAAATGTCAGGGGAGAGTTGCCTATTGAGGTTCATGATCTTGAGGATGAAATAATTGGTTTGGAAACCAGAATTGAGAATTCAACCAGCCAGATAGATGAATTAAGAGAATCCATTGAGAGTTTCAAAGCAAGAATAGCAGAATCCAATGCCTTAATCTTAAAATATGAATCACAGCAAATGCATGTGAAAAACAACAGGGAGTATGTGGCCATCTCCAAAGAAATGGAGCTGCAGAAACTAGAGATCATGGCGACAGAGAAAAAGATCAAAGAAATAACTTCTCAAATAGAAGAAAGGCAAAAGCAATCAGATGAAGCTTCTGCAGAATTGAAAGAAAAAAAACTAGACCTGGTTGATAAAGAGAAAGAGCTTAAAGACATAATTGGTGAAACTGAAATCGAGGAAAATGATATTTTAAAGCTCCGTGAAGCTGCAGAGCAACAAATTGAAGAAAGGCTTTTAAAAGCATATAATAAAATCAGGGTAACTTATCAGAACAACCTTTCAGTTGTGCCCATTGCTAGAGATGCATGCGGTGGTTGCTTTAGTCAAATACCACCACAAAGACAATTGGATGTTCGTTTGCATTTAAAAATCATTGTTTGTGAAAATTGTGGACGAATCCTGGTAGATAATGAATTGTCTGAATTAATCAGGGAAGAATTAGGTGTTAAACAAGACTAATTACATCAATAGAAATAACCGCTCAAAGACCTTGTCGATTTAAAACTCTTCAAGGTCTTTTCCTTTGTTATCCAGGATTTTATAGTCAATTAAATGCAATGCCTGCGAAGCTTTGATTCGAATCCACATCTTGTATTTGAACATCCATTTAATAGTTTGAGGAATGATACCTGCCCTGAGAAAGGGACTGATAAAAGGATGCACTTTGATTGTGATTTGCTTGACCTTTAGTTCACTGTGAATAAAGTTCAGGCTATGCTCAATATCATCCACAACAAGTATGGTGGGCTTGACTTCACCCGAACCACGACAGACCGGACAAGTTTCTGTAATGGATAATTCAAGAGCAGGTTTTACCCGCTGACGTGTAATTTCCATTAAGCCAAACTTGCTTATCGGAAGACAGGCATTTTGAGTTTTATCCTTGCGCATGGCCACTTTCATCTTTTCAAAAAGAATCTTCTGGTTTTCATATGAACGCATATCAATAAAATCAACGACAATCAGTCCGCCTATATCCCGTAGCCTCAGTTGTCTTGCAATTTCTTCTGCAGCATCAATATTAATGCTCAATACATTTTCTTCCCGTTCTCCCTCCCGGTTTGCTTTACTTCCGCTATTCACATCAATTACTGTCATCGCTTCTGTATGCTCGATCACCAGGTAAGCGCCTTTGCCAAAATTAATAATCTTACCAAAAAGAGACTTTATTTGTCTGTCGATGCGGTAGCTTTCAAACAAGTCTCTGCTTCCTCCATGAAATCTCAGGATCTTTCGCTGTTCGGGAAATATTTTTTCAAGATACTCACTTAACTCATTAAAGGATGTTTTATCATTTACCACGATTGAATCAAATGAATCATTCAGCATATCTCTCAAAATAGAAGTAGCCTTGTTGTATTCACCCAATAATTTGGTTTTTTTCTCGGACAGGTTCTTCATTATTTCTTTCCATCTGACTATAATGGAATTGAAATCCTTTTCCAGCAAATGCCCATCTTTATTCTCCGCGGCAGTCCTGACTATTACTCCAAAATTGGGAGATTTAATTTCCATAAAAATATCAGTCAGGCGCTTCCTTTCCTTTCTGTCGCGTATGCGTTTTGATACGGAAACTCCTTCCGAAAATGGAATTAATACAATATATCTACCGGCCAGGGTAATTTGTGAGCTGATCCGATGACCTTTCGTTGAAATAGGTTCTTTTATCACCTGAACCATGATCAGATGGTCAGTTTCCAGGGCTTTTCCTATTTCCCCTCCTTTGGATATCTGCTGAAATTTTTTGAATGTGGAAATTTCAGGATACTGATCACCTCCACGAAGCACCTTATTTGTAAAAGAATTGAAATTACGAATATCCGGGCCCAGGTCGTGATAGTGAAGAAAAGCATTTTTACTGTAGCCTATATCAACAAAAGCCGCATTTAATCCAGGGAGTATTTTTTTAATTTTCCCAAGATAAATATCTCCAACAAGATATTCCTTACTTGCAACATCCTGATGAAATTCGACTAACTTATCATCCTCTAATAAAGCAATGTCCAGTCCTTGTTTAGAAGACTGGATAATTAAATTTCGTTTCAATGATTTCCTCCTGTGCGCTTAGCAGTTCATCAATCCTGAAAAGGATTGCCCGTTAAAGAAAAAAGAAAATTCAGATTATTTCCTCTTCTTATGTCTGTTTTTCCTAAGCCTCTTCTTTCTCTTATGAGTGGCAATCTTATGTCTTTTCCTCTTTTTACCGCTTGGCATATATTTTATATTATTTAATCATATTTTTATGAATCAAAGGTAGAAAGCTACTCATACCACATGATTGGATTGATCACGTTACTATCCCATCCTACCATTTAACCATAAAAAGATTAGTTCCAATTAATTTGAAACTAATCCATTCTTATTTTTTATTCAAATTGCTAAAACCTGATTAGGCTTTAACATTTTCTTTTACTTTAGAAGCAAATGATTTGGAAGGCTTGAAATAAGGTATGAAATGCGCAGGCACAACAATGGAAGTGTTTTTAGTAATATTTCTTCCTATCTTCTGGGCTCTTTTCTTAAGAGTGAAGCTACCGAATCCTCTGAAATAGACGTTTTCACCTTGTATGAGTGAATCCTTTACGATATCAAAAAAGACTTCAACAACTTCTTTAACGTCTCTTTTTTCTAATCCAGTTTTCTTGGAGATTTGAGAAACAACGTCAGTTTTTATCACAATATTCTCTTTTTACTTGTTAAACAATTAGTTCGAGCTGCAAAAATAGATTAATTATAAAAACCATTAACAGAAAAATATTTTTTTTTCACGAAAACTTTATTCTATACTGATTTATAGAATCTTCTCACTCACAATATGTTGAAGCCGGAAATCAGGATTGAGAACTCTCAGTACACATTTATATATTTTTTACATTCCTGTTTAGCCCATAAATTTGTGTTCAAATAGTCGGACTTTTTTTTATCCTAATTTGACGACATGTTAGTTATTATTTCTCCTTCAAAAAATCTAAACGAAAAATCAGGCAGGATGGTCACCCCTTTTTCTATACCTCTGTTTTATCGTGATGCAAAAAAATTAATCAATATCCTTAAAAAACTGAACGTTCAGGACATCATCAGCTTAATGGAAATCAGTCCTAAATTAGCTGAACTAAATGTCATTCGCTATAAGCAATTCAAAATTCCTTTTACGACAGAAAATGCAAAACAAGCAATTTTTCTTTTTAGTGGAGATGTATACCAAACGCTTAAAGCATCCGAACTGAAAGATGAAGACATCTATTTTGCAAATGACCATCTCAGGATATTATCCGGACTTTATGGCTTGCTCAAACCATTGGATTTAATTCAAGCTTACCGCTTAGAAATGGGTATTCAGCTTGCACATGCGAAAGGAAACAATTTGTATTCATTTTGGGGAAATAAGATCACAAAAGAAATTAATAAACATTTTAATACAGGCAATTCTTCTGTTTTGATCAACCTGGCTTCCAAAGAATATGCCCTTTCGATTGATTTTAAGAAAATCAAAGCAAAGGTCATTACACCCCATTTCAGAGAATTTCGAAATGGAAAACTCATGTTCCTCAGCTTCAATGCAAAAAAAGCCAGAGGCCTGATGACTCGCTATATAATTGAAAATCGAATAAGCAGTCCTGAGGAATTAAAACTTTTTAACATAGCAGGCTATTATTTTGATGAAAAACTATCATCAGCTGATGAATGGTTTTTTATGAGGTAATAAAACGGTAGATTTTGTAAATTAGCCTTTTATATTAAATCCACTCATAGGAAAATAATGAAAAAAATTCTATTGGTTCTATTGATCACTTCTCTGTACATTTCAATAAGTGCTCAAAATCTTGACAAATTAACTCTCTCAAATGACCGGGTTATCATGTGTACAGTTAAACAGATTAGCAAGGATGTCATCTATTATAAAATAGAAGATGAAAGGGGTCAGATTGATAACTACAGCATTCCTTTTGATGATGTGTTGGTTCTTGAGACTGATAACAAGTTTATCAGCGAAAAATTTATGGAGATCAAAGTGGATAAAAGTATTCCTGCGCGAATTGAAATGCAAAAATCAACCTTGTTTTTTGTGGGGGGAGCTATTTTAGGAATAAGCGGTATCACATTGTGGAGCTGGGCAGAATCCAGCAAGAATCCACCCCGTAACCACGGACAAATAAGCACAGCCGGAATTGCATTGACAACAGCCGGAGTCGGACTTGCAGTTTTAGGAATTCTGAAGTTAAAAAAAGCAGGTGATAAACTCACCGATAAAACCTACTATTTCGGACCCACCAATGAAGGGCTTGGCTTTGTATATACATTTTAATCTCAATTCATCGAAAAAGTGTAAATTGCATTTTCATAGCAATTAACCAAATTAAAAATAACAAAATGAAGTGGAAATTTATCCTTTTATTAATCATAGTCTCTGGATTGATCTTTTTAACATTCCAAAACTGTAAAGATGGAAATAACGCCGACCCATGTGAAGGGGTAACATGTTTGAACGGGGGTAATTGTGTGGATGGTTTTTGTATTTGTCCGGAGGGTTACACCGGCACCAGCTGTGAGCTGCAGGTAACGCCACAAGAAATTCTGATTAAAAAGTTTGAGATCAATGAATATCCTGCCACCAATGGAGGAAATTCCTGGGATACGCATGATGGACCGGACATGTATATTAAAGTGATGCAGGGCACCAGCTTAATTTATAGATTCCATAAAACCATAATTAATGCAGTGGATGGCAATATATACAGCATGATTCCATTGCCTGCTCAAAAGCCTTCGCTTAATCCGGACTTATATTATACTCTGGAGCTATGGGATGATGATTCAGAGCAGGGAACAAACGATCAGAAAATTCAGACCACGATAAAATTTAAACCATACGAGAGCAATAATCATTTCCCGGATACCATTAATGTGAAAAGTTACCTTTGGGATATGGATATTAGCCTGTACCTGGAATATGTTCACCAATAGAAACATGATCAAGACTTAAGGAAAGCCTCATTTTCTTTAAAAGGTCATACCTGCAATCAGGTTTCTTTTATGCTGACAATATAAAGTTCGAGTTGAATTTATACATTCGCTAGCAATGCTCATACATGCGTTTAAATTTTGATTTGCATCTAATATGAAGAATCTGATATTTTTATTTCTGTTTCAAGCAGGCATTCTAAGTGCATATTCCCAGACTTTTTATGAAACCAAGTTCCTGGACGAATCCGGTAATTTCTACACTGGTTTTATGGTCTATTACAGCGAGAATAACTGCTATATGAGGATTGCTTTTGACCTGGAGGGGCACTACCATGTAGTTCATGTGGAATATGAATCGATAACAGCTGAAGAAGATGGAGTCAACTATTTATTCCTTTTGGGAATGAACCCCTTTTATATAACTGATAGCTTTGGTTACACCTACGAACCGGAGCATTTTGTCTGGATTTGGGACCGTTCTGAAACGACTGAAAAGCCTTATTATACAACAGATCCGGATTTTAACATAGAAAATATATATGAAGTTGAATATTTTGATGAGCTGGATCTTAGCGAATTGTCAGAGCAATACCTGAGGGGATTCTATGCTGAAGATGATCCGGATTATTTAAGTTTCATAAAAGTATTTAATAAGCCCGAAGAGGATACCATCATTACGAATTACGACATCCAGCCTGTAATACATTTATTCATGGTGGCTAATACTTCAATTGGGGATATTGGCAAAAGCTGTGAAATTGATAAATACAATATATTAAGTGAATTTGAAGGCATTGCAGGAGCACTGAATATTGATTTGAAGAAATACATCATTTCAGGTAAAGAATTTTCTAAAAAAAATCTCATAAAAACGATGCAGTCTATTATTCCAAATTCTGAGGATATCGTGTTTTTTATATATTCGGGACATGGATTTCGATGGAATGACCAGGATGATTATTATCCTCAATTAGATCTGAGAAATAATAATTACCAGGACCTGAATACAGAAACTTCATTAAGTCTTTCAGCCATTTACAATGCATTCATTGCAAAAGGGGCCCGATTGACTTTCATATTAGGAGACTGCTGTAATTCGGAAGTTGGAATAAAACAAACAACTAATTCCAGTTTCCTGGCAACAAAATCAAACCGAAACTACAACAAACAATATCTTTCAAAATTGTTTTTTGACTATTCGGGAAGTTTAATTGCTACGGCTGCCAGTCCCGGTGAATACTCCTGGAGCAATGGGGTAAATGGTGGATTTTTTACAAGTAGTTTCTTGCAGGCTATCCGGGAAGAGATCAGCATCCTGAATGATGATGTACCTGATTGGGATGAATTAGTGGACAACACATTGAGAATTGCCAAACAAAAAACATCCCCTTCTAACTGCCCTGTTTGCAGCGCACAAAATGGATTAAAATATTCAAAAATTACGAGTGAATAATGTGGGTGTATATAACTAATAGAGGGAAAGGATACATTCTGACTATAAAATGAAAATTTAATTGCACAAAAAACCCTTAAAACTTATCTTTTTTATTAATAATGACATGAAAAAGAAGAAGCCCTGATTTCTCAGAGCTTTAAGCGGTCCGGACGGGACTCGAACCCGCGACCCCATGCGTGACAGGCATGTATTCTAACCAACTGAACTACCGGACCAATATATTTTTGCTGCCTGTAAGCGTTTTTATTAGAGGTGCAAAAATAGACTAATTTTTAATTCTCAACAATTATTTCGATTATAATTTCGTTTATTCATTTGCCATGTACTTGCATGGTTTATTGCATGATTCTATTTTTGTTACGTTTAACCAGCCTATGAATTTACTTGAGAGCGATCTATACGTGATTAGCTGCTTTGTATTTGCCAAACAAGCCGATGTGTATGTGTTGGATCCTGGAAAAAAATGCATACCCAACTTAAAAAGCAGTTTGCATTTCGTGAGACAACGAAATGAAGTAAACAAACTGGCCAAATTGAACAAATCCTATTTCCTGATCAACCTTTCAGGTGCAAATACATTTAGCTTCCCGCTCGATTTTTCTAAAATTGAAGGACTCATTTCATTTAACAGGAACCTGGAAACCTCAACGGATTATTTCCATACCCTTCTCCATTATCACACAGACGGAAATGACCGGATTAAATGGATCTTATCAGAACATCATAAAAAGGCTGATTTCATGGCAGATACGGACCATTCTAAAAGCCTGGTGGATGTAAATAATTTTTTTGCTGTAATTCCCTATGTTTTCCATTTTCTGCGCCTCAAACTAGGCTTTACAGGAAGTGTGGCAAAAGGCAAAATACAGGTGTTGCTAAAAGAAAGATACCTTTTTTCATTTCTTGCGGATCATCCCTTTGATAGTTTTTCTGTAAACATCAGGCCTGCATTCAGTAGCGGCCTGGTTCATGCTCGTTTCTTTCAAACAAACAGGTGGATCTTTTCCGCAAAAAGAGGATTTAGTACAGAGGGAAGAAAACGACTTAGCAATGAACATCGGATTTTACAACTATTAAATAAAAACAAATTCAATCAATTGGAATTGCCTGTATCCAGTGAACATCCAGACGGATTTTTGCTGCAATTCAATTCCACTTTCCGGCAATTAGATTATTTTGGAATTCAAAAACTCATTAATAAAAAATTTATACATGCTGTATTTGAATATATCAACCTGGGACATCAAAGCCTTGAGATAAAAAGCCTTTTAAAAAAAACCAGGATTAATGAAATACTTGAACACTTAAAATCTGTTATTGAAAAGAAGAAATTCCCCCGGGGATTAAGCATTATTAATTATGTCAGGGTCTATCAGGAGCTGGTGCTTATCATGAACAGCATGAACATCCATCAAAAAATCCCGGCTTCTGTAGTTAACTATGATCTGACGCCTGCTTTTATCGGCTACTCCAAAGAAAAAATACATCTATTAAAGTGGGAAAATGCCGAACTGGCACATCCTCTTTTATTTGACCTTTTTGAATACTCATTTGCTTATATTGAGGATTTTGAGGCCCCTGAGGTTGAATACCTTATAAACGATCTGGAAGTCCTGAAATATTCATCCCAGGTAGAGGAATTAATCCAAAAAACAGGGATGGACTTCAATTTACACCTTCGGTTATTCGCCCTTTTGCGCTTAAGCCCCGCATTGATCTTGTTTTTAAATAAAAGTGTTGTGCCACCTGAAAACAATATCAAACTGTATGTCTGGGCCAGGTTCTTTGAAAGCTTAAAATTAGTTAAAAAGCAATCCTGATTTTTCAAAACCTTTTCTTAATGTCATTTAATTATTTTAAACTTATTCACCTTTTGTGAATGAATTAAATTCATTATAAAATGAGAATTAAACATATTTGCGTATTTCTTAGTAACTTGCGTTAGTTAAGCTATTTTGATTAAAAAGAATTTTACTTAATAGTTTATAAAATGGTTTTAATAACCCCTGGTAACTTAGCTACTTCTAAAGGTATCAAATTAAAAATACATTTCATGAGAAAGTTAGTACTTGCATTAATTATTGCTGGCTTTTATGCACTAAGTGCAGGCGCACAAACAACAGCTGATTTTACGTTTACACCTGTCTGTTTTGGTGATTCAACCACCCTGACAAGCACCTCAAGCAGCACAAATACAATACTCCAGCTCAATTGGGATATTGACAGTAATGGATTATTTACTGATGACACGGGTATGGTTGTAAAATGGTTGTTTCCTGTGTTTCAAGCCTACAATGTTGGATTACAAGTGATTACAAACGTAGACACAAATGTTGTTTACCTAAGTGTTGTAACTAATCCGAATCCTGTTGCAGATTTTAACATTGATTTTCCAAAACAATGTTTGTCGAGTAACTTCTTTACCTACACCAATTCATCCAGCCTTTCATCTGGTACGATGAACTATTTTTGGGATCTGGGAAACGGAGCAACATCCAACACTGCAACTGATACGAACTGCATTTACTTCACTGCCGGAATATTTACTGTGAAACTGGTTGCCACTTCCGATTTCGGCTGTGTTGACTCTGTTTCCAAAAATATCGAGGTTTTAACGACATCCATTGTGGATTTTGTAGCAAATGACAGTACACAGTGCCTCCTGGGAAATACATTTGTTTTTACTGATAACTCACTTATGTGCGATCCTGTATTGAATTTTTCCTGGGATTTGAACGGGGATAGCATTTTTGGCGATTCAGTAAATCAAAGTCCCTTAAGCCATGTATTCACTACACCGGGTACTTATCAGATAGGTATAAAAGTAACTACTACATTGGGTGCTGTAGATTCAATTTTCAAAACTATGTACGTGTATGCTACACCTGCTTCATCGTTCACCTTTACATCTGATGCGGGACAATGCCTGAGTGGAAATAGTTTCACCTTTAACAATACAACAGTTTTGGGAGGTCCAGGCAGCATGACCTATTTATGGAATTATGGGGATGGCGACACTTCTACAGCCCTTAATCCTCCTGCACACAGCTATCCAGCAATCGCAGTATATCCTGTAAAACTGGTGGCTACTTCAGATATGGGATGTATTGATTCTGTGACTATGGATGCAACCATATTCCAGCAACCTTTTGTTGATTTCAATTTTGCTGATAGCGCAGGATGTACTTCTGACACTTTCTATATGACGAATGCTTCCAGTATTCTACCACCCTGGACCCTGACCTATAACTGGGACTTTGGAGATGGAGACACCTCGACTTCCATGGATGCCAGTCATAACTACATTTCAAGTGGCAATTACGATGTAAAACTAATTGCTGTTTCAGACAGTGGTTGCTCTGATTCTATCACCCGAATTGCTTATGTGTATGCAAATTCTGTTGCACGTTTTAACACGAACGATACGGCCCAGTGCCTGGCAGGTAATTCATTCATGTTTACCGACAATTCAATCTCCTGCTCTCCGGTGGTTTCCATTGAATGGGACTTTGATAATGATGGTCTGGCTGATACGATTGGAGATACTGCTTATTATAGTTTTACCACAGCCGGAGTGTATAGTGTTGGCATGAGACTAATTACCACAACTGATTCAGATTCAATTTCATATAATATGACCACTTATACTGATCCTGTGGTCGGATTTACTGTAAATGACTCAACACAGGAAATTTCTGGGAATATATTTATATTCACCAATACAACTACATTAACACCCCCTGGAGTTTTAAGCTATTCCTGGTATTTTGGGGATGGGGACACCTCATCGATGACAGATCCAACACATACCTATGCAGGAATTGGAACTTATTCCGTCAAATTAGTGGCGAGCACAGGAGATGGATGTATGGATTCCATCAGTCAAAATATGTATGTGAATTCACCTCTTACTTTAGGATTTGTCAGCGTAGAAGTCTGTGATGGAGATTCCATGACTTTTGCGGATACAACCATTAGTGGAAGTCCCATCCTTTCAGTCGACTGGGATTTTGATAATGATAATGTGTTTACCGATGCAAGTGGTGGAGTAGTCAACTATTTATTCCCCGCATATGGCACATATAGCGTTGGAATGATGGTCACTACATCCACATCTATAGATACACTCTACAAAAATGTGACAGTGAATGAAATGCCCATTGTTGACTTTTCATTTAATGAAGCCTGCCAAGGAGCATCGACATCATTATTTGATCAATCCATATTAATGAATGACACCATCATAAAGTATTATTGGGATTTCAATAATGATAGCATACCCGATGACAGCAATGCCAATGCAACTAACATTTTTGCCGTTGCAGGCACCAACTTGGTAGGTCACCTGGTGATCACAAATAAAGGATGTTTCGATTACATCATTAAGCCGGTAATTGTCCATTTCCAGCCAAGTGCTGATTTCAGTTTCTCTAATAACTGTCTTGGAGATTCAACATTATTCATAAACAATACTGTCATTCTGAATGATACCGTGATCAATTTCCTTTGGGATTATGGAGATGGCACTGATGCTATTATAAAACATGATCATACGCATTATTTCGCAACTGCCGGCACTTATGCCGTAAGATTAATCACCTTGTCCAACAAAGGTTGTCGCGACACTGTTTCAAA
The DNA here is from genome assembly GCA_016776505.1 of Bacteroidota bacterium. Classification (GTDB taxonomy): domain Bacteria; phylum Bacteroidota; class Bacteroidia; order CAILMK01; family JAAYUY01; genus JABINZ01. Next base: position 34,062 of record JADHTG010000027.1, read on the forward strand.
AAGTGTAACAATACATCCGAAACCTGTTCTCAACTTACTTTTCAGTGGAGACACCACCATTTATGATGGTCAAAGTGTTACAATCACAGCCGGTCCAGGGCCATACGACAGCATTTTCTGGTCATCAGGGCAAACTACTGCAGCTATTACGGCTGCCACTCAAGGTGTTTATATGGTTCGTGTTGTGGATACAAACAATTGTTCTGCAGAAGCTTCAACCCAGGTCACTGTCATCAATGTGACTTCTTTCAAAGTAAATGAAGTCTTAACACCTAATGGAGATAATATCAATGACCTTTGGATTATCTATGATCTTCCATATTACGAACCAGTGGATCTGAGTATTTACAATCGTTGGGGAGATGTGATCTATACCAACACCAATTATCAAAACACTTGGGATGCAACCTTTAATGGAAACAAATTGCCTGAAGGAACTTATTATTATATTGTAAGAACCAAAACAGATGTAATTTTTAAAGGAAGCATAAATATCATTCGATAGATTTGATCATTAAAAAAGTATAAACATATGAAAAAGTACGGAATTCTGATCGCTTTAATAATGGGCATGAGCATTTCAGTTTATGCACAGAAGTTACCGCTGAATAATCAATACCTGCTGAATAAATTCTCACTTAATCCTTCCTATGCCGGCATCGAATCGGGGATCAATGTTTTTGCCGGATACCGCAATCAATGGGTCGGTATTGAAGGAACACCTATTACCAAAATGTTTTCAGCCTATTCAGGTCTTGGAAATAACGTGGCTATTGGCGGTGAAGTCATTTCTGACCAGGAGGGAATGTTTACGCGTTTATATGCCGGTCTTACCTATTCGTATCAGGTCAAGCTGACTGATGAACATATCCTCTCATTTGGTCTTACAGGCCGGGTTTTTGAACATAGCATTAGTCTTACCGATGTTGTTATTGACAATCCTCTTGATCCAGTTTTGAACAACAGGGTTACACAAAACGAAACAGTACTGAATGCTGGAGGATCGATATTATATAATTTTAAAGGATTTAATGTGGGATTTAATGTGCCTTATATTTTAAACAACAAAAGTCAATTCAATGCGGAGAATAATGTGGATGAATATTTGTTGAGAAGACATTATATAGGTCATATTTCTTTTGATATTCCTGTTAGTGATGACTTCAAAATAGAGCCATTTGGAATTTTTCGCTTCACAGAGTACGCACCTATGAATTTTGAATTTGCTTCCTTATTTAAATACAAAGAACAAGTCTGGTTGGGCGCATCTTACCGAAGGGAAGGAAATATGGGGCTCAGCGCAGGATTTAATGTCAATAAAAAAATGGCCTTGAATTACACCTATGAATTTTTAGGGAAAGGGATGACTGGCCAGTCAGATGGAACTCATGAATTTGCGCTGGGATTATATCTCGGTCGTGGCCTCAAGAAGCTCAAAGCCAACCAGTTGGCGCTTTCAGAAAAAGCAGATTCGCTTTCAAGAATTTCCAAAGAGCTAGAAAATGAACTTTCTGAGGAAAAGAAAGTCTCTGCTGCTGAAAGAGCAAAAACCAATGCTAAAATTGATCAACTCCAGCAACGTCTGAGTGATGCAGAACTTGAGATGGCTAAGCTGAAGAACTATACAGAGGAGCAAAAAGCAGCCAAAAAGAAAGAAATAGATAAGGAAATTCTGGATATTGAAAAACAGCTTCAGGAAGTGGGAGGACAATTCTTTGTGGTGGTTGAAGCCTTTAAAATCCCTGAGAACGCAGAACGTTCAATTGAATTATGGCGCATTAAAGGACTTGAAGTAAAAATGATTTTCAATGAGGTCAGGGACTTCTATTACATTTATGTGGGTAAATACCCAACTTACAATGATGCATTGCGCGTGAAAACTACCCTAAAAGACAATGGTATTTTTGGCTGGATCTATTTATGGAAAAAATAATTAGTGTGAAATGAAAAAACTCCTGGGAATTGGATTTCTGTTTTTTTTAGTACTTTGTCTACAGGCTCAAGAACTGGCACCTGTAGTCATTGCCTCCGCTGGAAAAGATGTTTCCAATGGAGGGAAACGAATGGCTTTTACGGTGGGGGAACTGGTGGTATCTACCGAAAGCAATGGAAATTATACCCTGACACAAGGTTTTCATCAACCACCCAGCCTATATTTCACGTCTGTTCGTAATGATATTCATTCTGAAATCAGTATCCATCTATTTCCCAATCCCACCAGCGATATTGTGAATGTGAGTATTCGCAGTGTAATGTTCGAACAAGAATGCCGGGTTGACATATATAATTTATATGGCCAAAAGGTATATCCCCCTTATAATAGGTTTGCATTAAGCAATGGAGAAAATATCTCTATTGATTTATCCGAAATGAGGCATGGTGCTTATTTTATTCGAATTTTTAACCCTACAACGCAAAAACAATACACAGATTTTAAAGTAATAAAACTAAGATAATTATATAAAGTATTATACGATGAAACTAAAAGTGCATGCTACTTTTCGAAAAATAATGGCAATACTTGTATTGTCAGTTTTGTCTTTGGGTGTATTGGCTCAATCAATACCCAAAGGGTTCAATTATCAGGCGGTTGCCCGTGATGATAAAGGAAGCGCTATTGTGAACAAAAACCTGGTGGTCGAAATATCTATTCGCTCTGGCTCTCCCAGCGGACCTGTTCAATGGCAGGAAGGACATAATGTAGCAACAAATGATTACGGTTTGTTTAACCTGGTTATTGGAAAAGGCGTAACAACCGGAAATGGTTTACTTTCAAGTTATAGTCAAATAAGCTGGGGTTCGGGAAATTATTATTTAGACGTTCGCGTGGATTTTGGAAACGGACTGGTGGATATGGGAACCACTAAGTTTCTTTCAGTTCCTTACGCACTCTATGCCGATTCAGTAAAAAACTATCCTACAGCAAGTGTTATGAGCCTTGACACGCTGAAAGCTCTGAATATTCAGGTGAATAGCATGCAATTGAAGAGTGGAGCGGTAAATGGTGCAGTATTAATTTCGGACTCACTGGGAAATGCTTCATGGCAAACAGCAGGAGGAGATGTAAGTGGAAACTACGATAATTTAACTGTGGTTGGTATACAGGGAAATTCTGTATCAGCTGGTGTACCAGTTGATGGTCAAATCCTGAAATGGAATAATTTAACCAGCTCCTGGGTTCTTTCAAATGATGTCACTGGCGCTACATCCATAAATGGAGGAACAGGCATTACTATTACAGGTACTACCGTTGATGCGGATTCGAATTCACCCATCTGGAATGCTAACCAGTTGCAGGGATCAGCCATTACTCCTGTGGCTCCCAGTATTGATGGACAGGTTTTAAAATGGAATACTACCACCTCTAACTGGGAATTAGGAACTGATAATAACACGGGTATTTCCTACAATGCAGGAAGCGGACTGACTCTTTCTGGAGCAACTTTCCATGCAGACAGCAACCGAGCTATATGGAATGCAAATCAAATATATGGGACTGCTGTCACAAGCACCCTCGCTCCCGCTGATGGTGAAATACTTAAATGGAACGGAACGAGCAATCAATGGGAAGCCTCTATTGACGGAGGTCTTACCTACACTGCCGGAACCGGGATAACCATCACAGGAACTACTATTGATGCAAATGCAACTACCTCCATGTGGAATGCAAATCAACTGAGTGGAACTGCAATTGCCGGTACACTGACTCCTGCCGCCGGGGAAGTATTAAAATGGAATGGGACAAGCAATCAATGGGAAACAGCTGCTGATGGAGTAAACACTTATTCAGCCGGTACTGGACTGACTTTAACTGGAACTGTATTCAGCGCTAATAATGACCTTGCACTTTGGAATGCACGTAAAATACAAAGCTTTGGTGTATCTTCTGCAATACCAGGTAATAACCAGGTTCTTTTATATGATTCTGCAGCCGGCAACTGGAAACCTGCAACTTTTGCTATTACGGGTGCCACCACCTTTATTTCAGGTGCAGGAATGAGTATCAGCCAAAGTGGATCCAATGTAACCTTTACAAATACAGGTGACACCAATAGTGCTGATGATATAACTACTTCTACTGCAGCTGGCGGTGACCTTTCCGGAACATATCCAAACCCGACTGTGGTTGGCTTGCAAGGTCAAAGCCTGACTTCTACAGCCCCTTCCATTAATGGCCAAATTCTGAAATGGAACGGAACCAGTTCACAATGGGAGATCGGGACAGATAATATCGGTACAACTTATACGGGTGGAACAGGCATTAGCATTGCCGGTTCAATTATCAATGCAGACAGCAATTCACCTATTTGGAATGCAAATCAACTTTATGGAACTGCGCTTTCTTCCACTCTCTCACCTTCTTCCGGGCAGGTGTTAACCTGGAACGGAACGAGCAGTCAGTGGGAGGCATCTACACCAACAATTAACACCTATACAGCCGGAGCAGGTATGACCCTCAGTGGTTTTACTTTCCATGCAGATAGCAACCGTGCACTTTGGAATGCAAACCAGATTTATAACACGGCCGTCTCCAGTTCATTGTCCCCATCCGATGGAGATATTTTAAAATGGAACGGAATCAGCTCGCAATGGGAGATCGGGACAGATATTGTGGGTGGAATCTATACAGGCGGTACGGGTATTACTCTAGCCGGTTCAGTTATCAATGC
>JADHTG010000104.1 GCA_016776505.1 Bacteroidota bacterium
AAAACGTTTCAAGGATTCGTAACAAGACTAATTTCAAAGATAACAGGCTTCACAATCTTACAATATCTGAACAAATTCTTGAACGATAGACCAATTTGCCATGTGAAATATGCGCTCGCTAACTAGCACAACGGGTTAAAGATATTATCTTCCAAATCCAGAGCTGCATTTTTTGAAATTCTTTTTGAATGTTGAATGAAAATAATCCAAAACCTGTACTGAGCGTAGCCGAAGTATCCAACATCCAAAATCTTATTATGTCCAGCAGCAAGGTGTTTTCAATTCTTTAACACGTAAATAAATGACTCATAGCGAAAAAATCATTTACAAATCAGATGATTATGTTGATATTCAGATAGACGTCCGTATCGAAGATGAAACTGTTTGGTTGACACAGGCACAGATGGTTGAACTTTTCGAATCAACTAAACAAAATATTAGTTTACACATTAATAATACCTAAAAACAAGAAACCGGAATACAAGAAGAAGATACAGAATGCCTACAATAGTGAATCGTACAAAAATACCAAAACAGAACTGACGAATCTTATTCCTGAACGTGAACAAATAAACCTATCTGCTGCAAGCTCACTCAAGGAAGGATTGGAAGAAACACTTACTGTTCTGAAATTAGAATTACCGGATGAATTAATGGACAGTTTAAGAACAACCAATTGTATTGAATCTTTAAACAGTCAAATTGCCAGATTGACCGGCAGGGTTACCCTATGGCAGAACAGTAGACAAATCCATCGCTGGGTTGCATCTGCTCTTTTAGATATTGAAATGCGATTAAAAAAATCAGGGGATATAAAAATATGACGATAAAAAACTGAAAGATTTGAGGTTATCATTGAAAAATGTACTTAAATTAAACACACTTAAATCAATATGAGTTTCCATGTTTCAACTAAATTTGATACAATACCTTTTAAAATCTGGGGATACAATAATGTTGAATAACGATACGTTATTAATTACAGGCGGGACAGGTTCGTTTGGTAACGCAGTGCTGAGAAGATTTATTAATACCGGGATAAAAGAAATCCGGATTTTCAGCCGCGATGAGAAAAAGCAGGATGATATGCGGCGGTTCTATCAAAACGCTAAGATTAAGTATTTTATCGGGAATGTTAGAGACAAAAGGTCTGTAGATAACGCAATGAAAGGTGTGGATTATATATTTCACGCAGCGGCTCTTAAGCAGGTGCCTTCGTGTGAATTTTTTCCGATAGAATCCGTAAATACAAATGTTATAGGCTGCCAAAATGTTATCGATTCTGCAATCGAATTTGATGTAAAAAAGGTAATTGTGCTAAGCACCGATAAGGCTGTATACCCTATAAATGCTATGGGAATGTCAAAAGCGCTTTCGGAAAAGATAATGGTAGCTAAATCAAGGGATAATAATCATAACGGAATTACTCTATGCGCGACAAGATACGGGAATGTAATGGCCTCACGTGGAAGTGTTATTCCCCTTTTTGTTGAACAGATTAAAGCAGGTAATCCTATAACCATAACTGAGCCGGAAATGACGCGGTATATGATGACTCTTGAGGACGCCGTTGATCTTGTGCTCTTCGCATTTGAAAATGGAAATACCGGAGATATATTTGTTCAAAAATCCCCAGCATCAACTATTGAAATTTTGGCAAAAGCGTTGCTGGAGCTCTATAATTCTAATAATGAAATTAGAGTAATCGGTATTAGGCACGGTGAAAAAATTTATGAAACTTTAGTTAACAGAGAAGAAATGGCTAAAGCTGAAAACCTTGAAAACTACTATAGAATTCCGGCTGACACAAGAGACCTTAACTATAATAAATTTTTCTCTGAGGGCGAATCTAAGATTTTTCAAGCTGAGGAATATACTTCCCATAACACGAAAAGATTAAATCTTGAAGAAACGAAAGAACTTCTGCTGAAACTAAGGTTTATTAGAGAAGATGTGCTTGGGGAGACGTTAGAAACGGTTTATGCACCGTAGATTAACAAGATAAAATAGAAGATCTAAATAGACATGATTAGAATTGGTATAACAGGACAATCGGGATTTATTGGGACACATCTTTTCAATTATCTCGGATTTCAAAAGGATGTGGAACGGATTCCCTTCGCCGATGATTATTTTGCTGATAAAATAAAACTTGATGAATTCGTGCAGCACTGCGATGCCATCGTCCATCTTGCAGCCATGAACCGGCACAATGATCCGGATGTAATCTATGAAACCAATATTCGTTTGGTTAAACAACTCATTTCAGCCTGCCAAGAAACAAACTCTACCCCCTATATATTATTCTCCTCCTCCACCCAGGAAGAAAGAGATAATCTTTATGGTAAATCAAAGAAAGAAGGCCGGGAGTTACTGGAGGATTGGGCAAAAAGAAATAAAGCCAGGTTCTCAGGCCTTGTCATCCCCAATGTATTTGGACCATTCGGACATCCTTATTACAACTCTGTTGTCGCAACCTTTTGCCACCAGCTTACGCATAGTGAAACACCAAAGACAGATGCAGACGGACACTTAAAACTTATCTATGTTTCGGAGTTGGTGGAAGAAATAATTAACTTGATTAAGTTACACTTTGTTACACAGAGTAAAACACAGAATGACACCGTGCAAAACTCTGTGAAACTCTGTGAAACCAAACAAATCCAAAATACCTCCCAAATAAAGGTTTCAGCATTATTAAAAAAATTGACCCAATACAGAGATGATTATTTTGAAAAAGGGATGATCCCAAACCTGGATAATTCCTTCGACAGAAACCTCTGGAATACATTATTATGCTATCTTGATCATGAAAACTTTTTCCCCTTCCATCTCAAACTTAATACCGACGACAGGGGAAGTTTTGTTGAAACCGTAAAACTTAACAGTAGCGGACAAATAAGTTTTTCAACCACTGTCCCCGGCATCACCCGCGGCAATCACTTTCACACCCACAAAGCAGAACGTTTTGCCGTGATTAAAGGCAAAGCACGCATAGAATTCAGAAAGAGAGGAACCGATAAAGTTTACACTTTTGAACTGGATGGTAAAAAACCCTCATTTGTGGATATGCCCATATGGTTTACGCATAATATAACCAACATAGGAGACGAAGAACTCTACACCATCTTCTGGATCAGCGAACACTTTAACCCGGGGGACCCGGATACCTATTTCGAAAAAGTATAGGTCACACTGTGAAACACCAAATAATATGAAGAAGTTAAAAGTAATGACCGTCGTCGGTACCCGCCCCGAAATAATCCGCCTCTCGCGGGTAATGGCCAAACTGGACGAATCAGAAACCATTGAACACATAACCGTCCACACCGGCCAAAACTACGACTACGAACTCAACGGAATCTTCTACGAAGACCTCGGCATTCGCAAACCCGACCACTTCCTCAACGCCACCGGCAAAAACGCATCAGAAACCATCGGCTTAATCATTGTCGCCATCGACCCACTGCTGGAAGAAATCAAACCCGATGCATTTCTGGTTTTGGGAGATACCAACTCATGCCTCTGTGCCATCCCAGCCAAGAAGCGCCACATCCCCATCTTCCACATGGAAGCAGGAAATCGTTGCTTTGACCAAAGAGTACCCGAAGAAACAAACCGAAAGATAGTAGATCACATATCCGATATAAATCTAACATATAGTTCAATTGCAAGAGAATATTTATTGAGAGAGGGCTTGCCAGCCGATAGGATTATCAAAACAGGTAGTCCAATGTTTGAAGTACTGCATGCTTATATGGATAAAATTGATGCTTCAGATGTACTTTCCCGCTTATCACTAAAAAAAGAAAGTTATTTTGTAGTTTCAGCACACAGGGAGGAAAATATCAACAACGACAATAACTTTTTCGGACTGATCAATTCTCTGAACCTGATCGCAGAAAAATACCAATACCCGATCATTTTCAGCACTCATCCACGCACCCGAAAAAAACTGGAGTCCCTCAACAAATCAACAAATCAGCAAATCAACTTTTTAATACGGTTCCTCAAACCCCTCGGCTTCCATGATTACATCCACCTCCAGAAAAACGCAAAGGCAGTTCTATCCGATTCAGGTACCATCTCAGAAGAATCCTCAATCATGAATTTCCCTGCACTAAATATGCGTGAAGCCCACGAACGTCCCGAAGCAATGGAAGAAGCATCAGTTATGATAGTTGGATTAAACCCTGTAAGAATTATGCAGGGCTTAGTTGTTCTGGAAAGTCAAAAATGCGGCAGCCAACGTACTCTCCGCCTTGTTAGCGATTATTCCATACCCAATGTGTCTGATAAAGTGGTTCGCATTATTTTAAGCTATACCGATTATGTTAAACGAATGGTTTGGAGTCAAAAGATATAACCTTGACGACATAGATTAAGTAAATAACCAGAGAAAAAATCTAGGATAAAATGAAAACAGCCCTCATCACAGGCGTTACCGGCCAAGACGGAGCTTATTTAAGTGAATTTCTCCTCAAAAAGGGATACATTGTTCACGGCATTAAACGCAGATCATCGCTTTTTAATACGGATAGAATAGATCACCTTTATCAGGATCCACATGTCGAAAACGCTAAATTTAAACTGCATTACGGCGACATGACCGACAGCACTAACCTGATACGCATTATACAGGAAGTACAACCTGACGAGGTTTATAATCTAGCCGCTATGAGTCATGTTCAGGTGAGCTTTGAAACGCCAGAATATACTGCAAACGCAGATGGACTGGGAACTTTGCGAATTCTTGAGGCAATCCGCATATTAGGAATGGAAAAGAAAACCCGTATTTATCAGGCTTCAACTTCCGAATTGTATGGTTTGGTGCAACAGGTGCCGCAAACAGAAAAAACACCATTCTACCCGCGTAGCCCTTATGCTATAGCCAAGATGTATGCCTACTGGATAACAGTAAATTACAGAGAAGCTTATGGCATGTTTGCCTGCAATGGTATATTGTTTAATCATGAATCGCCAATTCGGGGTGAAACCTTCGTAACACGTAAGATCACACGCGCTACCGCTCGGATTGCATTGGGTATGCAGGATAAGCTTTACATGGGGAATCTTGATTCCCAGCGCGATTGGGGCCATGCCAAAGACTATGTGCGTATGATGTGGATGATTTTGCAGGCAGAACTAGCCGAAGATTGGGTTATAGCTACAGGAGTAACAACTCCGGTAAGGGAGTTTGTACGTATGGCCTTTGCCGAAGCGGGCATCAGTCTCGAATTCAAATGTAAAGGTGTAGCAGAAAAGGCATACATAGCTGCATGTTCCAACCCGGAATATCAGTTACCAATTGGCAAAGAGGTAATAGCTGTCGATCCACGTTATTTTAGGCCCACTGAAGTTGATTTGCTAATTGGTGATGCTACAAAAGCCAAAGAAAAACTGGGATGGATACCAAAATATGATCTGGCTTATTTGGTTAAAGACATGATGGGATCTGATCTAAAGCTGATGCAAAAGGAGAGCTACCTTAAAAAAGGTGGTTACCACACGAATAACTATTATGAATAAACTAAATATTTTACTTACTGGTAGCGGAGGAATGGTCGGGCGAAATATTGTTGACAAAAAGCCTGAACATGTAAGTTTACTAACACCTGATTTCAATCAATTAAATTTGCTAAATTATGATCAGGTATTTACGTATTTGAAAAAGAATAAGCCGGGTGTAATAATTCATGCAGCAGGTATTGTTGGCGGTATTCAGGCAAACATTAATCATCCGGTTAAATTCTTAAGAGAAAACACCTTGATGGCTCATAACCTGATATGGGCAGAATACGAAAATAAGATACCGTATTTTCTAAATCTTGGTAGCTCTTGCATGTACCCGGCTGCTGCAACAAACCCTTTAAACGAAGAACTGATACTTACAGGAAAACTAGAGCCATCCAATGAAGGATATGCTTTATCAAAAATTTTTTCTCAAAGGTTTTGTAGTTACATCAATACTGAATTAGGTAGTCCCAATTACAAAACAATTATTCCATGTAACCTTTATGGCAAATATGATAAATTTGATGCTGAATGGGGACACATGATTCCATCAGCTATTCAAAAAATACACCAGGCGAAAATAATGGAAGAGGCATTTGTAAGCATTTGGGGTGATGGAACAGCCAGACGTGAATTTATGTACGCTGAAGATTTGGCAGATTTTATCTGGACAGCTGTTGACAGAATAGATGAAATCCCGGAACTTATAAATGTTGGACTGGGACATGATTACACAATCAATGAGTATTATAAAGCAATTGCTGAGGTAGTTGGTTATACAGGAGAATTCCAACACGACCTGTCAAATCCGGTGGGGATGAAACAGAAATTAGTAGATACCAATTTACTTAGGCAAATTAACTGGACTCCAAAAACAGACCTTAAGGAAGGCTTAACCAAGACATATAATTATTTCTTAAGAAATATTAATAAAAATGAATATTAGATATCCACTTACCACAAAAACATGGGACGAGGCAGAGTATGAATCAATTCAAAGAGTAGTCAGATCCGACATCTTTACTATGGGTAAAGAGGTAGCACAATTTGAGCAAGATTTTTCTTCTTTCTTTGGGAAAAGGTATGCACTGATGGTAAACTCAGGATCTTCAGCAAACTTATTGATGATCGCAGCACTCTTTTTCAAAAAAGAAAACCCCTTGAAAGCCGGTGATGAGGTTATTGTTCCTGCAGTATCCTGGTCAACTACTTACATGCCATTACAGCAATATAACCTTAAGGTGAAATTTGTTGACATTGATTTACATACACTCAATTATGATTTAACAAAGCTTTCTTCAGCAATAACTGACAAAACAAGGGCAATATTAGCGGTTAATTTGTTAGGAAATCCGAATGATTTTAATATTATTCAATCTCTGATTAGGGATAGAAACATTTACCTTTTAGAGGATAATTGCGAATCGATGGGCGCCAAATATAATGAGGCATTCGCTGGTAGTATCGGCATAATGGGAACCTTCAGCACTTTCTTCAGTCATCACATCTCAACGATGGAAGGTGGAGTGTTAATCACTGATGATGAAGAACTTTACCATATCTCACTAAGCCTAAGGGCGCATGGTTGGACCAGAAAATTGCCCGAAAAGAATCTTGTTACGGGGTTAAAATCAAAGATAGCATTTGAGGAAGCTTTCAAATTTGTATTGCCAGGATATAACCTCCGACCGCTCGAAATAAGTGGGGCGATAGGTCAGGAACAATTAAAAAAACTTCCTTCTATAGTTGAAAACAGAAGACTAAATACGAATACATTCAAAAGGTTAACTGAAAAGTATAACTGGTTGATTACGCAAAATGAAATTGGAGAAAGTAGCTGGTTTGGATTTTCATTGATAATTGATCCGGATTCTGGTCTCAAAAGAGAACAGCTCATACTGGAATTTGAAAAATATGGAATTGAATACAGACCAATTGTTGCTGGGAACTTCACGAAGAACCAGGTAATATCCTACTTTAATTATGAAATCCATGAAAACCTGCACAATGCAGATTTAATTGATTCAAATGGTTTATTTATTGGCAACCATCATTTTCAAATGACAGGTGAATTTAATGCCCTGGAAGCTGCATTAAAATCATTTTAAAGGCATGAAACTAAACGATCAGGACTTTCATCAACTCATCAAAAATGCCCCTCTCATATCAATTGATTTTATAGTGCAAAACAAAGAAAATAAAGTATTGCTTGGGCTTAGGGAGAATCGCCCGGCCAAAGGGTATTGGTTTGTACCAGGTGGAAGGATACAAAAAGGTGAAACAATATCCCGGGCATTTAAACGAATTTCTGCAAATGAATTAGATATTGAACTCGAAGTTGCTAGCGCTACTTTATTAGGAATATATGACCATATGTATGCTTATAATTTTTACGAAGATGGCTCTTTTGGAACTCATTATGTCGTAATCGGTTATAAAGTTGATGTGGAGTTAGAGCTAAATATGCTACCAAAAATTCAGCATAGATCTTATCGATGGTTCAATATACATGAAATCCAATCATCTGAACAAATACACGCTAATACAAAAGCATATTTTAATTAACCCGAATATTTAAGTAAACATCTAGCCAACTTTTATTCATGAAAGGAATCATCCGCAGCCATTTCTTTCCGCTGCTTCCATGAGACATATTTTAAACTATTACGAACCATGTGAACAATACAAAGCTGAACCTGTGTGCGGGGAT
>JADHTG010000105.1 GCA_016776505.1 Bacteroidota bacterium
TTTCCAGTCTCTGAGTAGCGGATGTTAGTATTTTTTTCTCAACATTCGGCAAAGCATCTGCAATCTCAATCATTTCCGATTCAAATCCAATTTCAAGTGATTTATCAAACTCATCAAGGACAAGGATTTTTAACGACTGCGTTGGGAAGGTTTCTCTTCTCAAATGATCGGCAATTCTACCAGGTGTTCCGATAAGAATAGCAGGACGATGTTTTAAATCAATTTTGTCCTGCGAGCCAGCCCTTCCGCCATATACAGCGTTGGTTTTGTATCCGGAGCCCATTTCACGTATAACTTGTTCAATTTGGATTGATAACTCACGCGAAGGTACAATTATCAATACCTGAACTTCAGGGCAATCAACATCCAATTCAGTAATTATTGGTAACAGGAAGGCCAGAGTTTTACCTGTTCCTGTTGGTGACAGCAAAACAACTTCTGAGTTAGATTTAATAGTCAACTGAGCCTCTTCCTGCATTGGATTTAGTTTCTCAATGTCCAGTTTATCCAGAATTTTTTGTTGGTTTTTTATGGTGCTTGACATCGGGCAAAAATACAGTTAATAAAGTTAATCGTCGGTGTCCTATATAGTTTATGCAATTTTGACTTACTTCCTGTGATGAAAACACATAATAATATTTCGCTCCTCTGGAGCTTGCTTCTATTTCTATTTAGATACTATAAATATTTGCGAGGCTCTGCTGCTTTTTAAATTGCTATGGAGTAGCAAAATATTTATAGTCTGATGTTTAATCATATAATCCAAGCTACAGAGTAGTGTAATATTTGGTTCCCGATTTTACCGGACAACTAAATCTGGATAAACTCTCAAAGTATCTATCTTTGCGCCCAATTTATAAAACAGAAATGATTTCAGTTGACGGGCTTACGGTAGAATTTAGTGGAACTACACTTTTTAAGGATATATCTTTTGCGATTAATGAAAAGGACAGAATTGCCCTGATGGGAAAAAATGGAGCTGGAAAATCGACATTGCTCAAGATTATTGCAGGAATTAAAATAGCCACACGCGGTAAAGTAACATCACCCAGTGATGCAGTTATTGCTTATTTGCCGCAACATTTACTTACTGTTGATAGTCGTTATTTGAGGAAGCTGCCATGGCCTTTGAGCAAGTATTGAATATGGAAAGTGAAATTGAGGAGTTGAACTCGCAACTTTCTTCCCGTACTGATTATGAATCACCTGACTATTATGAGTTGATTGAACGCGTCTCTACTCTTAGCGAATCATTTTATTCGGTAGGAGAAATTAATTATGATGCTGAAATAGAAAAAATCTTAACAGAACTTGGATTTTTACGTGAAGATTTCAATCGTCCCACCAGCGAATTTAGTGGTGGATGGCGAATGCGCATCGAATTGGCTAAAATTTTACTTCAAAAACCCGACTTGCTACTGCTCGATGAGCCAACAAATCATATGGATATTGAGTCGATACAATGGTTTGAGGAATTTCTTATCAATAGTGCAAAAGCCGTAATAGTTATTTCTCACGACCGTGCATTTGTAGATAATATTACCACGCGAACCATAGAAATAACAATGGGACGTATTTACGATTACAAAGTTACCTATTCAAGTTATCTCCAACTCATGAAAGAACGATGTGAACAACAGCAAAAGCAATTTGCTGAACAGCTAAAATTTATCGCCGATAATCAGGATTTTATCGACAGATTCAGGGGGACATATTCAAAAACTAATCAGGTGCAATCACGGGTAAAGATGTTGGAAAAGCTTCCTATTATTGAGATAGATGAGGAAGATACGTCGGCACTACGCTTGAAATTTCCACCCTCACCACGGTCAGGGGCTTATCCTGTTGTACTCGAAGATGTAGGAAAAGCCTATGGCGATAATAAGGTGTTTTCGGATGTTTCATTTAGTTTACAAAGGGGCGAACGCGTTGCTTTTGTGGGTAAAAATGGTGAAGGAAAATCCACTATGGTAAAATGCCTTATGGGTGACACTGATTGTAAAGGCCAATTAATATTGGGCATAATACATTAATTGGATATTTTGCTCAAAATGAAGCCTCATTACTTGACGAGAAATTAACCGTTTTTCAAACTATCGACGATGTGGCAAAAGGTGATATCCGTACAAAAATCAAAGATATTCTTGGTGCATTTATGTTTGGTGGTGATAGCTGGAATAAGAAGGTTAACGTGTTATCGGGTGGAGAGCGTACGCGCCTTGCAATGATTAAACTATTGCTTGAGCCCGTAAACTTACTAATACTCGATGAGCCTACTAATCATTTGGATTTGAGGACTAAAGATATTCTTAAAAGTGCTTTGCTGGATTATGATGGAACACTTATTCTGGTTTCCCATGATCGAGATTTCCTGGATGGTTTGGTAAGTAAGGTATTCGAATTCGGCAACAAAAAAGTTAAGGAACATATGGGTGACATTCATGATTTCCTTAGAAAGAAAAAACTCGACAACTTACGTGAAATAGAGCGTACAGTAAAGAACTAATTTCATTTTTTGCTCTTTTTCTTTTTTCCGGTTTTTGCTACAGGCACAATATAATATCCATCACGTGATAACAGATGATCTAAATTAGCAATTCCAAAAACAATGACGGCCGTTACAACAGCAGCTTGTTCCTGATATTCCTTAATGCTTTTATTATAAAGATCTCTTTCGGTGTGCCAGATTTCGCGATAATTAAAATCCCATCCTTTTGTATCTCCATTTTGGGGATTAATTGTTGGAACTCCTGCAACTGCAAAAGGTCCACTATCTGTACCCCAGGGTTTAGAAGGTTTTTCACTTGGTTCTCTGGTATTTATAACAAAAGGGAAGTCAGGGTTAATACCATTTATCGGTTCGCAGATTAATTCAAAATCCTCACGCATAGCATCACTAACGCTAATACCGGTTGGAACCGTTGGTCCACCATCACGATTTACCATGTTTGATACTTTGTTAAGTTTGTCAGAATTTCTATCTACCCAGCTTTGTGAGCCCAGTAAGCCAAATTCTTCTCCAGCCCATAGAACGGCAAGTATTGTACGTTTTGGTTTACCACCGGCTTCCATTATTAATCGTGCGGCTTCCATTGTTGGAGTAACTCCCGATCCGTTATCAACTCCACCGGTAGCTACATCATAAGCATCCAAATGGCTGCTCATTATTACATATTCATCAGGGAATTCGGTTCCGTGAATAATTCCAATAACATTGTGATACTTTACCGGTCCCATCTTAAAATGATTTCGAATATCAAACTCGAGTTCAAAATATTGCCGTTCTTCTGCCATTTGCTTAATGATACTATACTGATGTTCATTTAGTTTTATATCAGGGATATTTGGTAGAGTTTCGAAAGTCATATCCATCAGATTTTTTCGGTCGTACATCACCCTTATCGGCACTTTGCTTGATTGTATGATGCCAAAAATCCCCGCTTCACGCATTTCTCTGTAGAATAGGGCAGGCTCATCTATTAACTCCAACAATTCCTTTAGTGGCTTATCGCTTCCTCTATTTTCTCTGTTTTCTTTTCTGATTTCCCTATTTTCTTTTTCAATATCTGCATTTTTAGCTTTGATTGAATCGCGGATACTATCTCCTTTAACCGAAAAATCAATTGGCCAACCTTCATTCTCGCCAGAGATTAGAACCCAAGATCCCTTAAGCCTTCCTTTCATACGATCAAACTGAGCCTGAGTTTTAGGTTCAATCAGTACGTGACCACGCTGAACACCTTTGGTACCTGATGTATATGAGGGAGTTGCAAAATGGAGATGCATTCCTTCGTAAGAAAGCATCCTGCCAAACCATGGACCGCGGTTAAAACCAACCGGAAGCTCACCAACTTCATCCATCTCCACTTCCATGCCCCATTCATTAAATTTGCTTGCTGCCCAAAGTGCTGCATTTTCGTAAGCATCAGATCCTATTGGTCTGCCACCGAAACGGTTGCACAGGATATCCAAATGATTCATGGTTTGGTTGTTGGTTACGCCAATTTCAATTATTCTATCAATGATAGAATCTGATTGGGCTTGTGTATTCAGTACCACCATTAGACTGAATAATAATGTTATAAAAGTTGATTTTTTCACTTTATTTGATTTTGCTTTAGTCAATTATTTATTTGCCATTATACCTTCAATTTCATCAATTTCAATCGGAATATTTTCCATTAGGTCGATTGGATCACTTTCAGTACAGCATTGTAACAATCATTTTGTCGGCTTGTAAATTTACCGTTAACCGGGATGGTTCGACTCATATCTGCGATGTAGGATGCATATTCAGCAATAAAATCTTCTAAACCGTTACTAATTACGATGATCTTCTGCTATTTAGAGTCTGTCCAATCAGCAATTTTTTTTATTCCTTCAATCACCGACAGGCAGCAATTATCTGAGAAATCTTCAGGAAGATTCTCACTAAGTGGTATTGTTTCACTCATCGACAAAGCTTTTGATCCATCGAAATTAACATAAGCCAAACGGGCAGTTAATTTTTCAGAGGAAACCAGAAAATCCTCACCTGGCAATATTGCCACACCGGCTTCCATCAATAATCTTTCACAAAGGATTTTGCTGCTCGTTATACCACTTTTTTTCAATTTTTCTGATAAGGGTGAAAAATCGAGAAAAAGGTAAAAAGCTCCGTCAGGGGAGTTAACTTTTATTCCCGCTTTACGCAATATTTTAGTGCATCTATCTGCCAGATGCGAAAGAATACGGCGCACATGCCATAGATATCTCTCAATTAAAATTCCACCTCTAAATGCTATAACAGCAGCATATTGAATTGGGGCACAAACTGATGTATAAGTTTCACTGGCAACAGCTGCCATGGCATCAATCAACCATTCAAAACCGGCGGGAAAAGCAAAAGTTCCCAAACGCCAGCCCCCGGCGCCACACCATTTCGACAAACCTGAGCTAATAATCGTTCCTTCAGGGTAGTATCGTGCAATTGAAATATGTTTTCCGTAAAAATGCAATTGCCCATATATTTCATCTGAGAGAATTATTAATTCATGCTTTCTGGCAATTTTGGCAATTTTTTGAAGTTCATGCGCCGAATAAGTTCCTCCATCAGGATTTGATGGATAATTAAGAATCATTAAACGGGGTTTATAATAATCGTTCTCGCTTAATAGAAAGTCGTTAAGTTGCTTACCCGTAATCCTCCATTTATTTTCAAATGATGTATGTATCAGCTGAATATTCCTTCCTATTATTTTTGCTTGCGGACCGTAAGATACCCAGCAAGGAGTTGGTAAAATTACATCACCATAAAAAACCATTTGTAATATAAACATTAATTCTTTCGACCCGGGCCCAATGATTACATTACTTGATTTAATCTCCACATCATCTTTTTGCCTGTGAAAGTAAGCAACAGCTTCACGTAATTCTTTCAATCCTTTTACAGGCAGATAATCCTTTTCATGGGCATGCATTTTTAAGGTTTCAACAACAGGAACCGGCACCGGAAATGGCGACTGACCTAGCCCCATTGAATAAATTGTTTTTCCGTTATTTTTAAGTTTTTTACTTAGTTCATTGATTACGAGAGTGGGCGATTGTTTAATTCCTCTGATATTTAGATTGAGGCTTATGTGTTTATTATTTTTCATTTAATTTTTTTTTATCATACAAAATTAAATCATTAACTTTTCAATATCATCAATTTCAACAGGAATATCTTCCATAAGGTCAATTGGGGAGTTCTTTGTTATTAAAATGTCATTTTCGATTCTGATTCCGATATTTTCTTCCGGAATGTATAAGCCGGGTTCACAGGTTAATACCATGCCTGATTTAAATACTTCGTCTTTATCACCCACATCATGTACATCCAATCCTAAAAAGTGAGCAGTTCCATGCATGAAATATTTCTTAAACAACGGATTTTCCTTATCCTGGTTTTTCACATCCTCCTTTGTAAATAATCCAAGTTTGATCATTTCTTTTTCCATCAACTTATTTACTTTGTCATTAATATTATTAATGGAATTACCCGGAACATATAATTTTTTCGCTTTTTTAAAAACCCGAAGCACAGCATTGTAACAATCCTTTTGTCGGCTTGTAAATTTACCGTTAACCGGGATGGTTCGACTCATATCTGCAGTGTAGTTTGCATATTCAGCACCAAAATCGAATAATATAAGATCGCCATCTTTAGACTCTTTATTATTATCAGTGTAGTGAAGCACGCAGGCATTTTTTCCGGAAGCAATTATTGGGGCATAGCCATGTCCGTTTGCACGGTTAACGGTAAACTCATGATCTATTTCGGCCTGTATATCAAATTCAAATTTACCGGGTTTTGTTGTATTAAGTACTCTTCTGAATGCTTTGTTAGTTATGTTGCATGCTTTACGTATCAATGCAATTTCTGCATCCGATTTTATTAAGCGCAATTGAGTTAACAGAGGTGACGAGCGATGATAATAATGTAATGGAAATGCACCTTTTAATTCTTCTCCAAGCCGATGATTTCGTTCTTTAACATCTGGAAAAAACTTTGGGTATTCGTTTCGGTTTAAGAAAATATTTTTTACTGACGACATAACTTCTTTCAGAGAAAGGTCATAATCATCAATCCAGTAAACATGGTCAATTCCCGATATTTCTTTTGCTTCTTTTTTAGTGTATTTGTGCCCTTCCCAAATAGCAATTTGCTCATTTGTTTTAAGCAAAAACAATGTCTCTTTCAATTTTTTGTTTCTGATATCGGTGACAATCAACAGTATACTTTTTTCCTGATTTATACCTGTAAGATAGAAAAAATCGGATTGCTGTCTGAATTGGAAATACTGATCGCCATTACGAGGCATCTTATCATTTGAATAAAAAATCGCCACTGAGTCTTTGGGCAACAGTTCAACAAAGCGTTTCCTGTTTTCGATAAACAGATTGTTGTTAATAGGTAGATACCTCACGTAACTTTCGATTTCAGATTTTGAACAAAGATAATATAATAGATTCAATCTTACGCTCAACCTTTCAGAGTCCTCCGAGGGAGGACATGAAAGAGTTGTTTTATTAAGAATTTGAAGGTTTGTTTATTTTTTATATTAGACGGTTCCATGTCCGCCTCTTTGGCGGACTCTGGATGTTCTGGAAAAATTATACTATTTTTGAAAATTATTTCACATGTATGATTTACATTACCCGCAGGGAGCGCTTTAATGCTGCCCATCGCCTATTCAGACCCGATTTTACTGATGAGCAAAATATGGGAGTATTTGGAAAATGCTCAAACCCAAACTGGCATGGGCATAATTATGAATTATTTATAACTGTTAAGGGTAATATTGATGAAACAACCGGTTTCTTAGTGAACCTCAAAAAGCTTAGTAAAATTATCAGGCAGCAGGTAATCAGTAAACTGGATCATAAAAATATAAACATAGAAGTTGACTTTATGCAGGGTAAACTGGCATCAACGGAAAATTTGGCAGTTGGTATATGGAACGAACTAAAACATCATGTTGCTGAATTAGGCGCTGAACTTCACCGCGTTAAAGTTATTGAATCGGAAAATAATTACGTTGAATACTTTGGTACGTGAAATGTCAACAAAATTATTGTCAATTTTTTTCTGTTGGCACTTTTTTTGACAAGTTAATGATTGAAAATAGAAAACAAATGGAGAAACCAAGAGAATTATTAGGGTACGAAAAAATTGAAAAGTTCGATCCCGAGAATCTAAAAAAGCTACAATATCATTATAAAGAAATACTCAACTTGATTGGTGAAGATGTAAATCGCGAAGGTTTGCAGGAAACACCTTTCAGGGTGGCCAAATCAATTCAGTTTTTGACGCAGGGATATGATCATAATCCAGAAGAAATATTACTGTCGGCAAAGTTTAAAGAAAACTACCGACAAATGGTTATTGTTAAGGATATAGAGATTTTTTCGATGTGCGAGCATCATATGATTCCATTTATTGGCAAAGCACACGTTGCTTATATTCCTAACGGATATATTACCGGATTGAGTAAAATTGCCCGGGTTGTTGAGGCTTATTCAAGAAGGCTGCAAGTGCAGGAAAGGCTCACAACTCAGATTAAGGATGCAATACAAAACACTCTAA
>JADHTG010000106.1 GCA_016776505.1 Bacteroidota bacterium
CAGGATTTAGATGAGGCCAATGAGGCATACCTTGAGGACATGGAACTTTATAAAAAAGAAGTGGCAGAAAAGATTGCTGCCAATGAAAAAAGTATTGCTGAACATAAAGCCAGTATTGAAAATGACGAATCATCGGCAGACCCCAAATATCAACAGAAAATAGATGAACTCGAACAAAAAAACAGGGATCTGAAAAAGAAGTTAAATGAATACAAGGCCGAAGGAAAAGAAAAATGGGAACAATTCAAAACAGAATTTGACAGTGATCTGGATGATTTAGGAAGTGCCATAAAAAATTTATTTGTAAAAAATGATAAAGAACAATAGAATAAGAAACTGAAAGATCTCTTGTGGTTTAAGCATTCTCTGAATTTACATTTGACCTCGAAGAAGGTGAGAAAGGATTGAATGCTGTTAAAGTTAAGTTATCCAGGAAAAAGTCAGGTAAAAAAGTAGCTCAAAAAAGCCTGAAAGAAAAAAGAGCAGCAAAAGCTACAAAACGTAACGAAAAGAATGCAGCCGGGAAATTATGATTTTCAATCAAATAGTAAATGTTGGTATTTATAAATAACTTTCAATGAAGGAATCAATATTATGGACAATACAGAACTTGAAAAAGCAAAAACACATATCACAGTGGAAATAATAGAGTATGTCCCAAATTCAGTTGTTATAAAAACGATTCTGAAAAAAACAACTGGAAATATCAGTGTAATGTCATTTGACAGTGGCGAAGGCTTAACTGAAAAAACTACCCCCTTTGATACATATTCCCAAATTATTGAAGGGAAAGCTGAAATTATAATTGATGGAAAATCAATGTTGCTTGAAACTGGTGAATCTATCATTATTCCAGCTCACAAACCTAACCGGATAAAGGCAAATGGGCGCTTTAAAATGATTATGACTGTCATAAAAAGCGGTTATGAATAATTTTGTTTTGTTGATCAAATTGATACATCGATTCGGATTAATTCAAGCACTACATTTTATACCAATAAAAATCTCTAAAAAATTAATAATGAAAGAAGCTGTTTAATAATTAATAAAGAAAATGATTTGGAGAACAAAAATGGAACTCTAGTACCAAAAGGTTTATTAGTAGCTGTTGGTGGAAACGAAGACAAGGATCATGATTTGATCATATTGCGGAAAATTGTTTCTTTAATTAAAACTCAAACCGTCAATATTGAAATTATAACTACTGCAAGTGAAATACCTGAAGAGGTGGGCAAAATGTACAGCAGATCATTTGACAAAATAGGCAATACATCTGTTCAGTTTATGCACATAAAAACCAGAGAGCAGGCAGAAGAGAAACAATATATTGAAAGACTAAAAAAATGTAGTGTCGTATTTTTTACCGGTGGCGATCAGCTCCGAATTTCAAGTATATTGGGAGGCACATTATTTTTAGATACTATTTTAAAAAAATACTATACCGAAGACTGTATCATAGCTGGAACAAGCGCAGGAGCTGCTGCCATGTCGCAAACAATGATATTTGACGGAGAAAGTGCAGAAGCCCTGATAAAAGGTTCTGTAAAGGTCACGGCAGGAATAGGCTTAGTTCAAAATGTGATTATTGACAGCCACTTTATCAAAAGAGGTCGTTTTAGCCGTTTAATGGAATTGATTACTTCAAGCCCGGGACATATTGGAATTGGACTGGGTGAAGACACAGGCATAATTATTAGAAACGGATACCTGATAGAGGCAATAGGAAATGGATTGGTGGTGATTTTTAACGGAAAACACATTAAACATTCCAATATTTCCTCGATAAATAATGGAAAAGCAATCGCTGTTGAAAATATGCATGTGCATGTATTAGTAGATGGTTACGGTTACGATATATTAAATGGGATATTTCTTCAACCTCTAAACTTAAAGGAATTACTTAATGCTTACTAAATATAATATAGAAATTCGTGAAATGAGGGCACTTAGAGGAGCAAATTACTACTCCAGGTATCCTGTTATATACATGCAAGTTGCCCTTGGCGAACTGGAAGAAAAACCATCAGATACAATTCCGGGATTCAAAGACCGAATTGAAAAAATACTGCCTACGCTTATTGAGCATCATTGTTCTCTCGGCTATCATGGCGGATTCTTTGAACGCATTGACAGAGGCACATGGGCCGGGCATATCGCAGAACATGTTGCCATTGAACTTCAATGCCTGGCAAATATGGAAGTAGGATTCGGAAAAACTTATAGCACCGATGATTACGGAATATACAATGTAGTATTCAGGTACAGGGATGAAGAAGTTGGATTGGAAGCCGGGAAGTACGCAATTCAAATAGTCAACAACTTATTTAATAATAAAGAAACCGACATAGCCCGAATTATACAACACTTAAAGGAAATAAGAGAAAACAACCTTTTTGGCCCGTCAACTCAATCCATTGTTTCAGAAGCTCAAAACAGATCCATTCCGGTAATAAGGTTAAATGATGAAAGCTATGTTCAACTCGGATATGGTATTCATCAAAGGAGATTTCAGGCAACAATAATTGATAGTACGTCAGCTATTGGGGTTGAAATTGCTGATGATAAAAAGCAAACAAAAGATATATTATCAAAGATGGGCATACCTGTTCCCAACGGATATACCGTAGAGGCATTATCTGAAGCTTTGGAAGCTGCGGATACCATTGGATATCCGGTTACTGTAAAACCAATTTCAGGAAATCATGGGAGAGGCATTACTACCAATATACTAAGCCCGAAGGATTTGGAAACATCATTCCAAAATGCAAAAGCATTTAGTGTTGAATTATTAGTCGAGAAATTCTTATCCGGTGCAGATTACCGAATGCTTGTTATCAATGGAAAATTTATTGCTGCTGCCAGAAGAGACCCCGCTTCTATTGTGGGTGACGGGAGCTCAACTATCCAGGAATTGATAGAGAAGATCAATCTCGACCCAAACAGAGGTTTTGGTCATGAAAAAACGCTCACCCGTATTAAAATTGATAACATGACAGAACGCCTTTTAACTCAAAAACATTTGACCTTAGGCTCCGTTATTCCCAAAGGTGAGAAACATTATATCAAATCCACAGCAAATTTGAGCGCAGGCGGGACAGCCATTGATGTGACTGATGAAGTGCATCCCATCACAAAAAATATAACTGAACGTATATCTCAAATCATAGGATTAAATGTAATAGGTATCGATATTATTACAAGTGACCATAGAATTCCATTGTCAAATGAAAATGGAGGTGTTATCGAAGTTAACGCAGCTCCCGGTTTTCGCATGCATTTAAACCCCTATGAAGGCAAGCCCAGAAATGTGGCAGGAGCCATAGTTGACATGCTATTCCCTCCAGGATCTAAATATGATATTCCCATTGTTGCTGTTACCGGTACAAACGGAAAAACAACCACCATCAGGCTCATTTCCCATATTCTCGGATTGAATGGAAACACAGTAGGGATGACATCCACAGACGGCATCGTTATTGGCAACGACTTAATCCTTAAAGGCGACTATAGCGGGCCGGAAGGCGCAAAAACCATATTGATGGATGCTTCAATAGATCACGCAGTAATGGAAGTAGCAAGAGGGGGAATTATTCGAAGGGGATTGGGGTATGAAGAAAGTGATGTTGCTGTGGTAACAAATATTACGGAAGACCATCTTGGGGACGGAGGCATTAATACACTCGAAGACCTCACCCGATTAAAAGGTACACTTGTGGAAAAAGTAAAACCAAACGGATATTCAATACTAAATGCTGATGATGATTTGGTTATGACGCTGAAGGAGAAAGCGAGAGGGCAGGTAATCTTGTTTTCCTTAAAACATGATAATCCTGAATTGCTCAAACACCATGCAGATGGAAATATTATTGTAACCCTAATTGATGGATCAATTATCATCCATAAAGGATCTATGATATCTACTATTGCTAACGTAATTGAAATACCTCTCACCCTTGACGGCAATGCCTTATTCAATATATCAAATGCACTTGCCGCAGTAGCGGCAACATATGCATTAGGATTGAACGATAAACAGATACGTGCGGGCGTTACAAGTTTCAGCCCCTCCATTGGTCAATCTCCGGGCAGAATGAATATTATTGACATGGGTAGATTTAAGGTAATGGTTGACTACAGTCATAATATTGGAGCCGTTAAAGCTACCGGAAAGATGCTTCCTTTTATTGCACTTGGGAAAAAAATTAGAATGGCAGTTGGTACAGGAAATCGCAGAACTCAGGATATCATTGATTTCGGAGAAAGCCTGGCTGAGTTTTATGATTATATTGTGATTACTGATACCGATCCACGTGATAGACCCCCCGGTGAAACCTGCGAATTTGTGCAAAAGGGTCTAATACGAGGTGGTTATTCAAAAGAAAACATAGAGGTCGAAATTGATGGAAGAGCAGCTACACAAAAAGCCCTGAATATGGCATCTGATGGTGATATTGTAGTTCTTCAGGCAGATGATATACAACAGGTAATTCAAGATGTGATTGATTATAAAGAAAAGATTGCAGAGGAAATTGTTCATACTTTAAAACTTAAAAATGAATAAAATTGCTATTGCAATACACGGAGGTGCAGGAACTATCTTAAAAAAATATATCACTCCTGAACAAGAGGAGGCTTATAAGAAAGGTCTAAAACATGCGTTAGATGTTGGTTATGCTGCCCTCGAACAAAATAAAACTGCTGTTGAATCAGTAGAGTTATCAATTATTGAGATGGAGAATTCTCCATTGTTTAATGCCGGAAAAGGATCTGTCTTTACCAATAAAGGCACACACGAAATGGATGCTTCCATCATGGACGGGAAAACACTTTATGCAGGAGCAATAGCATTGGTTCATAACATAAAAAACCCCATTTCATTGGCAAGACAAATCATGGAAAAATCAGAACATGTTATGCTAGCTGGTGAAGGGGCAATTGAATTTGCTGAAAAAATGAAATGCAAGTTTGAGCAAGACAGCTACTTTTATGATGAATTCAGATACCAACAATGGCTGGAAGTGAAAGGTTCGGATAAAGTGCAGTTGGATCATGCTGTAAATAAAAATAAAAAAATAGGAACCATTGGAGCTGTTGCATTAGATGCTCTTGGAAATCTTGCAGCTGGCACTTCTACTGGAGGAGTAACCAATAAAAAGATTGGTAGAATAGGTGACAGCCCTTTAATTGGCAGTGGAACTTATGCTAATAACAGCACTTGTGCAATTTCATGTACAGGAACCGGTGAATTTTTTATGAGAGGAGTTGTTGCTTATGATATTTCATGTTTAATGGAATACAAAGGAATGAGTTTGGAAGATGCCTGTCATGAAGTTGTAAATAATAAATTATTGAAATTAGGTGGAGACGGAGGACTGGTAGGAGTGGATGGAAATGGGAACATTGCAATATCCTTTAATACTGAAGGTATGTACCGAGCTTATAAACAATTTAAAAAGCCCGGAGTGATAGCTATTTACAAAGAGAATTAAATGATTTTATTATCCCAAAATAATTTGAAATTATATTGAAAAGATTGCTTCTTCTTTATAAACATTCAATTAAGAATGGCTTCGAAAAACTCATTATCAAAGAATGAAAACTATTAGAATTAAACATCTTGAAAGTGAATAATAACACTAAAAAAAAGTTTATTAAAAATATTCAGCTTCGGAGAGAAAGGCATTCGAACCATCGAAACTAAACATAAAATTTCCATCTTCTGTCATAATATATTTGTTCTTAGCCATTCTGTATTTGAAGCAGGTGAAAAATATGTTGATTGCAATTACAATTGAATTTCGTTTTTTACTGATGCAGCAGATGAAATGCAATTAACTTTAGTTTGCAATACGTTGCATTTACCAGACAAAACTATCAGCTTTCTTGTTGCCCATTTGTTGCCCAAATGCTGTAATTGTATAGATAATCAGTTAACTAGCACATTTTGTATCGGAAAATAGCTGTTCTGGTTTCTTTTGATTGCTTTACGTTTCTTAAACTATTTTTTCAGACTGTCGAAAAGCATTTGCCATTAGCTCCTGCTCTTGTCTTGAGATATTAAAATCTCTTGCAAGGATACTCCAGTTTTTTACACTTTGTTGGATTCCTTTAATAATTTCAATGGCTCTCTGCTTTCTTATTCTGAAATATTCAATTACTTCAAGAACCAGGTCTAAATCAAGGGAATTATCATTTTCAGAAATGTTCAATGATAACCCTGTACCGGTAGCAACCGGATTAATATCATATGCAGGTGATAATATCCATCCTTTATCAGTTAAGATGAATCCATGATTCCGTAAATGGTCATCAACATTTGAG
Organism: Bacteroidota bacterium; assembly: GCA_016776505.1. Lineage (GTDB taxonomy): Bacteria > Bacteroidota > Bacteroidia > CAILMK01 > JAAYUY01 > JABINZ01. Next base: position 6,322 of record JADHTG010000106.1, read on the forward strand.
ACACAAATACTGAAAACAATACGTCTCCATAATTCTTCAAGATCTTTATTTACCCTTGCACCATTTGACTGGATAAACTCTACAAGTTCCAAATAACCGGCACCGGTAGCATAATTATCTCCATCAACACGATTTAGAAGTGTCAGGGCAGATGCAAAATGTAACCTTTCACCACCCGGTGTTCTGTCAAATCTTTTGGTCAGGTAGGTGTGATGATGTCCAGAATAAATATTTGTGAGAGAGGTAGCCATATTAATTCCGGCTTCTTTTGCCATTTCATTTGCTATTTTTTCCCATGCACCTACATTTGATGAGTCGTGTTTACTTGGGAATTTGGCTATCCAAAGTTGCTTGTTTTCATCAATAATACTGGCTTTTGGACGAGCTCCACCTAAGGATGATCCAGGAGCTACCAACATATTTAGCCATTTCGTATATTCTGGATCGTCTACAACATTTTCTTCTTCCAGTTTTAAACTAATTTGTTCTAATGTTCTGATTTTTGCCCATGGGGGGCTTGCAAATTTCTCATTATCGTCTAAAAATGGTCCATTCAGATCTGTTTTAAAACGTAATGCTCCCATTCTATGACCATCATATAGTCCCAATAAATAATCACTTTCGAATAGATGCTTTTGTTTTCTTTTTTCTTGACGGGCTAATGCAGCTTCTCTTCTTTGCATCAATAACCTTCCCCAACGGTCAGGGGACGAGTCAAGAAAAACGGAGAAATTGTTTTTCTGTTCATCATTTAAATATTGTGGTCCCGGGAAAAATTGCAGATCAGGATCTAGTAGTTGTGAGCTTTGAGTTGTTAACCAATCTTTATCATATTCAAATGAAAATATCTGGGAACCTCTTATATTTTCTGCATAGAGAATGCCCATTAAAATTGGCCCATTTATTCTGTTCCAATCAGCATACACATATATGGTTTCTCTATAGTTCATGACTTTGTTTTTGGAGCTCTTCTTTTAGTGGTAATTTTTGCATCCTGTAGTTTTCTTCCTAATTCATCATCTCTAGCAAGCGCTTGAAAATCTTTTTCCAAACCAAGAGCTTTCAATACATTTATGTAGTAACCAATACTAACCCCTTCATCACCTTTTTCAATCTTAATTAGCGTACTTCTACTAATACCAGCTCTTTCAGCCAACTGTTCACTACTAAGCTTTCGCCTTAACCTTGCCAGTTTTATATTTTCTCCAAATTCACCCAGAATTTGTTTTGTTTTAGGAAGTAGTATTGGACTTTTATTCGCCATAATGTTTAATTATACAAACAAAAATAGTTAAAATTGTTTTAATAAACAAACATTATAAGTAATTGAAGATCGCAGGAATGAGTTTTGGATCAACTAACCAAATGGAATTTCTGACTGATGAAACAGGTTCAGTCCGATGGTTGTGTTTTGAGATTGAAGGAATTGATTGGAGTTATTTCAAAGAAATTGATATTGAATTAGTCTGGAGTCAGGCAGTTGGTTTGTACAAATCTGGTTTTAATTATGAATTGTCAAGGGAAGAGATTGAAGAAAATGAAGAAATGAACAGAAAACATCGTGTAAACACACCTGAAATGGAGTTGGTTATGAAGTATTACAAACCAGCTACAAAGGATGAGCATGATGTATTTTATACAGCTACTGACGTAGTGAGCCATTTAGTTGATAATTCCAATAGGAATATTCGATTATCTTCTATAAACGTTGGGAAGGCTCTTAAAATGCAGGGCTTCCCTC
>JADHTG010000107.1 GCA_016776505.1 Bacteroidota bacterium
GATCATCAGCAACAGGAACCGCTTATCTGGATGATTATTTCGTAAGAAATACAACAGAAGGTGAATGGGTTGGGGATTTCTTTAATCCAAATGTAGATGTTCCAGATGGCTGGCATTATTGGTGGCCTGATTTTAGTACAGGACAATCAGATTGGGAGACAGATGCTCCTGTATATATGGGACAAAGTACGAGTGAAGCCCATAGCGGAGATGCATCAGTTCAAATGACTAAAAATGGAACAGGATATGAATTAACGGTTAATTCTGACCCAAGTGAATTTGATAATGATGGTTCACCTTTGGTCTTTTCAGTTTGGATAAAAGCCGAACTGGTAGATGGATTAGCAGATTCAGTGAATTCAGATGCGAGTTATGGCATGGGATTTACAGTGACTTGGCATGATGGTACCATGGGACCTGACGGTTGGGGACAAGTTGGTGGCAATGATGTCCAATTTACAGTAGCTGGAGATACGACCGACTGGACAGAGTATCAAGCCGTGTTATCTCCTCCTGAAGGTGCTACGCAATACAGCGTAAGAGCGAGATACTGGCATAACTTTCGGGGAACTTCCTACTGGGATGACTTTTCGGTTTACACAACCGAAGCTCTTGCAATAGATGATGATATAACGGTTAATTTGGTCCCTGATAAATTTCAGTTACTAAGTGCATATCCTAACCCGTTTAACCCATCTGTTAATATTGCTTTTAATTTGCCACAAAATGGTAATGTTCATTTAGCAATATATGACATTCTTGGACGAAAAGTTACTAACTTGGTTGATAAGAAAATGTCTATTGGAAAACATATTGTTAAATGGAATGCTAAAACAGAAAATGGATCTGCATTACCATCAGGTATGTATTTTGTCCAAATATTACTGAATAATCAAAATGCACAAGTTCAAAAAATAACATACATGAAATAGATAAAAAGGGGGTGGATTTATCCGCCCCCTTTTTTCTTTCATTTTATTGGTGAATAAAAAATAAAGTACCAAATTCAACCAATGATTGAATCAACCCTTTCCACATTATTATCCAATATCAAACCTGATAACCGGAGGGTATTAAACCTATTACATCTGTGTATTTACAGTTTTGCAGTTGTTGTTTCCATCTCCGAATTGGATGGAGGCACAACCGGAAAACTTGAGGGAAAAATAACAGATTCATCAAATGATTCTCCGTTAATTGGTGTAAATGTTATTATTAATAATACCGGTATGGGTGCAGCATCCGACCAAAACGGCTATTATTCTGTCATAAATATTCCGCCGGGTAAAGTATCCGTTTCTTTCAATATGATTGGGTATAAAATATTAACGGTAACGGATATATTAATAAAAACAGACCACACGACTGCAATAAATGCAAATTTAAATTTTACTGTAATTGAATCAGATGAAACCGTAGAAGTAATTGCAACTCGCCCTGTAATAGAAATGGATAGAACATCAACAGAATCAACGGTGTCCGGCGACGAAATAGACCTTCTTCCTGTACAAACTGTAGAAGATGTTTTAAATTTACAAGCGGGAGTCATCGGTGGGCATTTTAGGGGAGGACGGTCACAGGAAGTGGGTTATTTGATTGACGGAGTTCCGGTCAACGATGTATTTAGCAGCGGAGCTGCACTTCTTTTGGAAAATGATGTAATCCAGGAATTAAAAGTAATCAGCGGCACTTTCAATGCAGAGTATGGTCAAGCTCAGTCAGGGATTGTTGAAATTATAACCCGCAATGGGGGTATAAATTTTACAAGTAATTTAGATATAACCATAGGGGATCACGTTTCAAATAATAAATCAATCTTTAGAAATATTGATGAAATTTCTCCGAAAACATATAATGATTATTCGCTAACATTAAGTGGACCACTACCATTTCGCACAGGATTTCTAATTAACTACAAATCTACGACTGATGATGGGTATTTATATGGCCGGGATTTTTTTCAACCCTCTGTTCTGGATGGTGAAGTTGCTTTTGGTGATACACTCGGTTTTATTCCCATGGCAGATTATGCACGTAATTCATTCTTTGGCAAAATATCAATTCCTCTTACTTCGAAAGATAAAATTTCAATAAACATGACGTCTCAAAATAAAGAGAATAGTGTTTATGAGCACATGTTTCAATACAATCCACGGGGAAACAGCAGAGTGAGCAATAATAGTAATATACTGTATCTGACGTGGAATCATTTATTCAACCAGAAAGCGTTTATGAATTTTTCAGCTTCTTATTCTCATCAAGATTATTCCCGTTTCCTTTTTGATGATAAATATGATAACAGATATTCAACAGATAGCCGGTTAACGACTCATGGTAATTTTTCTTTTTATACAGGTGGGACAGACTTGCGTTATTTTAGTAGAGAGACAAACAGCACTATATTTAAAAGCTCATTAACTTGGCAGATAAGCCGTATTTTACAATTAAAAACAGGATTAGAATTAAAAAAACATGATTTAAAACTTCATGATATTGTATTGAAAAAAAATCAAGAAACCGGTTTTCAAATACAGGTTCCGCCGGAAAAAACAGCTGATAATCAAAAATATCAAATATATCCAGTGGAGAATGCTACTTTTATGCAATTTAAGTTAGAGACGAAGGGGCTCATTCTTAATTCCGGTATCAGGATAGATTACTTTGATTCAAAGGGAGAATTAATTTCAGATTTTACCCGTCCGAATACTTCAGAAAAAATACCAGCCGATTCCGACTTCCAATTAAGTCCGCGATTTGGTATTGCATATCCCATTTCTGATCGAGGTGTTATGCATGTGTCTTATGGTCATTTTTTTCAAATACCTCCCTTTGAAGTTTTATATACTAATCCAAATTTTGTTATTAACCCGGAAGGCGGCAGAGCAAATGTGTTAAATTTCCCATTCGGAAATGCCAATCTCCAGCCACAAAAAACAGTTGCGTATGAAATCGGTTTCCAACAACAATTATCACAATTATTATCATTTGAAGCTACCGCCTACTATAAAGATATTCGAAATTTGTTGGGAACAGAAATAAACACTGTAGCAACCGGCGAACTACATTCGGGGATAGATTACGGGCGATATGTAAACAGAGATTATGGACAGGTACAAGGATTCACCCTAATGATTGACAAGCTATTGAGTAATGGAATAGGGGGGAGTGTTGATTACACCTATCAAGTTGCCAGAGGAAATGCATCAGACCCAAAATCTGTGCTTATTGATAATCAAAGTGAGCCGCCTGTTGAATCTGAAAAACAGTTACTCCCTTTGGATTGGGATCAGACACATACTATCAATGGAAGATTGTCATTAGAGCCCGCAAAGGGAGTCGTGATGACACTTATCGGTAAATACGGTAGTGGAATGCCTTATACGCCAAGTAAAATAATTTCCAATTCTGTGATAGAAAATAGTGATAGAAAACCTCCAGTCCTTTCGTTTGATTTATTCATGATGAAACACATGACAATTGGCAACGTGGCTGTCCAATTAAAGCTAACTATTTATAATGTGTTTGACCGCTTAAATGAACTGAATGTTTACAGTGATTCTGGTCGAGCTTCTTACACGGAAGAGTTGAACCAGCCGGGAGTAGTACAGGGTTGGAATACGAAAGAAGAATTTTTCTTACATCCTGAATGGTACACTCCTCCACGGCAAATACTTGCCGGATTAAGCATTAATTTTTAACATCATTATGAGCCGGTTTTCCACAATACTCATTTTATTTTTTTCCATACAAACTTTAATTGCACAAGGCGACCCTCAAAAGGGAGATGTTCGATATTCCCAATGGGGAATCATGGATGGAAATGCTGTACGAACATTGTATTCAAATCATGCAGAAGTCGCCCGTTGGCCGGACCAGCCGTCCGGTGAATGGCCTAAAGGTACGGGACATTCTTATGTTGATGGCGTTGCAACCATCATTGCCGTTTCTACTTTCGACACTACGGGAAAAAGGATTCACCCCATGTCCACAAATTATCGTGAATTTATTGACACGGACCCCATCGATAAAACGCCTTGGGGCTGGGCACCTTTACCGGGTTATTCCAACCCTAGACAGCAATCCCCGGCGAGAAGTGATGATTCATTTACCTGGCCGAACTCTTGGGCAGATAAACCGGAATGGTCGAATGTTTGGAATGGATATTTTGGTAAAGGAATAACGAATGCAGATGTAGAAACCTATTTTGTGTGCGATGATGCTGTGGATAAAGAATGGCTTACACCCCACGATACAACTACTGGTGCGGGAGTATTTTTTCCGGATATGAATGACCATACTCGAGGTGGAATTGGAATGGAGGTAAAAGCACGAGGATTCCAATGGTCTCATGTACAAACACAGGACGTTATTTTTTGGCATTATGAAATCACAAATGAAGGAACGACACCCTATGATTCCGTTTATTTTTCACAATATATTGATTGGGGGATTGGTGGTACGGATGATTCAGGAGATGATGAAGGCGGTTACAGCACCTATTTAGATATTGCGTTTTCCTGGGATTATAATGGGCTCGGCCAGCCTGGGCAATGGGGTCCTACAGGCGTTGCAGCCTATGCCTTTCTTGAAAGCCCGGGAAACCAATTTGATGGGATTGACAATGACGATGATGGACTTATTGATGAACAACGTGAAAATTCAGCAGGAAATTGGTTGGATACTTATCCTTATGGTGTAGAAAATGTAGAAAAATTTATTGAGTTTTATAAAAGGGAACCGAGGGCACATTGGGAAGGAGATGAAGATCAGGATTGGTATGGATTTATGGATGAAAACGAAAATGGTATTTGGGATGAAGGCGAGCCCCTTAATGATGATATTGGCGAGGATGGATTAGCGCCTTATCATCCAAACTATCCCGGTAGAGATTATGGAGAAGGGGATGGGTTACCAACAGATGGTGAACCAAATTTTAATGGAACGGACAAAGATGAATCAGACCAGTTGGGCTTAACGGGGTTTAATGTATTTAATGTCCATGATTATGAACTCATTAACGATGAATTAAATTGGCGAGAAGTTTTCACTACATTACAACCACCTTCGGAAGTTTATTTAGAGGGGGGAAGAAACCTTGGGATGTTCTTCTCATCGGGTCCATTTCCCATGCCGGCAGGACATACAGAACGATTCTCTATGGCACTAATTTTCGCAGAAAAAGATTTCCCGGATGCACCAACAAATGATGAAATAGCAAACTCTGCACTCGCCAGAAAAAAACAAACTGTACAGCAAATTTATAATGCTGATTATCGTTTTGCCCAACCACCATTAAAACCGATTCTTACGGCGTATCCGGGTGATGGTCAAGTTATCTTGACGTGGGATGCACGGGCTGAAGATTCCTTTGACCCGTTTTTGGGTGAATATGATTTTGAAGGGTATAAAATTTACCGGAGTACCGAACCCTTTTTCAATGAGATCCGGACGATTACAAATGCTTATGGTGAACAAGTTTTGAAAAAAGAATTAGTCCAATTTGATTTACCCAATGGGGTGAACGGATTACATCCCGTAGATATTGACGGAGTTAAATATGATCTGGGGAATGATACCGGTTTACGCCATTATTTCATTGATAGTGATGTGATTAATGGAAAAACATATTATTACGCTGTTGTTTCTTACGATAGAGGTTTGGTGGGGAAAAATACGGATGGTACAATTCAAGTTGATGAAACAGGAAATGTGCGTGGACTTTCTCCCAGCGAATGCACATCTATAATACAAATGGATCTTTCCCAAAATATTTCCACAGATATCAATACAGCAATCATAACGCCAAGGAAAAATGCCGCAGGTTACACTGAAGGCAGTATTGGAGATGATATTCAAATTGAGTGGAATGAACTTTCAGGTCCGTTTACAGGTGATGTTGATTTACTCACAATCCAAAAAGATTCCGTTAATAATGGACATGAATATGAATTGGTTTTTAGCGAAAATTCTCAAAATTATGATAGTTCAACTCCGTATGTCAGTTTGATAAATAAAACAGAATTAGATACTCTTATTGATTCACTTCTTGTTAAATATTATGGTCAGGAATTGCCTGTAATGCAAGGCATTGGAATTGTCCTATTTAATGACACAACGATCAGTATTATAGATTCTTTAAGCGGCTGGCAGGGCAACCCGAAATCCAATTATGACTTAACGGTTAAAGGCTTGTTGCTTGGCGACAACCTTTGGGGAGATTATGGAAGTAGATACAATCCTTATCCGGCTGATTATGTGGTTCTTTTCGAAGATGAAGTTGTTGATACTTCCTTGCAGCTTGGCTGGCCTTCGGGTCCATTTGGCCGCCCCGAGATACCTGCACCGTTCAGAATTTGGAATAATACAGAGCAACGTTATTCTCATTTTGGAATTGTAGAAAGACTTCATGATGGCGAATCCAGTTATGATCATATTTGGCAACCGGATGAACCCATTATTATACTATATGGAGATAGCGCCGGTGTAGCACCGGAATATCCAAACTATAATGTCACTTGGGCTTTAAGATTATTCCCACCTGAAAGTGTAACTCCAATTGCACCAACCGGCGGTGATGTAATTACTATAAACACAACTAAACCATTTCGAAATAATGAGCGCATAATATTTAAGACTATTGGAGCATCTATCGATATAGCTGAAGCAAAGGAAAGCATGGAAAATGTATATGTCGTTCCAAATCCTTATGTTGCAACCAGTATTTTTGAACCATCAAATGTTTACAAATCAGGTAGAGGTGAACGCCGTATTTATTTTATGAATCTCCCTGAACAATGTTCGATATCAATTTATACTAAAACAGGCAAGTTGGTAAAAACTCTCTCTCACAATGGATTAAATGGAGATGGTCAGGAATCATGGGATTTAGTATCCAAAGATGGAATGAATATTGCATACGGGATATATTTTTATGTTGTTGAAGCGTACAATACAAGTGTGGCTGGGAAATTTGCTATTATTAAATAGAAATATTGTTAAAATATTTTTCCTATTACTGGGAATTATATCTGCGCAATCGGATATTTCCAAGGTCGGTACTACAGCGGGTGCACTTTTGGAAATGCCTGTTAGCGCCAGGGGATTGGCTCTCGGAAATTCTATGGCCGGATTGACGGCAGATGGAACAGTCTTTTATTGGAATCCTGCACTGGCTACGGAATTAACATCCCTTTCCATGAGCGTTTCATACATTCCCTGGTTGGTCGAGACACAAGTGCAACACTTTTCAATTGTTATTCCAACAAACTATCATTGGGTATTCGGCGCCTCTATATCCACGTGGTCCATGGATGATATGAAGGTCAGAACAGAATTGGAACAGGATGGTACAGGTCAATATTTTGATGCAGGAGATATGGTGATTGCTCTTTCTGGCGCTCGAAATTTGACTGATAAATTCTCTGTAGGATTAAATATTAAATTCCTTCAGGAAAGAATCTGGCATTCATCTGCCAGAAGTGTGGCCTTGGATTTTGGAACATTGTACAAAACAGATTTGCTGAATGGATTAAAAATAATTGCCACATTAAATAATTATGGCAGCAGTATGCAACTGGATGGTCGGGATTTGGATCTTATCCATGATCCTGATCCCACCGGTGAAGGTAACAATGAACAGATTCCTTCAGAATACAGTATGGATATTTGGTCTCTCCCCATGAATTTTCGTTTTGGACTTGCTACAGAAATAGTCAGAAATAATTTAATGACCTTATCGATTGAAGTTGATGCAATCCACCCGAGTAACAATTATGAGTCAATTGATCTCGGATTAGAATTAGCAGTCAAAAAATTTGTATTCTTGAGATTGGGGTATAGTAGTTTATTTCAAATAGATTCTATTGAAGGCATTAGTATGGGCGTAGGAATAATAATCCCTACTACCGCAGGGAGGAGTTTCACCATTGACTACGGCTATCGTGATTATGGCCATTTGAGTATTTTAAATGCCTTAACAATAAATGTTATTTGGTAAACTATTGTTTAAACTAAATACAATATGGATTATTTTTCTTTTCTTATTTTTTA
>JADHTG010000108.1 GCA_016776505.1 Bacteroidota bacterium
AAGAACTGAAGATATCCTGATCCGCCATAAGCCATAGTGTCTCTATAGACCCATTTATCACGATATCCCAGTTTCCCTTTTTCAATTTGATCAAATGTATGAATGGCTATAGGAACTTTTATAAGGCTGGCAGTTGGGAATGTATCCTGTGCGCTTATAGTAATGGTCTCTCCTGTCTTCAGGTTCTTAAAATAGAATCCTACATCTCCGTTAAAGTTCCTAATCTTTCCCTCCAGGTTTTGTCTAAGTACATCTATTTGACATGTTGCTGGAATACAATAGATTAATATCACACCAATAAGCACAATAAGGTGAGTTTTCCTAATAGATTTCATAAAAGTGTGTCGAATAATTTCAGTAAATATACTCCTACCCTATATTACCTTTTTCCAACCGATCGAAGATAAGTGACGAAATATAACATATCCTGATATGCCGGCTCCGATTAAGAGGACAAATCCTATGATATATTCTCCAAAGATTAATTTACCAACTCCGAAAAGGGAAAAAAAGACAAGGACACATCCTGCCATCCAATCAATGATTAACTGTAGATAACCACTATCTCCATGAACATGAGGTAACTTTTTAGCAATAGGCGTCCATAAAATTCCTCCAGGGTGAATTTTTTCGTAAAATGAGAGGAGTGTTTTTTCATCCGTTGGCTTTGTCAAGAAAGTGACTATAAGCCAGACAATGGTTGACCATCCCACGATGAAAAATAGAGTATAAGGAAATTCAACTATTGGTTTAATGAACGGATAAATTATAAATGGAGCGATTATTGCTGAAATTTCCGACCAGGCATTTATTCTCCACCAGAACCATCGTAAAATGAGCACAAGTCCTATTCCGGCGCTACACTCTAAAATGAAAATCCAAGCATCACTTATCCTATCAAGTTTTGAAGTTACAAATAGTGATAAAAACACAATAATGATGGTGGTTATTCTTGAAACGCGGACATAATATTTTTCCTCACCTGTGCGGTGGTAAAAACGACGGTAAAAATCGTTAACAATATAAGATGTACCCCAGTTTAGTTGAGTAGAAATTGTTGACATATAAGCAGCCAAAAATGATGCCAATAACAGTCCTAACAGTCCCGATGGAAGATAATCCCTCATGACCATCACAAATCCTTCCCCTTTGTGAGCCATGTCCAGGTCTGGATACAGAGCAAGAGAAACAAGTGCTACGATAATCCATGGCCATGGTCGGATAGCATAGTGAGCGATGATGAACCATAAAGTCGCAAACAGGGAATGTTTTTCATCCTTTGCAGACATCATCCGTTGGGCGATATAACCTCCTCCTCCAGGTTCTGCACCTGGATACCAGGATGCCCACCACTGGATACCAATATAGGCGATGAAAGCAGCAACGGACATTGACAGGATTCCTCCCACAGAAGAAGTGGTATCTCCTATAGTGGGGGTAAATCGAAATACCCATTCGGGAAGTTGCGCTTTTAATCCAGATATGCCCCCTATTTGAGGTATGTTTACTGCAAGGGCTGCGAGAATAATTGTCCCAACCATAGCTATTGTAAATTGAAAAGCGTCCGTTATTGATACACCCCATAATCCCGCAAGCGATGAATAAATTGCTACAATAAACATAATAAGTCCAACAAGCAGCAAGTGAGAATTAAAATGAAAACCAAGAAATGATATTTCAGTAATACCAAAAAAAGTAGCATGAGGGAATATTACGGAAAGGATTTTGACCATAGCTAAGTTGACCCATCCCATAATGATGATATTCATAAACAGACCCAGGTAGATGGCGCGGAATCCTCTCAGAAATGCTCCAGGTTTGCCCGAGTAGCGGATTTCAGCAAATTCTACATCTGTCATAATCCCTGCTCGTCTCCAGAACCTTGCGAAAAAAAATACGGTCAACATTCCCCCAAACAGCATGTTCCACCATAACCAGTTACCTGCTACACCATTTTTCGCTACCAGTTCAGTTATTGCTAATGGCGTATCGGCAGCAAAAGTTGTAGCTACCATAGTGGTGCCTGCAATGTACCAGGGAAGATTGCGTCCCGTAAGAAAAAATTCGCTTGTGCTCCTGCCAGCTCTGCGAGAGTACAGAATAGCAATTGTCATACTGATGACAAAATATAGTAAAATAATTGCCCAATCTAATAAGTGAAGCTCCATTAGTTTACCTCATATTTTCCATATTTTTCGGCAAGTTGTACCAGTAATTGAATTCTTTCTCTCGGAACGTGAGGAGCTATAGAACAGGCTGTACTTAAAATAAAACCTCTAGTAGATTTCCCAGCATTAATTCTTTTTATTATATCATTGGTTAATTCCTGCCAGGATCCTTGAAGTAATGTATGTACGGAGTCAATATTTCCTTTAATAAACATCTCATCTCCAATTCGTCCGATAGCTTCTTCAAGTTCTACATTACCTATTGGAGGAGGATCTAGACATTCCAATCCTGAGGCACCGGATTCTTGCATAATTTCAAGCCTGTCATTAATTGCTCCGCAGGTGTGAATGTAAGCGAATTTTCCCCTATCCTTGATGACTTTGATAATCTGAGATTCGTAAGGAAGAATAAACACCCGGTACATGTTTGTGGAAATAAAACCCATTCCAGCATATGGAGAAGATATTTTTATTGCATCAACGGGTTTGGTGCACATTTCCGATGATAATTGTACTATTCCATCGGTAAATTTCTGAAGAATAGATTTACTCTTTTCCGCATTTTCTATTAGAGCCATCAAAGCATTTTCGTAACCAAGATAATCAAGGAAATAGTCAAAAGGAGATGTGACTTCACCGTGTATGGAATATATTTGATTAACCCGTTCGTGAATTGAATCATAAATCGTCAATTTATTATCCAAATCAATTTCAAAATGGAGGTCTTGTGAAACTGGGATATAAGGTATTTCATCAGGGATATCCTCAATGTTAATATCTTCCATTTTCTTCTTTTCCGTAGCAATCAGATGTTTAACCATCGGTAGTTCATCTGGATTAAAAATCATTTCCTTGTTTTCAAAGGTTAATATTTCTTTTTCACCATTTCTCTCAAATCTAATGATTTCATCTCGCCAGTTTTTCTTGTGTCCGTGTAGACTTGTCAGAATTCCGTCAAATTTGTATAATTCTTGGAGAGTTAAAAGACCATCAGCAAATGTATTCATATCAAACCAGAGTTCAGATGATGATACATTTAATTGTTGTAGCATATGACCAAAACTAAACTGGCACATAACAGGGATGCGATCTGGCTTTTGTAATTTCATAGCAGCCAGTACGCGTTCCCGCGGCGTCATTGTGTTCATTATGGTGTACTTGCAGATATTGGGAAATAATTATAAATCATAATCCCATTAAAAATGGGACTGCTGTCTCGAAAGTAATAGTCTAAAAAATTCAACCGAACTGTTTTTCCTACTGTGGATGAAGCATGAATCAGGTCCTTTTGGTTAATAATCATTCCTTCATGTCCAATTGCGATTCCTTTATTGAAGTAAGCTTTTTTCACAAAAGCAACGCCGCACACATCTGGAATTTTAGACAAAAGGTTGTTATTGATTTCACTGTTTGGAATGTAACGAAAAGTAATCTCCCTTTCCCAGCCGAGGTTAAGAAATTCGCTTTCATCCTCCTGTCTATTTAAAATAAGTTTTTTTTCCACCAGCTTCTCCAATGGTAACAATTGTTCTGTGATATTTACTGTGTACGGGTTAGCTGTGATACGATCCAATGTATAATGCCACCGGGTTTTAAAAGTGGGGATTTTATGTCCATATAGATTTGGTTTGTAATGTATGACGATCATGTTTTTTCTGGATTCTTCCCATGAACTACTCTGGACAAAAGCAAGGGTAGTTAAGACGTGAGCTGTACAATCTGACAAGTCGAGTCTAATGATAGGGTCGAGGTCTGGTTCAACTTCCTCTCCAAGTTTGAAAATTTCGTAGGGTGTTCCCACACGCCAGATAGCAAAAGCTTTCAATCGTTCATGGAAATCAGGAAACCTGTAATGAAACTGCGGGAGGATCTTAGAGATATCCTTTGTATTGAGTATCCAAGGTTTTGGTAGGGAATTAAGCCACCCATATAGATGTTTTTGTTTTGTGGGGAAATAGACAATTAAAAGGATCATGACAAGTATGATAAAAATAGTAGGGACTGGTGATTTTTTCATCATTGAGTGGACTCCGAAAACTGCTAATTATCCCGATACGTTCGATTTCATTTCACTATCGGGACAGGCGCGAATATACGCCTGTCTGCCGAAACTAAGTGTAGGCACGGCTAATATTAAATTGCTATCTTCCATCCCGCCTAGGCGGACAAGAATACATGGAGTTATCATTTTCAAAAATTCAACATTATACCTTTTCGGAATAGACTCATCATTGTTAAATAGATTTATTTAACAATCCATCTATCACGCCAATTCAGTTTTGGATTTTGTTTTTGAGTTTTTAATGATTCATAAATAGCGGAGTGTATTCGCTGGCGCCAATCGTAATATTTTGGATCTTTCCATTCCCGATGGGGGTGTACAGCGTTCGTTAATAGTATAACAAAAACCTGATTAAAAGGATCAATCCAGAGTGACGTTCCGGTAAAACCAGTATGACCGAAACTTTTGTCACTTAAATAAACTCCCCCAGAAGCCTTCCTCGATGGACTATCCCAACCTAAACATCGGGAATTATCAGGCACTACATCCGCACGGTTAGTGAATAGTTCCACTGTTTGGGGCTGAAATAAAGAAGTATCATTGTACATGCCTTTATTCAACATCATCTGAGCAAATATGGCTAAATCGGATGCTGTGGAAAATAGCCCAGCATGTCCCGTGACTCCTCCTAAACTATAGGCATTTTCATCATGAACGTGACCACGGACAAAAGCACCTTCTTCTTCGCTATATTCGGTTGGCACGATCCGCTTCATACGACTGGCAGGTGGGTTGTAATAGGTCGAATTCATACCAAGTGGCTCGAAAACAGTTTCCCGTACAAATTGATCTATTTGTTTTCCACTTACTTTTTCGATAATCTGACCCAATAAAATCAAACCAATATCAGAATAAGTAAATTGAATTCCTGGATTAGTATCCAAGGCGGTATTGTAGATACTGTCTAATCGTGTTTGAATCGTCCCTTTAATTTTGAAATACTCCTTAAACGGTGGTAAGCCTGAGGTATGTGTCAAAAAATGTTTTATTGTGATAGTGGCTTTTAGCTTTGTCTGCTCAGGGGTTGGTCCTTTAAATTCAGGTAAAAAGGAAATAACCAAATCCTCCAAATTCAGCTTACCTTCCTCGTATAGTTTCATCACTGCGGATGTGGTAGCCACCACCTTTGTTACAGAAGCAAGGTCGAATATATCCCCCCGTCGTGTGGGTTCTTTCTTGGCGTATGTGTGATGCCCAAAAGCTTCGTGGATAAATATCTTCCCATCCTTTGCTGCTAGTAGAACTCCTCCAGGCAAGGCGGAATCATTTACAGCTTCTTCCAGCAGTTGTAGAATTCGCTCACTGTTTGCATTAACTTCATGAGGTAAACACCTTTTTAGTGTTAACCCCCTTTGTTGATTACGTCTATTAATTTTCAGTGGCTTCGCTTCAAGTGTTAATCCTGTACCGATGGAAGCAATAGCGGGGATGGTTACAGGTAGTTTTCCGCTAATGGAGTGTTTCCCAAGGAGGGCGTTTACTAAAGCGTTTTGCATAAGTTCGCTCCCCTGATAGGCACACAGGTAAGCAGATATATTCGGGAAATCTTGAATTAAATAAGGGGTTCCAAAACTATTTAAAATTATACGCCCTGTTTTAGTGATTAATTTTGATATGAATTCGTGTTGTGTCTCCGGTAGAGAAATGAGATTTTTCCATGCTTTTGGACTGACAAAAGCGTTAATAACTACCAATCCATTTGGGGGTATGGTATTTAATATTGCTTTGATTACATTAATATCGTCAGACTTATCTAATTGAAATGCTTTAACATTTACTCCTGCTTTAAACAGGTTTGTAGCTACTAAGGTTAAACTATGGTTATATGGATAATCATACAGATCCACAACATATACTGTATCATTATCAGTAAGTTTTAATGGAACCAGATTATCTTCATTTTTTACCAATGTGATTGCTTTAGCAGCAATCTCCTTTGCTTTAGCTTTAAATTCAGGTTTGCCAAGCTGTTTGCGAGTGTAATTAACTTCAATTATTTTCTGTTTGTGTAAACCCAATTGTTCCTTCAATTTCAACATACGCAGAGCAGCTTTGTTGATTCTTTCTTCACTGATAATACCATTTTTCACAGCATCTTCAACAGTATCTATAGATCGCTTAAAATTATTGTTTTGTAAAATTAGATCAATCCCAGAATTAATTGTAGCTACCAACGCATACACATCTGTATAGTTACGTGTTACACCCCCCATCCCCATGGCATCTGTTATGATGGCTCCTTTGAATCCCATTTTATTTCTTAATACCTCTTTAATCCAAAATGGAGATAGCGTTGCAGGTGTTCCGGCATGAGGTTGGTAGTCCGGAGCATGGATATGAGCGATCATCACAAGATCAACTCCATCATCAATTACCTTTTGAAAGGGAAATAATTCGATTTCCTGAAGGCGGTGGGAATCGCTGGGAATAGCAGCTAACGAGGTGTGTGAATCCGTTTCTGTGTCTCCATGACCCGGGAAATGTTTTGCTGTACTGGCCATTCCATAGTCTTTCAATCCACGAATGAATTCAGTTGCAAATTTAACTACCATTTCTGGATCTTCGCCAAAAGAACGGGTATTGATTATCGGGTTCGCAGGATTATTATTTACGTCTACTACTGGAGCAAGAGCGAGACTAATTCCGACTGCCCGCCCCTCGATAGCTGTGATCTTTCCAGCTTCATAAGCATAATGTGGATCGCCTGTAGCTGCAATAGCCATCATAGGGGGTAAAGGTGTACCACCGGGAAAGCGATGGTGTAAGCCATATTCAAGATCTGCATCAAACAGTATAGGAACTTTCGACATACGTTGCATCTGGTTCATCATCGTCAGAGAAGTACCCGCATCTCCCCTCCAGAGATGAATTCCCCCAATCCCATCTGTTTTGATAAGCTCCTTAATTTCTTTCCACTTCACACTTTCTTCATTGAGAAATGTCATATCCATGTAATAAAACATCATCTGGGCTATTTTCTCACGAAGTGTTAATTCATCCAATGTCTTTTCAGCCCAGGATGGTGTGGGTTGAATGACCAAAGGAGCCGTACAGCTTCCAATAAATAGGAGCAGTATTATAACAATGGACATTATTTTTGCTAATGTGATCATTTTCAGTAAGGTGTAGTTTGACGGAATTTGAGTTTCTTTAGAATTATCTTTCATGTGTTGACACCGCGTTACAGGACTAATTATGGTTGTTACACATTTGTATTTTAATATCCAAATGATAAGGTGTTTTAGGCTAATGAATCTACACGTAGCGAGATATTTTATCAACGCCTAACAATTAAATTTGATCAAGTTAGATATGGGAGTGCTCCTATATGGGAGTTCCTTCGGAACAATAATGAAGCGTAGCGAAATTATTGCAGAAGTTGCGTTTTGGTAATCACAAATGTTTGTTGTGTGAAACATCATAGGTTTGAAAATGATTCCTCCGCCAGCTGGCGGATCCATCATTTTACTCCAGCCATATCACCTAATTGTTATCTGGAACGGGAGTGTCTAATATTTAATGTTAAAAAAATGAAAATTCCTACCCGCCTGCAACCCACACCGTTGGGCGGGCAGGTACAATGAACTTATTTTTTTCCTGCTTACTTTATATGAGGATAAATTTCAATTATTTTTTAAAATTACTCCTTTACATTATCGTGAATAACAGACTTTCCAATACCAAAAGACAGGATTTATTTATGAATAATATCATCACGAGTATCGTTGTACATCTCCCTCTCGAAGACCATCA
>JADHTG010000028.1 GCA_016776505.1 Bacteroidota bacterium
TCTTCAATTTGTAAGTTTTTGTTAATCAGTTTGATATGAGCTAATGCATTCTCATCTCCCTGGTGTTTGTCTGATTTTTTGATTTTAACTGCTGTTACATTAGTTTTTGATAGGGTACAAACAGACAGCGATCTATCTGTCAGGTAAAATGAGAAATTGACGACTGTGATAAATGATAAAACAGCAGCAATCAAGTAAATAACTCTCATGATTCGCTGGAAATTATTTTTTTTCATTTGCGATTAAATTCTGTATTAAATGGAGCATAAAAATACATATATTATATTTAAATATATTTTATAATATTATTAATTTACTTCAAAGGAAGTAACGAAGCAAGAATGTAGATTGAAAATGGAACTGGAACAAAGATAATTAATCTTTCTAATTTGATCTAAATAAACAAGTGGTAAAAGATTTTTATCTATATTATAATGGATAAAAATGTTGAGATTTTAAAACATTCGACTATTTTTTTTCAATGGGATTATCCTTGTTCTAAAAGTCCTGCTAAATCCTTAATCTGCTCTTCAGTCAGTCGGCCATTTAACCATTCATCACTGATGTCTGCATTGTACTTTTGTTTGTAAAACTCAATGGCAGGTGTATTCCAGTCGAGCACCTGCCACATCAAACGCCTGGCCTTGATCTCTTTCGCTTTTAATAAGGTGGCATCAAAGAGTTTTTTCCCAATTCCATGTCCCCTGAATTCTTCTTTCACTATGATATCCTCAAGGTATAAACATTTCCCTTTCCAGGTGGAGTAGGAGAGGTAATAAAATGACATACCGACTACTTTAAGTTCTTTGTTTTCAGCCAATAGCACTTCATAGAGGGGATGTTCTCCAAAACCATCTTTTTCAAGATCGGCTATCGTGATACTTACTTCAGCTGGAGCTTTTTCAAAGCGGGCTAGTTCCTTAATCAGTTCCAATACTTCGGGCATGTCAGCTTTTTCGGCTTTCCGGATATTTACATTCATTATCTTTTTTTTTCATTCTCGTTCATTCTAGTCATTCATCATTCTGATCACACATGACTGATCACTGATCACTATTTCACAATCCGATTTCCCCCGCAATTTCCTTCATGGCATCAACTGCCAAAACCGCAAATTCAGGCAATGGAATCCCTATTTTTTCACATTCCAGTATGTGATCTCTACTGACGGATGCTGCGAAAGCTTTTTGTTTCATGCGTTTGACAACAGACCTCGCTTTTACACTGGCCAGTGTCTTATCAGGGTACACAAGGGTTGTTGCTACGATCAAACCGGTGATGGTTTCGCCAGCTGCCAAAGCATGCTGAAACAAGCTTGTTCGTTCGAGTCCTGTGGCCTCTTCATTATGCATTTTAACAGCATCAATCATATCTAAAGGATATCCTTCCTCCCGGAGTATTTCCGCTGTTTTTAGTCCGTGGATTTTTGGATCAGCCTGGGTCATTTCTACATCCAGGTCATGCAGCAATCCGGCAAGTCCCCAGATGTGCTCATCCTCCTCAAAATGCCTGGCAAGCGCTTTCATCACGGCTTCAGTTGCCAGACAATGTTTAAGCATATTGGGCATTTTTATATATTGTTTAAGCAATTGAAGGGATTCTTCTCTTGTCTTCATTTTTTGCAAATATGGGTATGTGAGTTAAAATCACAAAATACAATATTCAAATCTCAAATAAAAATCAATTTCGAGAATCATACCCATGTTGGAATTGTATATTGTACCAAAGGCATCACTTTGTAAGAACGTGGAACGTGGAATTTGAAATTTGGAACTTGGAACTTGGAATTTGAAACTTGGAACTTGGAATTTGAAATTTGAAGCTTGGAATTTGAAATTTGGAACTTGGAATTTTATTTAATGTGCATCTAATCCGTGCAACATATAAAATAGGTGTTCCAGAGTTTTGCAAATTTCTTCCATATATTCATTGACGGCCTTCACGCTACCAGGCAGTGTGTATACCAATGTTTCTCCCATCACTCCGGCAACTCCACGGCTAAGCAATGCATTGGGTTTCTCACTGCCATACTTCATCCGTATCATTTCCATGACACCCGGAATTTCTTTATCCAGCATTGGTCGAATCGTTTCCACGGTGATGTCTTTTGCACCTATGCCTGTTCCCCCGGTAGTCACTACCAAATCTACCTGCTCATTCCTTGCATTCTGAACTAATTTTTCCAAGGATTTTGCATCATCAGGAATCACTTCAGTTTCAATGATACAATTTCTGCTAATTTGATCAAAATATTCTTCCATTAACTTTTTCACCCTGGGTCCGCTTCTGTCACTATATGCTCCTGCAGAAGCCCTGTCGCTCAATGTTATGATTAATACTTTGAATTCTTTTGCCTGATATGTAAACTCATACCCAACCGTGAGTTCTCCACCGCTAATAACCCGACAAAAAATCCCTTCTTTTGGCATCACACAATTGCCTACTTCCTGGAAAATAGCACATCCGTCTCCATGACATTTCTTTCCAATTTGGGTCACTTCCAATTCGATTTTATCTGAAACCAGGCGGTCAAGTGGTTTTGAGTTGAACAATTCGATTCCTTCAGTCGTTATATTTTCAGCGAATTCGCCAAACCGGAATGATCGTTTTGCCTCTTTTGAAAATTTTTCCAGGCTGTTTGTTCCCAGCAAACTGACCTGCCGGTGCCATGGGCCGGCATGCGCATCACCCTGGACACCATGATGATCCAAAATGCAATTTTCAACCGGGTATTTTATAGTCCCCTTTTCTTTGGAAATATTAATGGATACAACTTTGACTGCAGTCATGATAAACGGGAATTATTTTAAAGCAAAAATAAGAAAAGGAGCAGGAATAGATTAAATCAGATTTTATTCATCTCTGTATTGGAAGCGCATCTCCATAGGTTCATTTTTCCAAAGTATATTAGCTATCCACCAACGCTTATCAAGATAAATTAATTGGAAACTATTGACTCCCTTTTGATTGAGGGTGGCATCTTTTTCATAAGAGTAGGATTCGAAGGTGCTGAATACATTTGCAATGTTGTCGGAAGACTGGACACTCCTTTCTATTTCATTTTCGTAGTATGCATTTTGTTCAAGTACAGGACTGATCATCTCGATATAATCATGAATAGTTCCGTTGAAATACACTTCTTCTCCATCAGGTTTTATTTTAATGGAAATAAAGGAAGCATTCGGCAAACAAAAAGCCTGTAGCTTATCCCAGTTTCTTATGCCAGCCGGTCCGGAAATCAAATCATACACTGATGTGATTAACCCATTTACAGACAAAATCTGGATTGAATCGTATGCTGACAAAACAGGAGTTTTTGCATCCTGGCCAAACGAAGAGCTACTCCATGACAGAATTATAATGAGTGATATGGATATTGATTTAATTTTAAGCGTATTCATCCCTTTACTTTTAGTTGATGAAGTGGTATAAAATGATAACCTAATTTAGTGATTTTTATTTGATTTTGTGCTGATTAAATTTAAGATGGGATATCCTCTTTATGCTTTTCAATCAATTCAACCTGAGTAATTTTCATCTGTTTGTCAACTGCTTTGCACATATCGTAAACCGTCAATAATGCCACGTTGACGGCTGTCAGAGCTTCCATTTCCACACCTGTCGGACCCGTGCATTTGACCATGCTTTCCACTTCTACTCCATGCCCGAACAAGCTGGCTTTCAGCTCGACTTTTGTCAACTGCAATGGATGACAAAGGGGAATTAATTCACTTGTTTTTTTCGCTGCCTGAATTCCAGCCAGTTCGGCAATAGTAAGCACATCTCCCTTTTTGATTTTATTCTCCCTCACCAGGCTGAGAGTTTGCTGGTTCATTTCAATTCTTCCTTTCGCCCTGGCAGTACGAAGTTGGTCTTTTTTGGCACTTACATCCACCATGCGGGCTTTGCCTTTATCGTCTGTATGACTCAGTTTATTCATGTTTTCAATTTTCTAGTTACTCGTATCTCGTTACTGGTTTCTCGTTTCTTGTTACTGGTTTCTCGTTTCTTGTTACTGGTTTCTCGTTTGTCCATGCCTGAATAAGGTTGGCCAAAAATTGAAAAACCGAACAATTTCACAATTTGGCAATTTAGCAATTTCACAATTAGACAATTTCACAATTAGACAATTTCACAATTAGACAATTTCACAATTAGACAATTTCACAATTAGACAATTTCACAATTAGACAATTTCACAATCAGACAATTTAACAATTTAATCCACCTTCATTTCCTTTCGATAGACAAACAATTCAAAGTTAAAATCCTCATCCCCCAATGTTACTAAATTGGTTCGTTTTATTTGTTGTTCCACATGCAGGCTTATTTCCTACGGCCAGTTCGAATGTTTTTTCAATTCCGAGGCGACGAATATTGTATTCTAATTCTGAGAACAAACAGGGTTTGATCATCCCATTTGCTGTTAATCTTAAACGGTTGCAGCTGGTACAATTACCTCCCTCACCATGTTCTACTATGGAGAATATTCCTTTTTCAAGATTCATCAACTTGATGAAACGAATTTGCAATCCATTATTTTCACAAAAGGATTTTACTTCTTTTGCATCCTGGTCGGAGGAAGAGTTTTGCACCACGCAATTGATCTTTATAGGTGAAAACCCTGACTTTTTAGCTGCCTCAATTCCTTTGAAAACAGCTTCAATATCGCCACCCCTGCTTATTGAGCTGTATTTTTCAGGATCGAGGGTGTCCAGGCTGATATTAATCCGGTGCAAACCGGCCGATTTTAAATCCATGGCCATTTTTTCCAGAAAAATCCCATTGGTGGTCATTCCAAAATCCTTTATTCCTTTGATTGTGGAGATCATTTTGACCAGATCAAGTATTCCTTTTCTTACCAGGGGTTCCCCGCCAGTTAAGCGGATTTTGTCAATTCCATAACTCACTGCTACCTGAACAATTTCTTTAATTTCCTCAAAACTCAGTATATCCTTATGTTTGAGCAAAGCAACTCCTTCTTCAGGCATGCAATAAGTACATCTCAGGTTGCATCTATCTGTGACCGATATTCTTAAATAATTTATTCTTCTGTTATATGAGTCGAACATGCACTTTTTCTCCTTTCTTAAATTCAACTTTCCCTATTGGAAAAAAGCTGATCCCATCTGCATCTTTCAAAGAGTGTATATGAGCTGATCCATGAAAAGTGACAGGAATAATCGTGCCTTCATGAGTGATTTTGATTGGAAACCAGGCCATACGATTTACCCATTTTCGAGAATGATCAACACCCATTTCCATTTGTAATTCTGTTGGCCGGAATGAATTTCCCATCATTTCCAGCAGCATGGGTTTGACCAATAATTCAAACTGAATGTAGGACGAAACAGGATTTCCGGGTAATCCAAAGATGCGTTTTGAGGTTATTGTACCAAAGGTGGTGGGTTTGCCAGGTTGCACGGCAATTTCCTGAAACTTGATATCAATGCCCGCTTTTTCCATGATGTAAGGAACAAAATCAAATTCGCCCATGGAAACACCGCCTGAAAGTAGTAATACGTCGTTTTCATCCAGACCTTTCAAAATGATATCGTAGGTTGCTTTTTCATCATCAGAAACAATTCCCATGTAATTAGCCAGCAATCCGCATCTTTCAATCTGACTAACTAACTGGTATCCGTTGCTGTTGCGGATTTTTGAAATTCCCGGCTTTTCAAGAGGTTCAACAATTTCGTCTCCTGTGGATATGACACCTACTTTTGGAAGACCATAAACTTCAATTTCAGTGGCTCCTACTGAAGCCAGAATGGCCACATGCTGGGGTTTGATAAGTGTTCCCCTGGGAATAACAAGTTGGCCTGCTTGAACATCTTCACCGCGGAAGCAAATATTGCCTTTCGTTTTTTCATTCAGGTAACGGATTTTATTTCCATCCAGTTTCTCGATGTATTCTACCATCAATACACAATCCGCTCCTTTTGGCAACATGGCGCCAGTCATGATCTGGGCACACTGTCCTGGTTTGATTTCTCTTGCTGGAATTGTCCCTGCTGAAATAATATCAACCACTTCCAAAACCTTGCGAATATCAGCGATTTTACAGGCATATCCATCCATGGCCGATTTATCGAAGGGAGGCATGTCAATATCTGAAAAAACATCATCTGCTAAAACTCGTCCTAATGATTTGGTGAAATTGACATTTTCTGTCTTCATCAGTTCCACGGAATCCATGACTATTTTATATGCTTTTTCCAGGGATATCATTTCATATAAATTAAAAGACAAAATTACGGAAATAACATTCCTGCAGAAAGATCATTTTTAAATGGATTTTAAAAAAATTTAATGAAAGCCATTCAATTTAATAAATCGTATCTGCTACTAAGTTTATCACCCCCGTTATACATTACGAAAAATAGTATATCAACAATTGATAGGATAGTAAATGAATTGGACAGGTGAGGATGAGTATAATTTCAGTGGATATATTTAGAGATTCATGTAGCTTAAGGTTTACAACAATTCGTATCTTAGCATGATAACAAATTTGTCAACATATTAAAAATTAGCTTATTATGATAAGTAATTTTAAAAGGATTTTAAATGGATTTCTCGCTTTGTTGATAATCAGCTCCGGGAGTTTAGTTCTGAACAGCTGCAATAATGAAGCTGATGAAGCTGATGAAGTAGCAGAAGAAGTAGTAGATGAAGCAGAAGAAGAAGAAGGTTTCTCTGATTTAGGGGATTTAGAGGAAAGTCTGATTGAACCAGGTGGTATTAGCCCAGGAGGAATGGAAGGACAAACTGAGGGAGGAATAGTAACACCTGGTGACATGGGAGATGCTAAATTAGGATCAAGTGATTTTACCGAATCAATGGACGACATGTCGAAAGATGAAGGATTATTAAATCAAAACACTACAAAAGAGATTCGGGAAGAAGTAACAACAAACAAAACAAAGGAAGAAGTAGGGGATAATAAGACTGAAAAAGAAATCATTATCAAAAAGGAAAAAGAAGTCATTCAGACCAAAACACTTAACATTCCTGCAGATGGCTGGAAAATCCCTGCTAAGTATCTAAGCATGAAAAATCCTATGGATGCTTCAAATATCGATATGAATGTGGCTAAATCCATGTATTCTAAATATTGTAAATCCTGCCATGGAGCGACTGGGAAAGGAGATGGACCTAAGTCCTTATCCCTGGATTCAAAAATGAGGTCGTTCAAAAGTCCTGAATTCAAATTGCAAAAACCAGGGGTAATTTATTATAAATCATTCATCGGAAGAGATGAAATGCCCAATTTTGAGAAAAAAATTACGGATGAAGAAGACCGCTGGTTGTTAATCAATTACATGCTGAGTTTATAGGCTATATTGGGATTTTTATTCATTAAGAAAATATGAATAATTTTATGCGTACTATACGGAATAGAGGCATATGGTCTAAAGATATAATGGATGAGGAATTATTTGTTAAACGCTCTAGCCTTAAACTTTTAACACATATGGAATATTTTATTGGGGCCAAACAGTAAGTATAAAACATACAAATTGAATTTTGAGTAAACTAAAAGCCATAAGTGAGAAAAGACCTCCCTCCAGGAGCACAGGTTTATTAACGGATGTATTGTATTTTCTACTACGAAGGCCAGCACAAAATACTCAAATAAAATTTAAAACATCTGAGGCAAGGGATGAGTACAACCAACGCTTGATGCAGCGAATCGGCATGGATCCAAACCTCTATTCCGTGCTGAATATTCATAAAATAGGTGTGGATGCTCCTGTAAGTCATGTGTTCAATGAATTATTGAGATGGAACGGAGATTCAAGTTGTTGGCCTAACCACATCGCAAAAGTGGATTTAATCGGTGATAACCTGGAGCATTTACAGATTTTACCATTTGGTTTTAAAAAGTATCCTTTCAGCTTCATGAAAAGTTTCATGGGCATCAAGTTAATCCCTTTGTTCCTGCTTAATCTGCTCCGTATCAAAAACATCCCCGATGATTTTGATTTTGACAATGCCAGATATCTGTTATATGAATGTACCGGGGGATATCCAATCGGGATATTCACTTTATATGTGCATTCATCTATTCCGTCGATTGGTGAAGAAGCAAAATCACAATTGGTTTTTATAGTAGGTTTCAATTATTATGGTAAAAAAGACTGGCAAACTCATAAAAGATGGATTAATAAAATATGGGAAAGTGTTCATAACCGGGTCACATCCAATGTGTTAAACCGGATGAAGCAATTGGCAGAATGGCGAAGCGATAGGATCCAGAAAAATAAAGATTAGCCCTGTGTCCGCTTTGCCTTTTTGTTGATTAATTCGAATGCATCTGAACCAGAGATTTCTTCTTTATGACTTAGCATGAACTTAATAATTCTGTTTGTTGTCAGGTTGATAAGTTTGCGTACCAGGCTTACAGCTTCCGGAAAACTTTCTTTATCTGTAGACCAAAGTAAAATCCATGGAATAGCTTGCTTTGTCGCCATTTCAAGCCCGTTATTATGCCGTCTTATAGAATTGTCCAGGTGTTTGGTTAAACCTTTGTAAAACTTATTTGCTGAGCTTGAGTAGATAATGTAAACTTGAAACATCTAAACCAGAATTGAACTATATATTTTATTCTTTAACAAAGCTAAGGATTAAAATACTGAACTCGTGTGGAAATCCATCTGTGAAAATTAGCTAAATTTGTTTCCACTTTATTCTCTTCAATGACTATGAAAATCTACAGACAAATTATTATTAATTGAAAGGAAATACTAAATAAGATCTGATCATATGCTGAATATACAGGCTGCAAACGTAACTGTAATGGTTACAAATCTGGATAATGCAATCAAGTTCTACACAGAAATTTTAGGCATGACACTAAAAAACCGTTATGGCCAACACTGGGCAGACCTGGAAGGATATGGACTAGCGATTGGACTTCATCCAACGGATAAAAAGATGAAAAGAGCGGATAATCTTCAAATTGGATTAAAAGTACCGGATATTGATAAAGCCATTATAGCGTTAGCGCAGAATGGAGTTCATGTCAAAAAAAACAATGAGGACCAGGTCAAACTGGCTTCCTTCATGGACCCTGATAACAACACTTTATACCTTGTCCGGTCTGATTGGTAGAGATCAAAAAAGGGATTAAGAAATACACTGGCTACATTCACTACCTTCGTTCACTCAAGTCTTCCGCAGGGCGACTTGGGTGTTCATAATGATAGAAAGACTCCTGTCTTTCAAGTAAAAGCTCACTAAATTATAAGCAATTGACAAATAAGTTGGGATTATGTAAAAAACTAAAATTGAGCGGGAAAGGGGTATCGAACCCCCGACCCTCAGCTTGGGAAGCTGATGCTCTACCCCTGAGCTACTCCCGCTTTTAGAGAACTCAAAATTATTAAAATTTTTAAAGGAATCTTATCCTTTCAGAAAGATTATTTTATCCGCCAGGAAGGCGGAGAATATTCTATGCGATCGATGTCGGTGTTGAAGCAATTCCCATTCGTTCGCAGTATGACATCCGCCAAGGGTTTCAGTTCGTTAAAACTTTTCTTCAACTGCCTGGCTTCCTCATCATGGATGAGAATGAATAAACCGGGTTGCACATATTTCCTCAGGCTGATGCTCTCGCACAAAATAAGCCCATTCCCTGGCATTTGCTTCTGGAAAGAGTCAAATGCTTGCTCTATGAATGCATCTTTTGTCCGGATAAAGAAAACATGCCGGGCACCTGCAAGCAGCATTTTTGAGGTGTCTTTACGTCCGCTCCTGTCTTTCTCCTCAAGGATCTCAAAATCAGGGGAAAGTGTGTCATGTTTCCCGTGAAAAAGATCATCATCGGGGTAGATGGATGTTACTTTCAGCCCGGTGATGGGATATTTGTTTTTATATTTTTCAATGAAATGCAGTATAAGGGTGGTTTTTCCCACATTGCGTTTGCTACCGCCCACCAACAGTAAATTCGGATATTCCAGCATACTTAATTCTTATAAAATTTAACTGATGAAGCTTTAAAGGATATCCAGGTGCTCTTTCCTGCCGTGAGATCCAGTTCTTTAAATGATTCTCTTGAAACGGAAGCCGATATTCTGACACCGATATCACAGCAGATTTCCATCCCAAACCTCGAAGGTATAATTTCCATAATTTCTGCTTCAAAATTATTGGAAGCAGAGGAATCCAGCTTTTTAGCTGATACAGAGATATCCCGGTCCCTTATCATCACATGTCCCTGTCCATCTTCCATGCCGCTCAACAACAAAAAGCTCAAATCCTTACTGATAATGGCTTTCCGGATTTCCATTCCTGCCATACTTGTCAGTTCAGCCGGGTAGAAATTTTTAACGCCCCTGAGGCTGGCTACAAAAGGAGATTTTGGATTTTTAAATACTTCTTCAACAGTTCCGATTTGCATTATCCTGCCTTTTTGAATAATGCCCACATTTTTTGCCAGTGTGAAGGTTTCTTCAAAATCATGCGTAATATGGATGATGGTCAAACCCTGCTGGTTGAGTTTGCGCAGCAATGACCTCAGGTCAATTTTAAGTTGAATATCGAGCGAAGACATGGGTTCGTCCAGTAAAAGTATTTCCGGTTTCAAGGCAAGTATCCTGGCCAGGGCCACGCGCTGTTGTTCCCCTCCTGAAAGTGTCACTGGTTTCCGGCCCAGAATTCCTGAAATACTCATTTCAATAGCTAAACCGCTTATGATAGTTTTCTTTTCAGAGGCAGACAGATGGGTGTTTTTTAATGGATAAGCGATGTTTTCATACACGGATAAATGGGGAAAAAGGGCATAATCCTGGAACAGAAGACCGATTTTCCTGTCCTGTATTTTTTGGTGTGTAATGTTGATGTTTTTCAGGTAGATTGCTCCTTCATCTGCTTTAATCAAGCCGGCAATGATTTCCAGTATGACGGATTTACCGGCTCCTGATTCGCCCAGCAAAACAAAATAATCCCCTTCATTGACCTTGAATGAGACGTCTTTCAACACAAAATCCTTAAAATTTTTCGATATGTTTTTAAGTTCAAGCATCTAATGGTCTGTTTGTTTTTCTTTTGACAATAACCGGAGTCCGATAAAAACGAGCAAAGTCACTGCAATAAACAGGATGGCAACCGGTTGCGCATACTTAATACCATATGCTCCGAAACGTTCCCAGATAAGAACCGGTGTGATCATGGGGTAATAGGCCACGATGACAACAGCCCCAAATTCACTCATACCCCGGGCAAACATCATGATCATGCCTGAAATGATATTTCTCCATGCCAGTGGCAGGGAGATGGTGAAAAAAACCTGGATAGGAGAGGCCCCTAAATTCAGGGCTGCTTTTTCCAGTCGCTCAGGAACTGAGGCAAAACCATCCCGTGCTGAATTGATTAAAAACGGGATACTTACAAATGCCATGGCGATGGCAATGCCAAGGGGATTGCCTATAAAACTGATTCCAACTGTTTCAGCCCATCTGCCAAGCATTGAATCCCGGGAAATAACA
This sequence comes from Bacteroidota bacterium, assembly GCA_016776505.1. Taxonomy (GTDB): domain Bacteria; phylum Bacteroidota; class Bacteroidia; order CAILMK01; family JAAYUY01; genus JABINZ01. Next base: position 11,493 of record JADHTG010000028.1, read on the forward strand.
CCGAGAATTGCAATACCTGCAGCTGTATGGGGAATAACGATGGGCAGGTCAATAATTCCCAATACGATTTTTTTAAAAGGGAAGTTTTTCCTTGCCAGCAAATAGGCAAATGGAATGGCTGCGATGGAAAAAAAGAGGGTGGCTGCCATGGCTGTAAACAGGGTCAGCCAGATGCTGTGGTAGACTTCTTTATCCGTCAAAGTTTCGAAAAGTGTGTTGGGGGTGGTGGAAAGAAAGAGTCCGGCCAATGGGCCCACAATAAATAATAGCACCAGGCCTCCAAGGAGTGCAAAAACAAGATTTCGTATGTTGATTTGTTTTTTCATATGTAATAAAGCTGACAGGTGGAACAAATCCAGGGCAAAGATAAAGTGTTTTTTGATGCCCTTCGACTACCTGCCTTGCCGGCAGGCAGGCGCTAAGGAAATCAATGACTTAAGAATCTTTGCCCGTTCTTTTCAATGATGCTTTGTCCTGTTTCTGAAAATAAAAAGTCAAGGAAAAGTTTTGCATTTTCGGGATTGGGCGGGTTTTTAAGGGTGGCAATGCCATAAATAATTACTTCACCGTATTGTATTATCTTTTCTCCGGGTACTTTTCCATTGATTCCGAATGAAGCAGTTCGATAATGTTCTGAAAGAGCAGGATTGCCTAAATTAATCGAATCGGGAAGAGACAAAAAGGCCAGGTTCATTTGTTGTGCAATCGATTTATATATAAATACATAATCCAGATTGTCCGTCTGCAGCAAAGCGATCAAATCCGTTTCTTTCGGCCGCATATACCTGGCATCCTTTTGGCGAAACTTTTCCATCAGGCCCGGTTGATTATAATATTTTCCTGCAAGCTGAAGCATCAGCATGGTCCGGTATCCGCAGGGATCGGAATTGGGATCTGACCGTCCAAACCTGACATCCTTTTGCAACAAGATATCAAACCAATTGTCCACCGATAAACGCTTGACCTCCCTCGAGTTCTCCTGGTAGCAAATAACCATTTCGTTGGTGGCAAAACGGATAGCAGTATCCACATATACCGGTATAAGAAAATCTTCGATGACCTTATAATCTGCCGATGCCATGAGGTCACAGTCTCTTTTCAAATCCGTAATTTTCCGGGCACAGGCCACACTCCCTGCCGCTTCTCTTACTACATTTATTTCAGGATGCAATTTTTCAAATTCTTTTTCCAGTTGCATGAAAGGAATCGAAAGACTGCCTGCATGGAAGATGATGAGTTCTTTATTCTGCCTGCTTTCTTTCTCCTGTTTGTGCTGACAGGAGATAAGAGAAAACATAATTGCTGTTAAAAGTATAATTCTTTTAACTCTAAGGCGCAAAGGAACAATAAAATCATGAAGAAATATTATAATGGAATTCAAGATTTCTTAATTAAGCGTCTGAATACTAAGGTGGTAAGACTACCCAAAGCCATGAAAATGAAACCAGGATGCCCGGGTAAACCCAGCCCAAGACGTAATCGTGCATGCAATACAATAGCCCCCATCCCTAAACCCAAAAGCATGAGAATCTCGAGCAAGACAGGCAGGCTACGAGACTGATTTAATGAAATGCTTGGAGACTGTTTCCCACTGGTATTTTTCATAATTTCTGACCTCATCGACAAGTATTGTTTTTTTATGATTTTTTAATAGGGGTCTGACCCAATCTCCGATAAAAATATTATCTGTTTCTTCCACAGCAATACCTTCGAAGTTTACAATATTATCAATATCCATCATTTTATACAACTCAAAGGATGAATAAATCCCACTTCTTAAGTTACGCAATCCCCTCAGCCAGATGAATCGTCCGTCATTGCCTGTGGATCGCAGGGCGACTGCCGCAAAAGCACCTATAATTCCATTTTTAGTTCCTGTAATGCCTTTCAGGTAAATGGATTGTCCTTCAACCTGCATTTGTACTTTTTCCTGGTTCAGCATTTTCCTTTTTACAGCCCATCCGAATTTACGATGTTCCTTGCTAAGCATAGATGACTGCGTGATGCATAATCCAGCATCAGAACCTTCCTCTGATTCCTGGATGAGGAATTCTTCACAAAGCGGAATAAGTGGTTCCATATCAGTGCATTGAACCTCTAAACATGCAGCACTGTTTTGAGATGTATAAGGAATATCCGGATGAACAAATAACTGGTGGCGTGTAATGCCCACTAAGCTGCCTAATTTTTTCGCATCGATTAATTCTCCCAGCTGGCGTGATTTAAAACCCGTTCCCCGGCTTTCCTTGTTGTCAGTATCGTCAAGTCCTATGTAAACAATCATTCTGGAGTGAATATTCAGCTGTGAATGAATTGCAAATTAAGTAGAAATGCGGAGAGGTGGATAGCATAATACTGGTAGTATTATTTTAAATTAGTATTGCGATTTGATGTATTGGATCATTAACAGCGGGCCGTTTTCCGCTTTTTGCCAACTCTATTCATGGCAATTATTTTATGGATGTAATCTTTTGCCAGTGGCACTTTGCAAGCTGTGCCTCCCATACTTACATCTACTTTGCCTATCTTTTCTGCAACAGCTATTGATTTGTCAGTCAATTCCCTAATGTATGTTCCTACGGATATGACAAATCCGTTCATGGTATACCGTACCCTGTTTTGTGCTTGATGAACGTTTTTTTCGACCCTGTCAAGAAGCTTGCTGTACACCGCAATATCCAGGTCCTCATCTTTATTTACACCGGCATAGTAGGCTAATGTGGCCCATCCGGCAGCTGCTATCCTCTCTGAGTCAGATTCGATCCACTTTAGTCCCAGTTTAAATCCAAAGTCTGTTTCTGCAGCAACCCAGGGTACAGTATATTCGTTTAAATATTGCCAATAGGCCTTTTGTATCCAGTCTTCCAGTTGCGATTCTGTGATTTTCTTTTCATCTGCCATCAATCCTGCAAGGTACATAGCATCCGTATTACCTGTATTAAATAATTCCAAAGACAATTCGTGATTCTTCTTGGTCTTTTTCAGGATTTTTTTCAGATCACCTACTTTTACTCCGAAGAAAGGTTCTTTTGCACCATGATTTTTCAGGGTATTTTTCGTTCTTTCGTCTCCGTATTGTTCAAGTTCTTTTAGAATTTCATCTGCTGTCATATCTATTTTAATTTAAGCCATTTTGATGAATGTTTAATAAATTCAGACATCATCAAAAATATGAAGTTTTTCAAAAGTTTTGCGTATGATTTATGGTCATTAACTGATCAATTAGCTTGAAGTATTATTTTTCAATACCTATCACCACAGCCACTGTATTTTTGCCAGGGGAATTGGTCATGAATTCTACCCTGTTTCCTTTTAAAAATTGCACATCATTGGCCATCTCGCTTTCCAGTGTATTGTAAATTTTTTCTTCAAATGTGCTGCCATCTGCCTGTTGAATCGCATCATTCAGTTTATTGTAGTCCAGTTTCTGCCTGGAAATCACAATAGCCATAAAGTCTTTTTCTCCTGACTCGTCAGGATAAAGGGAATAATCTTTAGGAAAAAGCCGGGTACCTGTTATACCGCAATAGGGTGAATGTTTTTTCGTGTAGGGAAAGAGCACATAGCTTGAACCGTCTGTTTCAGCTCCAAAAATATAGGTAAAACAAGCCAGTGAGTTTCTAATTTCAATTTTGAATTCAGTGTTCGATAACATGGGATGGACGGTAGTAAACAAAATCCCAGATGTATACTGGAGCGGAATATTTTTTCCTGTGGCATTTGCCGTTAATCCGATTTCTACCCTCAGTTCATCAGTGGTTGGTGCATCTGCATCACCCATGGGGTATAATCCATAGGCTTCTCGTGTAAAGTATTCAAAATCATTATACCTGATCCAGAATAATCCATTGTCTCCCCATTTTTCACCCCAGCTGTTCATGATCTGGAAAGCACCTCCTTGATAATAATCATCATAACCTATCAGGCAAAGTGCATGACCTCCAAATCCCTTCATGGAATAATCTGATCGCGTAGGTTCCCAGACTTTCTTCCCATTCATGCCTGACATAAAACTTCCTCCCACCATCATTCCAATTACGACTGGTGCACCCTGGGCCAGGTTCTGTTTTATGGCCAGTATATCAGTCGTGTAATCATTACCGCCTTTTGAAAGACGATTGAATCCCTTAATTCGAAACGCGGATGCTGCCTGCAATTCGGAACGGGTCGGTTTTTTGGCACAGGAATTTTCATTGTATCCAAAACGGCTAAAAGGCAATACTCCTCCATTATTCATGACCTCCATGGCTTTTTGAAGATAAGTCCCCTGGCAATTTGGCAATGCGATCTGGTTGTATAAATAAGCAGGACTGAATGCTACATCATCCGGATCCTCTCCAGTGGCTCGTGCATGCATAATGGTCCGAGCAGCATAAGCACTCGACCAACCTACACAGGAACCCTGCTCACCCTGGTTTTGGCGGAGCGGACAATATTCTTCCAGGCTTACTTGTTCAGGGAGAGGGTTTTTTACATTATCAGCCAGGGGCTCAAATACTTCTGCTTCGTCGTATATTTTTTCATCCATCTCCAAACCGGTTCCAAAGAGAAGTGCTTTCAATGCTGAATTGTTGTTAGCAGAATTATCTGAAACTCCACGGGTCATGAAAAAATAGGCTGCCACTGCAACTAGTATTAATCCAATCGCAAGTTTAGGTTTTGTTTTGAACAAGCGGAATACCATGGGAAGCAATGCTCCAAGAAGTCCGCTTCCTCCAGCAGATTGAGTTCTGCCTGCCTGGCTACGTGAAATTCGTCTTTGAGGAGATTGATCTGCCTCACTATCTTTTTTAATTCTAATAGGCATTTTAATTGTCTTTATTGAATAATTCTGATTTTAGATCAGGCCATTCCAGTTTAAGATTTCTCATGGTTTTAAGTACTTCACTGGCCACAAAATATAATTTTTGCCAGTTCGTGTCAGAGGGAACCATGTGCCAGGGAATTTCATTACATTCCCTGAATATTCTGTCATATACCTGCAGGTAATCCGAAAATTTTTCACGTGTTGTCCAATCTCCGTCTTTATGTTTCCAGTGTTTCTCTTTTATTTGGACCCGCTCCATCAACCTCTCTTTCTGCTTCTCAGGAGAAACATTCAGGAAGAATTTTAGAATTCGGGTATCATGATGCTCCATAAGTTTCTCAAAATCATTGATCAAGCGATAGCGTTGTGCAATTATTTCTTCAGAATAATAGCCTTCAACAGATGGAACCAGGATGTCTTCATAATGAGATCGGACAAAAACCTGGATATCTCCCCTGGCGGGCGCAGCTTTATGAACACGCCAGAGGAAATCATGGGCATATTCTTCAGCAGTGGGTTTTGTAAAGCTTTTAATTTTGAAGCCGATCGGATTGCAGTATTTTAATAATTCCCGTGTTAATCCATCTTTTCCTGATGCATCAAGACCTTGCAAAACAATGAGTAAACTATACTTCTTTTGGGCATACATCTGGTATTGTAAATGGCCGATTTCTTTCAGGATGTATTTTGTTTTTTCCTGGATCTTTTTTTTGTCCCATTCACGATTAATCGTAGGATAGTCTTTTATTTTCATTGTAATAGCATTTATTCTACATCAATTTTAACATATACGGGTAGGTGATCCGAAAATCCCCCGTGATATGTATTGCCTGCATAGGTTCTGTTGGGCCTGTAAATAGACCTGTTCCTATCATAAAAAAGCAATTTTTTGTTAAAATGAATGCTGAGCCGGGATGAATTAATTTGTATTCCCCTTGACTCCATCATTCCTTTACTGATCATTATTTGATCGAACATAAGCCATCTCCCTTTGGCAAAAAGGGAACCGAACTTTTTACGATAGGGAATAAAAGCCAGGTTGAAAAATTGATTGCTTAAGATATTTTTATGATAGACAGCGTGTAAGTAGGAAGTAATGGACTTGCTTACCGGTAAATCATTAAAATCACCCATGATGACAATCTTGGCTAGCGGATCACTTTGAAGAATACACTGGGCTTTATTATACAAACTCTCAGCTGCAGCAATGCGCAATGGCATCGATTTTAATGTTCCTTCGGCTCTCGAATGCCAATGATTGATAAAAAAATGCACCAGGTCGTCCTGATCAAATTTCCCGCTGACATATAAAATATCCCTCTCGGAATAAGTTGTATCCCTGTTAAAAACTACTGGGATTTTTTCGTGGGATGTTGGCTTGAAATATTTCCTGTTATATAAAAATCCAACGTCTATTCCTCTCCTGTCATTGCTGTCGTAATGGATAAAATCATATTCCCCTCTAAATGCAGTTTGACTCAAAAGGTCCTTTAATACAGTTTTATTTTCGACTTCTGAGACACCTAGGATTATAGGTAATGATCCAGGTTTTATGGATTCAAGAGACTCACTAATATGTTCAAGTTTTGATGTGTACCTGTACTTATCCCAGTTTTTGAAAGAGCCGGGCAGATAATCATTGTCATCCTTCTGAGGATCATTTACAGTATCAAAAAGATTCTCCAGATTGTAAAAAGCTATAATCTGTTGATCTGGATTGAGCATAATACCTTATAGTTTATTAGAAAAATACATCTTTATTCACTTAAACTTTCCATTGCCCAAAATGGAAATACATTTTTTAAGGCAAATCAAGTCTAAAAAAAGAAAGTATAAAGAGAAAAGTCAAATTCCGGCAGCTGATTCATCCCCAATCCTGATAAGAGTGGATTCATTCCCCACATGAAATTCAAGCGAGTTATTTAGCTACTTCAAAAGTAATCTTTACATTGACCCTGAACTCTGTTACATTGTTTCCATTTACTACTGCGCTCTGTTCTTGTATATAAACTGAACGAATTCCTTTCACTGTTTTTGCTGCTGTTTTAACTGCGTTTCTTGTGGCCTCTTCCCAACTTTTTTCAGAAGAAGCCAGTAATTCAATAACTTTTAATATGGACATAATTTGTGATTTAATTTAAATTAGAATGTTTATTAATTAAGACAAATTTACATTAATTATTTCAGATATATACAAGATATGTAAACATGAGAACAGGAATTGACAGTATAAATTCTTGAGTAATTTGAATGCTATAGAAAATACTGAAAATTCGAATAATATTTATATCTAATAATAAGTATTGCTTTCAAATTCTTCAATTATTTCTACTAATGGTTTGCATAATTCTATTAAATATCCTAATACCATGAAAAGCAAGATAGTGGTTAATTTGAAAGAACAGCCCTGGTATAAATAGTATTGATTATTTATGTACATAATCTGCTCTTAATTTGGGATATACAACTGATGAAAAAAAAGACAAGCCAGATTTTCAACATGACTTGCCTTACTTAAAAAACGCAGGAGACACAATTCTAGTTTAAATTCAATTTTCGGGTTATTATAGATTTTTCAGTTTGTATTATTAAGACAACAATATCTGCCCTTATACAACTGAGGTCAATATGATAAGCATTTGATTCCACTGAGCTATTTTTCAGTAATTGACCATTCAAATTGTATAATTGAACACCTAAAAACTTGGAATCAGCTGAGGTGATGATGCAATGATTATCTGCTACATGGACTGAAATGGATTGACCATTTTCTTCTCTCATTGTCGTTAATTTGTCAAGAGAAAATGGATTTGTGGCAGGTGATAGTGAATATTCCGGGTTATCAATTTTTCTGCCTACGCTTAAAACCTTGATTACATATTCTTCCCCGGCTTTAATTAATTCACCGCTTACATCTCTGGTGTCGGCATTCAAAAACATTGAGTAAGGATTGGGTGAAGGATAGACTTTGGTGCAGGAAGATGCAGGAACATTTATTGCTGCTAAAAGATCGAAATGAGTTAAATCCGAAGATTTAATAATCAAAATACGATAATGACTAATAGCAATCTCATCTACCTGGGGGCTAAATGTTACCTGCAGATCCCTTCCGTCACCAAAATCAAAAACATCTTGTACGCTTAAATTTTTAATCGGATTTACAGGAATCCCTTCACCTGTATACATGGGTTCTTCAGGTATTTCCTGATACGCATAATCTCTTAAAATCATGTATTTCCCGTCAGGAGAAACAAATAGCCTTATCCAACCATATAACCGGCCTTGATCAGATTGCATTCTAAAGCCAACAAAACGATCGTCTGATAAATATCTCCATAGGCCATGATGGCTTAAAACCCCATTTGTGACAACCCAAACATATAATGCTAAATTATCTTCAAAAATCCCCCAACTTTTACTGCCTTCAAATAGCAAAGTGTTAAATGACAATGGTTTAGGATAGAAATGACCACTTTCCTGACCTACAATTTCATTGACTCCCATATGGTGAATGACATTGATTTGAGCACCTTCATTTGGCCAATTAGCCAATAGCGTATCATGCAGAAGTATAAAATCAGTTGTACCATTGCTGTCCAGATCCATTGGCATATGATGAACACCTTCCAGTTTTACGTCAGGTTTTATGTCAACATATTTTACTTGTGCTAATAACTGAGCACATAGCAAAGACATCAGCATTAGTGTAAAAATCCGTAAGGCTTTCATAATTCTGTTTATTTAAGAATAAGTTTACCTGATTTAACACCAAGATTTGTTTCAATCCGAAAGATATATACACCTTCAGGAATATTAACCGGTGTGAAAAATGCCATGTGATTGCCTCTTTTCTGATCTTCATCAATAAGTGTAGTGATCAGTTTACCAGAAATATCAAATATCTTGATGCTGACATGTGAGTTATTCGACAATTGATAGTCAATTTTAGTACTTGTTTTAAATGGATTAGGATAGGTTCTGATTTGCTCAACATTAGAAATGGTGATTTCATCTCCTGTTGAAATACTTGCTGGAAATTGAACATTATCAAGTGCAAGTACTGTAAATGGTGAAGCTATAAGATCTCCTACGGAATTGATGGCCACATCTGTCATAAATACAATCTGCGCCATATCTGGAATTTCACTTGTTTGATAATAAGAACTCAGTGAACCTGAAACTCTTGCCCAGGGAATAATTTGTCCTGAAGCTGGCAAATATCCACCAACCGATAATATGGTGTCATTCATTCCTTTTGTGGAATTATATTTAGTGAAAATAAGGAAGAAGCCAAATTTTTCTCCAATTGATGTTCCCGGAATATAACCGCAGTAAAATGAAAAGTATTCAGGTCGTGTATTCAGTGGAAAATTGGTTTCAAGTTTTCCTACACTGCTTCCACCATTCATAAGTGTTATAAATCTATTTCCGGATGCTGGTTCTACTGTCATTGATCCATTTGATCCACTGAGTGTTATAAATTCCCTGACTTGACAATCGCCACTTTTGAGATCCCAATTGTCGATATAATTTCCCGTATTTTTCTCAAAATCTCCATTCGGAATTTCAACTTGAGAATTAGCAGAGAGTGTGCAGAAAAGAATAAGGTTTAAGAATACAATTAACTTTTTCATGATTCTTGATTTTATTTCAATTCAAAGCTATTGCCACTAAACATTAAATTCAATCCGTAAAAAGAAGGATTTTGGAGTAGGTGTTTTTACGGATTAGTTTCAAAAAACTTTACCATATGTAATAAAATGATATTAAATGCATGAAACAAATAAAAACAGCATAAATTAGTATTTGAAAAAAAACAAAAATTAAAGATCATGAAAAAAGTATTATTAATCGGTTTTGTCACATTATTCACCTTAAGTGTATATGGGCAAAGCAAGGAAGTAAAAGTAATTGAATCTAAATCTGCCACAATCGAAAAAACGAGGGGAAACAATCCGAATGTTGTTAAGGAGCGATCAAACACTGACGTGGCAATTCCAAAACCAGAAAAAAGTCGTGGAGATGATTGCAGAGTTGTAGTGGATAATTGGACAGGCTATAGCGTTGACATTTATGTAGATGGTGATTATGCCGGAACTGTTGGCGCATGGAGCGATGGATATACTTACACAGCTGAGGGACAAACTAGTTTATACGGCAAATCTGTAGGTGGCTCAATCGAATGGGGTCCTGTTTATGTTGACTGCTATTATGAACATACCTGGAAGTTAACAGACTAAGCTTGTAGCATTAATTGTTCTCAATACAGGAGATCAACTGAATATTCAATTCAAACAAATACAGGTATTGAATATTTATTGGAACAGGCTGTAAATGGAACCAATGTGTACTTAGGACGCAAATGATTTAAATCTTAAATTGGCTCCAATTCTAAGATCCAGGAAAAAATTAAATCTTTGTATCAATCTATTAATAATATAGCTATCCTGTATATTTGGGATGGATTTTCAGTGATGACTTGTATTTCCATTTCCGCATTTAATAAGGTCTGAAAAACATCCACGGCAACTACTACAGTTCACAGCTGAAGCCAGGTAGGATTACATTTTACAGCCCATGTGGGGAATTTCTGTCCTCAAAAAATATGGTGGTTTATATTGACTTGAACAGGGATTATGTATTCCAGGTGCTTGCTGAAGAAGGTTTTACTAAAACCGATCAGCTGACCTGAACATTTACAAACTTTGTACCCATCCAATCCAATGCTAAAATTGGAATGACTCGAATACAAATCATGAATAAAATGATTGTAGCTTGATGTCGTACTAAAATGGATCCTTGTGGAACAGATCCCTTTGGATATCATAGCAAAGTAGAAGATTATGAAATTACAATTACCGAAGGAAGCTGCATGGCTGAATGAATGAGTGATTTGAATAATTTTAAGGTTTATTCCAGCAATTCCCAGATCCGCATAGTGTACGATTTACCGAATGTTGCCGAGCTTTTATTGAATATGATTAATATCATGTGTCAAAGTGTTTACAGCATGAAAAACATTTCTCAAAATGCTGGCAATCATATCATTCCCTTGAAACCGGAAGAATTCAGGGATCAGTCAAAAACTTATATTATTCAATGAGTGTTGATAAAAAAGTCAAAAACCTGAAGTTTATTCGTTGAAAATTTGATGATTGTAATTTGGTTTCGAAAGAGTTAACTTTGCGTTCAATCTTTTCGTTTTGAAACTATAATATCCCTTTAATTAGGTGATTGTAAAAACTAATTGTCTTGAATAAGTTTATTCATTATTTGGAAAGTCAGGGTGTAGAATTGAAATTGATTATTACCATCATCATCATCATTGTTCTGACACTGGCCTTCAATAAGTTAGTGAGGTGGTTAATAAACAGGTCTTTTAAGAAAGAATCTCTGAACCTAAAAATTGATCCCACTACTTTTAAATTCTTCAAAAACGCTGCTTCATTGATCATCTGGACTATTGCAATCGCAATTGTTATTTATTCAGTTCCGCGCTTTAAAGCATTGGCACTCACATTATTTGCAAGTGCTGGAATCATGATGGTTCTCATAGGGTTAGCTGCACAACAAGCATTTTCAAATATTGTAAGTGGAATTTTTATTGTCATTTTCAAACCTTTCAGGGTGGGAGATTTGATCTTAATTGGTGAAAAACTTCAGGGGAAAGTAGAAGACATCACATTAAGGCATACGGTGATAAAAAATTTTGAAAATAAGCGTATAATCATCCCCAATTCCATAATTAGTTCTGATATAGTAATCAATGATACGATAGATGATCCACTGATTTGCAGATGGATCGGAGTGGGAATCAGTTATGACAGCGACATAGACCTGGCGATAAAAATAATCCAGGAGGAAGCCATCAAACATCCAAAGTGTATTGATACAAGGACGCAAGCGGAAAAGGACAAAAATATTCCCCAAGTGGTGGTTAAGCTGATCAAGTTTGGAGATTTTTCAATTGATTTGAGAGCACAAGTTTGGACAGACCAGGCTTTTGATGCATTCGCCATGCATTATGATATTAATATGAGCATTAAAAAGCGTTTTGATATGGAAGGGATTGAGATACCGTTCCCCTACAGAACCATTGTTTATAAAAAGGATATCCAAACAGATTCCAAATTATAAAATCGGATTAAACAAATACAAGGCTAATCAAAAATTCGGTTTGCCTTTTTGTTCTGTTGCTTGTTAGAGTACAATTTTTTTTTCAAATAATCCCCAGCTTACCACACCCTAAAATCAAATTCTATATTCTCCTGCCTGCTGGTTGGTTTTTGACGGCCTTTAGTCAGGACAAAAACCTGGTTGATCACGTAGTCGCGCAATTCTGAAATACTGATTATTCTATTCTTGTCTTTGTCTGCTTTGAATTCTTTAAGTCCGCGGATGATAGAATAAGTGAACACCCCGTTTTGCCATTCATCATTTTCAATAGCATATCCCAGACCACTGGATGCGCTTGTAACAACAATTCCTGCTGTATTTAATTCTGCAAACAAATCTTTCATCAATTCAAAACTGTTGTAGACTTCTACATTTTCATCCTGTATAACATAAGCTCCTTTGGTAAAGCTCGTTGTAATCTGATTATCCTGCATGTTGGCCAAAGCCCTTTTTACACCCTGGTCTGTATCGTCCAACTCTCCTGAATGACAAGTGTCAAGGAATAATAAGCGTTTTCTACAAGCCAAACCCTCCAGCAAACCAGTCATTTCAGCAAATGAAAGCCCCTTGTCTGCAGGATTTTTAAAATCGATATCGTGGGTTGCAAAAAAATAATTTCCATCTGAATCAAGTAATCCATGCCCGGAAATAAACAGCAGGATCAGATCATCTTCTGCTGCCTCTTCAAGCCATTTTCTTATCTGCATGATATTTTCCCTCCTGGCCTGATCATCTAAAAGGCTCCATCTCCTGACAAGCGGAAATGCGTCTGAATTGAAGTGGTAATTTTTGGAAACAAAAAAGTCACCATCTCCGTAAAATAGCGTATCAAAAGGTGAAAATAATTTTTGCAGGTCGGAAGCATCTTTAGCAGCATAACGAAGGTTGTAGCTGGAATCCAGATAATCGGATACCCCAATGGTTATTAAATAAATATCAGGTTTGATCGTTTCCTTTGGTTTATAATTTACTGTGATAACATCAGGCAAAGACCGAAGTCCGTGTTCATTTTCGACAAAAACTTTAATTCTGTTGCTGCCTTCAGATAATTTAATTGTCCGAGATATGGTTTCACTTTTCAGACCGGGTGTTTGAAATTTTTTCCCACTTCCCTTAAAAAGGGGTACCCCATTCACCTGCATTTGCCAATGGCTTAAAGTGGAGAAACTATCAAAAAATGAAACACTGATTTCAACCTCAGGTTTCTCACTAACCGATTTGAATGTCTTTCTGTTATTGAATTCTGCATGGGGGAATTTACTAACGTCTAATAACACTGATAAACTGGATGTATCTGCATAATTAGCTACCAGTCTTTTTTGCCAGGCTTTTTCACAGGCTGTCAGCAGGGCAGGAGATGCTTTCCCTGAAACAGCCAATAATTTATCCGGTCTGTTATACAAAAGGTCATAACTTTCGACTGGATAAACCTGCTTATCGATTTTTACTCCTATTTGTTTGAGGGCCGACTTGCCTGACTTGTAATTATACCGGCTTACAAAAATATCTTCTTTTCCTGAACGATACAGATCAATTTCATCCTCTTTTTTTATGGAGATGAGTTGCACTTGCTGTAAAAACTGGCTGGCTAAAACTAAATCATCTTTTAAAATACAGGCATTATAAAAACTAAGGTTGGCAGGTATTTTACGTATTACTTCCCGGGATTCCATATCCAGAACAACAAGCTTGTAATCGGTGAAAAAATCCAAACCAAATTTCTCCACCTTGTATTCAACCGAATCTTTCCATTTGTCAAGACTGTAATCATGAATAAGTCCCATGGCTAAGTAGTTCCCATTGTAATCCATACATGTCAGCCCATTGTTTTGAATGGAAATCAATGTGTCTTCCTTTAAATTGTTAAGATCGGTTAAAATAACATGATTTAAATAATTGGAATCCTTTATTTCCTGGGATGAATAAAGCAGTTTTCCGTCTGCTGCAAATAAAAAGGGGCTGTTGTTTAATCCTCTATTAACAGGTTTCCTGAAAATCTCTTTTAAATTCCTGCTGCTCAAGACCACTAATTCGCTATTTTCATCCAGGAACACCAACATCTCTTTATTGGGAGAAAACAGGAAATTGTGATTTAAATCGATGATTTTTTGATTCAAAAGTTCTTTCCCTGTCACAAGATCAAGAATATAGAGAGTGGTTTTTACATGTTTTATGTCAAAAAAATCGTTGATTCCTTCGAATAATATGATGTCCAGCTCTGCATCCAGGCAGAGGAGTTTCATGTAGTTTTCCTGTTGATCTTTATTCCAGTTTAAAGGATAATCTTTTTTCAATGACAATGAATCAAGAGTGTACAATAGAAAATGATTCTCCTCATTTTCGAATTCATCGGTGGTGGTCCATACTGCCAGCGTGTTGTCAGAAGGCTGAAAACTCATGATATTTTCTTTGCCCGAAGGAAACCACAGGGATTTACCTTCCTGGTAGTTATAATTACTAAGCAGGTCGTAGGTCATGGATGAATTGAAGTTTTTACGTTCAAGTTTAGCCAGGTCATAAAAATCCAGTATTTTATTGGAGCTGTTATCGTATAAATAAAAAGTGTTCTGATCACTGAAACCCAGTTGTCCACCGAAACCAGTCATTGCGTTATTCAGGTTATCGCTGTATTGAAGATTATCCATGTTAAAAATCCTCAGCTGAAGATGGCTACTTATAATCAATTCATGACTATTCTTTAAACAGGCCACATCGCTGATTTGATGGAATCCCCAAAAATGATCTGAGGGTTTATCCGTAAAAATAAACTCATAGGTAACTGTTTCTATTATGAACAAGTGGAAGCCACCAGTTGCGATCATATATTCCCCATCATCAGAACATCGCACTTTGTTAATTGCAACTTCTTTCCCATCACCTATTAATTTTTTACTGAATTGATTGTCTACAGATCGAATCATTATATAATTGGCGCCTGAACTGCTATACTTTTTAGCAGTCCCTGTATAAGCCAAAGCATTCCTGCCGGGAATAAAAGTCAAATCATAAATCCTGTCCTCAAAATCTGCACTTTCCCACAGGGGTTCCATTCTTTCCACTTCCATCATAATCACATGGCCATTTTCGAATCCGACTGCAAGCTGCTTGTTTTTACTGGAAACCACCATATTGCAAATACGATTTTCAAATGCATATTGATGGCGAAGTTGTAATCCTGAATCTGCTGTTTGAAAATAATGAAATATGATTGATCTGTGAAAAATAAGTGTATTAAATGTATGCTCAGGCTCATCATAATACTCATTGATATAAAAATACAGATGCCCGCCTTCACCATATATTAAATCAGATTCTGTACTGAATTTATTCGCCACTTCTCTCTTCTGGTAATCATATAATGTCAGGCTTGAATTACTACTTGTATTTACAAAAGAATTGAAATTATGGCTGTTAAACAGTATCATATTTTTGTGGGGAGTAAATTTTAAACGCTGTGAGGAAGTGCTGGCAAATGGGATATTGTGAAGCATATGTTTTTCCTTGATCAGTTTGGAATTAATATCCCATATGACCAATTTTCCGCTTTCATCTATACTCGCAAATTCTTTTTCCTTTACAGCAAGTGCTGTAATTGGTTGAGCATGTCCATCCTGTATAACAAATTCCGGGTTTTGAGCCAGGCTTTGTTTAAAAAAACAGAAGAGCAGGAACAGGCTAAAATACTTCACCACTAATGTATGTTCAACTTATTGATCAACTCATATTTCACATTTTCCATAATATAGTCCTTGTTTTGCGACATGACCCTGGATACAAAATTGTCTTTTGCTGTTTCTGTTATTTCTGCTGAAATATTGTACTGGCCTTTTCCGTAACAATTTTTAATTTCGTTCTGATAAGTCACATAATTGCCATTAGAGCGTGGCACCAGGTAACTGAATCCATATAATTTTCGGCCAATTACATTTTGTGCATAATCCTGGTATTCCTTACTATGATAATCCACCGGCACATTTCTCAGATCAAAAAAGAATCGCCCGATTTCTTCATCCCTGAAAATCTGTGACCTGTCGTTTACCCAGGAGGAAGAGAACGAAATGTCCATATCAACATTCACGTATTTCCGTTTGGCAAAAAATGCTGTCCAGGGTAAATACCATCTGAAACCCGGGATTTTGGCTTTGCAATACTTCATTACAAAATCTTCCACTTTCAGGTGGAAAACAGAATTATTGATGATGTCCTCCGGATTATCCAGATCGAGCACAAAAGAAATATATACAGCTGTATCAATCGTACCATCTTTCAATTGCACCTGCCTAAGTATATCAAATCCGCTGAATTTAATGCCTGTAAAATCAAAAGGCCCCTGTTCGGATATAAAGTTGTAATAATATATGTCGGATAAGGCTGTACGATAATTTGCCGTGTATTTGTTTTGTTCATTCTGGATCAACATTTTTATCCCGTTAACAGCCATGTTAACTCCTTCCATGACCAAAACTCCACGTGCACTGTTTATTGCCACCACCTGGGGTTTTAAATCATTAATTGCCAGGACATCTTGTTGTTCCTTGATAGTGATTTGCACACTTTCTCCCTGCTGTTTATTTGAAAATGTGTAACTTGCACAGGAGGATAAAAAGAACAATGCCATCAGAGAAAAGCTGCCATAATGAACGGATAATTTTTTCATGATTTTCTTTATTTAATTGGAGGTGTTCTAATTTCAAAAATACGAATATTTGATAATCATGCTGTTGTCTTAGTAAACTTCTTTGATTAACAAAAGATCAAAAAATAATCCTGATGGCTATAATTACCCTAATAATAGATGGTATTCTTTTTGATAGTGGGGTTTGGAATGAATCTAAATAATGCTCAGCTATAAGTTATGAATAACGCGAATTTTAATTTTGGACTACCCCAGAATGAGACTGTATTAAGCTACAGGGCGGGTACCCGTGAAAGGAAACAACTCATTGCCGAAATGGAAAGAATGAGTTCAGAAATACTGGATATTCCCTTAATAATTGGGGGTAAAGAAATAAGAACAGATAATACGGCCCAGGTAGTGATGCCTCATAATCATTCCCATGTGTTGGCAAATTACCACAAGGCAGGTGAAAAAGAAATTCAAATGGCCATTGATGCTTCCATGCAGGCTCATAAAGCATGGGAGGAATTATCCTGGGTGGAGAGAGTATCCATTACCTTAAAAGTCGCTGATTTAATCGCAAAGAAATACCGGCATGTGATCAATGCATCCACCATGCTGGGACAAAGCAAGAATGCATTCCAGGCTGAGATTGATGCGGCAGATGAAACGATAGATTTTTTGCGTTTTAATGCACACTATATTTCTGAAATTTACCACGATCAACCATTTTCGGAAACAGGCATTATAAATAGAATTGAATATCGGCCTTTAGAAGGGTTTGTATTTGCCATCAGTCCTTTTAATTTTACTTCCATTGCTGCAAATTTGTCTTTTGCACCTGCCCTGATGGGAAATACCATTGTCTGGAAGCCTGCTTCTACTGCTGTATTGTCCAATTATTACATGATGAAAATTTTCAAGGAAGCCGGTTTGCCTGATGGAGTGATTAATTTTATTCCTGGTTCAGGTTCGCTGATTGGCAAGCATGTACTGGCGCATAAAGATTTGGCAGGCATTCACTTTACCGGATCGAATGCTACTTTCAATCATTTATGGAAAACAGTGGCTGATCATCTTCCCCTATATAAATCTTATCCCAAAATTGTGGGAGAAACGGGAGGAAAAGATTTCATCTTTGTACATGAATCAGCCCAGGAGAGAGAAGTGGCTACAGCCATTGTCAGGGGAGCCTATGAATACCAGGGGCAAAAATGTTCAGCTGCTTCACGTGCTTATATACCTGAATCACTCTGGACAGGCATAAAGTCCGATATAAGTGAAATGATTTCTGAAATAAGGGTAGGAGATGTGACAGAATTCGGAAACTTCATGAATGCAGTCATTGATGAAAACGCTTTTGATACGATCATGTCCTATATTGAGTATGCGAAGAATGCAGATGATGCCGAAATAATTTTTGGTGGTCATGGAGATAAATCAAAAGGATATTTTATTGAGCCAACAGTAATACTCACTGCTAATCCGCATTTCAAAACCATGGAAGAAGAGATATTTGGTCCGGTGATGACCATTTATGTCTACAAAAACAAAGATTTTGAAAAAACACTGGAGATTTGTGACAGCACTTCTCCCTATGCACTGACAGGATCTATTTTTAGCCAGGACAGGGCAGCCCTGACACGTGCGTGCAAAGTACTCAAATATGCTGCCGGTAACTTCTATTACAACGACAAACCCACAGGAGCCGTTGTAGGACAACAGCCCTTTGGCGGTTCCCGTGCCTCAGGTACCAATGACAAGGCCGGAAGCTACCTCAATCTATTGCGCTGGACCAGTCCACGGACCATCAAGGAAACACTCATCCCCCCTTCTGAATTTAAATATCCTTTTATGAGTGAAGGCAGGTGTGGGGATAAGAAAGTATAAGAAATAAAATTTTTTCCCGAATTCAGCCTTGCTGAAATTTTTGACCGTTGATTGAAAGAAGATATATAATAGGATCAGTCACTTCTGTATCCATGTTAGACAAGCTTTCCAGCTTGTCCTTGCACAAAAGCTTATTACTATCGCAATCTGGAAAGATGGTGTTACACTGCCCTGGCTGGACAAACATATAGTTTGTATCTTCACACAATTTGATGACTCCCAAAGTCCGGAAAGATTGAGTAACTACTCTTAAAACTTCGTCCTGTATGTGGATCAACTGAGCAAAATGATTCGCCTGGTCAGGATGACAAGCGGAGCAGAAAGTCTGGTGGAGCGAATGATCCTCACAGACGAAGCCTAAATTGTTTTCATAACAAAAGAGGCTGATCCGCAAGGGTTGGCCTTTTTTATTTCGAGCTGATTTGAATTTTATTTTGAAGTTTGTAGTTATACATGTAAAGGGTTGTCCCATGCCCAATCAATAATAATTTGCCGGGTCTGGCAAACTCCAGGGCATAAAGAGGGTAGGAATTGCGAACCTTTAGATCAGTAAAAGTCGCGGTTTTGGTATCAAATTCATAAAATTTCCCCCGATAATTACAGGATATCATTTTGTTGTCGTAAGCAAACATTTCATAGATGCAACCCACATCGCTGACAATGGTCCTTTCAGGCTTATTTGTAAGCTGACCAATCATCCCATCTTTAAAGTATAATATATTTCTGCTTCCGCAATACCATAATTCATCTCCTATTTTATCCAAATCGTATACTAATCCTTTAATCCTATATTCCTCTGTCCAGCTAAGGCCATGGTCGGATGTACTTAATATGCTAGATTTCATAAATGGGATTGAAAAAGCAGATATCAGCAGTTTATCATGCTCCACATCATAATACATGGACCAAACAAATGAATTTTTATTTTCCCATATCATTTCAGGTGCTGAGTTGCTATGAACAGATGTTTTCAATACAAATCCATTCGGATATGCCAACCTCCCATTTGCAATCCGGCTGGCTCCCCCGCATAAATAAATGGTTCCGTCTTCCAGGATCAGCATATCGTAGAAGCACCTTCTTTTATACAAGTAATTGAAGGTATTTTGAGAAAAAGTTTTGGATTCCGGGAAATAAGTAATCAATTGTCCATTGGAAGTGGCAATAAATACCTGTGATCTGAATTTTTTAATCCGTAGAATATGGCTGCATTCAAAAGGAATATCGATGATTTTTACCCGGCCCAGGCTGTCGATGGAGTGCAACACACCGAATTCACCCCCAGCCAGAAACTCATTGTTATTAATTTTGGTGATATCGTAATAACTTGGATCCGGGTTGCTTCCTTTGGCAATTAATTTAACTTGTTGCCCTTTTAAAGTGAAATAGAAACAAAATATTAAAATAAAACAGCTCAATAGATATTTCATCCTTGTTGGGTATTGTTTTGTGCAGCAAAAATATATTAATCACTTAAAATAATCAATGCTAATATTTTATATATAGTTTTGTAATAGTTATAACTCAGAAATTATGAAAACTGGAAAGTTTGCATTAATAATTACATCTGTTTTATTAAGTTTCTCTTTATCTTCCCAAACACCTGAAATTGAACGGTTAACACAATTATTGGAAAGCATAAACGGCCAGGAGAAAGTTCAAGCACTGGCTGACCTTAGCAAAGCCTATTATGCGATTGATCCTGAAAAAGGGATCAAATATGGAGAATGGGGATTGAATTTAGCCGACTCACTAAAAATGTATTTCTTAAAAGGGAAACTTTTTGATCATATAGGTTTGTGTTTTTGGTCTGTGTCGGATTTCGATAATGCCCGGACGTATTTTAATAAAGCACTCAAATACGCTACCAAATACAAAGACTCACTTGCTATGGCAAAGGCATTTAATCACCTGGGATTGATATGTGAAGCAAAGGCTGATTATGACTCCTGCCTGATTTTATTTAATAAACAACTGGAAATTTACAAAAAGTTGAATTTAACCAAAGAGACCGGAAATGCCCTGGAAAATATTGGCACCATTCACCTTTACAGGGGAGAGCTCAAATCAGCCATCAGCAATCTCCTAGAGGCAGCAGACATTTACCAAAAAAACAATAATGAGCAGGCTCTTGGTTATACCTATTTAAAACTTGGATCTATTTATTCTGAGTCAAATGAATATGATGAAGCGATCAGGTGGACTGAAAAAGGAATGAATTTATGTCTGAAAAACAATGATTTAATCAGAGCGGCCATTGGAATGAATACCTTAGGTATCATTTATAAAAATAAGGGGAAATATGAAGAAGCACTGGGTTTATTCAAGGAGGCTATTGAATTGGTCTGGAAGATGAATCCGAAGGTGCTGATCAATAGAATTTATACCAATATAGGCAACGTTTATACATTGCAGAAAAAATATGATCAAGCCCTTAGTTACCATAAAAAGGCCCTTGATCTTTCAACTGAATTGAATTTTCCGAATGATATAGCCATCCAAAATGTAAATCTTGGCGAAGTATATTATGCACAAAATGATTTCGAAAAAGCAAAGAGATACTATGAGTCTGCCTTGCCGGTATTTGAAGAAAACAAATCATGGTCCAATTTATTATCAACTTATGAAGCACTTATCAATGTAAATAACGAATTGAGGGATTTCGAGTCTTCAGCAAAATACTATCAATCTTATATCACTATAAAGGATTCACTCAATCAGCATGAATTGAACAGGGCTCTTGATTCACTGAAAGTAAAATTCAGTACAGAACAAACTGAAATGGAAAACAAAACCCTTCATCAGGAAACTGAATTACAGGATAAAAAGATCCTTATTCAACGAATAATCATGTTCTCAGCTTTTTTCCTGATACTGTTATTCGTTATACTTGTTTTTATGATTATTCGCAGCCGTTTACGAATGAAAAGATCGAATGAACTGCTGGAACAAAAAAATAAGGAAATCTCTTCACAAGCGAAAAAGTTGGAATCCATTAATTTAAAACTCACCGAACTTTCAGAATTCAAGGATGTGATGAATTCATTTTTGGTGCATGATCTGAAAGTTCCTTTGAACAAGATTATCCATATCAACAGAAATCAAATTTCTGAAAAGGAAATCAATTCAATAAAACAAGCAGGCAAGAATATGCTTAACCTGGTATTGAATATTCTTGATCTGAGTAAGTTTGAAAAAAAATCCATGGAATTGGCATTTGATAATCTTTACCTAAAACAGATGGTCCAGCAGGCAATGGAAGAAGTGAGATACCTGGCAGATCAGAAAAGCATTGAATTTAAAATAAAGTTAGTCAGAGACATATCGATAAAAGCTGATCCTGAAATCATGAACAGGGTTTTAATAAATTTGTTTACAAATGCCATAAAATTTTCTGCAAATGGGCAAACGATCGAAGTAAGTTCCACGGTGACAGCGAAGGATTTTCTGCACATATCCGTCAAAGACCATGGCGAAGGCATTGAAAAACAGTATATTCCATTACTTTTTAAAAGATTTACCCAGCGAAGATCCATTCATTCAAATTCTATACGTTCTTCAGGCCTGGGGCTTTCGTTTTGCAAAATGGCAGTAGAAGCCCATGGCGGAGAAATTGGTGCTGATTCAATCGTCGGAGAGGGATCGACTTTTTGGTTTACCCTTCCCCTGTCCGTTGGTGCTGATCAACAGCCAGCGGATTATGTTGAGATGGTAGAAAAACCCGGCAATGGCCTGGATTTAGTACTGAAAAAAGAGGACATCCGATATCTCCTTCCTTTTTGCAATCAATTGAGGCACATAAGCATTCAGCAGATCTCCGATGTGAAGGATGTACTGAAGAATTTGACGGAAGATCATACGGAACAAGTGAAAAAATGGAAAGAAAGTATTATCAAAGCTCTTTATGAAATTAACGAGTTGGATTATCAGAATCTTTTAAATTTAGTGAAAGATGAGTAAATACAAGATTTTAGTTGTTGATGATCATATTGAAAACATTCAGATCATAACCAGATTCCTGGAAAATGCTCATCCGGAATATCGTTTGTACCAGGCAGCAGATGGTGAATCTGCAATTCATTTGTCAGAATCGATTCCATTGGACCTCATCATTTCTGACTGGGATATGCCCGGAATAACTGGAATTGAACTGATCAGGTTGTTAAAATCCAATGAAAAAACAAGCCATATACCAGTCATTATTGCCACAGGAGTTATGCTTACCTCCAACGACCTCCATGAAGCATTGGACGCCGGAGCTTATGACTATATTAGAATTCCTGTTGATCCTGTCGAACTATCAGCCAGGGTGAACTCAGCTCTTATGCTTGTTTCATGTCATTTGAAAGAACTTGAAAAAAAGAATAGTGAACTGGTTGAGAAAACCATGTACCTCATTAAAAACAATGAGTTTAACCTGGAAATGCATAAAAAACTGAATTCCTTACAGGAGGACTATGACCTAAGTGAAGAGACCGGAGAATTGATTGAAACCATCATTAACAAGCTTGATGAAAAAATCCGGGAGGATAGCTGGCAACAGTTTGAAATCGCATTTAATAGTCTGCATTCAGGTTTTACTAAAAACCTGGTAAAAAAATACCCGGAACTAACCCCTGCTGAAGTCAAATTGTGCATTTTTACAAAACTTGGAATGAATATTAAAGATACTGCTTCTGTTTTGTATCAAAGCCCTGACAGTTTAAAAGTTTCTCGCTCCAGGATACGTAAAAAATTTAAAATAAACTCGGAAATTAATCTGCAGAATTTTCTGGTCGAATTTTAGATAAAATCATTACCTGACTGCTCTTTTTCTTGGTCTTATTCATAAAATAAGTATTACACAACCCCAATCATTGATCTGATTTTTTATCAAATGCTAACCTTTTGCTAACCTGCTAACACATTATCCTGTACTTATTAAAAGAAATTTGATTAACAATTAAAACAAATATTATGAGAAAGCTTATACTAACACTATTTTTTGCGTTGGGTTATACTTTATATTTGAGTGCCCAATCGTATGTACCCATTACGGTGACTGGTTTCAACCATGATTTGATAGCAGAAGGATCCGGAACATCAAGTAGCAAAGTCACAGCGATAATGGATGGAAGTTGGGCTGTACTTTATGCAGCAGGCTTTAATTGTGGATCAACAGGTCCTCTAGGCCTTCCTGCGAATGGGGTAATTAACAGCATCGGTACCGCAGGAGTAAATTATCAATTGCAAGCTTACTCCAGCAATAATGGCTTATACCTGACCAGCCTGAATCAATCCGCTACATTAACATTTCAAAATCCAGGATCATTTGCCAAATTGTCCATCCTGGCAACCAGTGCAGGAACACCCAATTCCCCGACATCATTCAATGCTAAAGTGAATTTCAGCGATGGTTCAAATACCACTTATTCATTTACCGTGCCTGACTGGTGTGTCCCCGGATCAATAACCTACACGCTGGCAATTAAAGATATCGGAAGAGTTAGCAGCTCAGGCTGCACATTTGAAAACAATGCATTTACCAATGGTGTTGCTATGTATGACAATATCATTGACCTGAACAGTACAGATCGGGCTAAAGTAATAAACAGCATTACAATAACTAAAACTGTTTCAAATGATAAAACCGGAATTTTTGGAGTTTGCGGAATTACTGCGGCAGGAACACCACCTGCTGTGGTTGCCACTGCAGCTACCAATATTGGAGGAACAAGTTTCACTGCCAACTGGAATGCGGCAACAAGTGCAACTGATTACAGGCTTGATGTTTCAATTTCCAATACATTTGCAACAATGGTCGGATCCTATAATAATCTGACAACCGGCAATGTGACTTCTTATAGTGTCACAGGTTTATCTCCTGCCACGAGCTATTATTACAGGTTAAGAGGTGCAAATTCAAATGGACAGGGACCCAACTCAAATATTATTGCGGTTACGACCTCAAGTGCCAGTATTACTTTTTCAGCTAACCTGCTTCCGTTTCATACATGGGTCGGCACAGCTTCTGCAGACCAGACATTCACGGTTTCAGGGAGCCAGCTAACGAATGATGTTACGGTAACTGCTCCAACCAATTGGGAAGTTTCAAAAGATGGTACAACTTACACTGCTTCAGTAGTATTGCCTCAGTCTGGAGGAAGCCTTACCGGGCAACCTGTAACGGTTTATGTTAGAATAGCAGCCTCTGCTCCGGCAGGATATACCGATGGAAATGTGGCATTGACATCATCAGGAGCTCCATCAAAAGATGTCGGAGTGATTGGAATTGTCAATAGTACAACCATTCCCTGTGACTCAGAAATCAGTATTAATTGCCCAACATTTACTACTACCAAAGCAAATTTATTCCAGATAAACGGAAATGCTTCTAATAATTCCGCCAATTCAAGTATGGAACTAACGGCTTCTGAATACAACAAAGCAGGCAGCGCATTCTGGAAGAATAAATTAAATCTGAAATCCACCTATTCTTTCAGCTCCTATTTTTCTGCAAAAATATCTGACCATAAAGCGGGGGGTGCTGATGGAATTGCCTATATACTACAGAATAATACATCCACTTTCCTGTCAACAGGTGGTGGAATCGGGTATGACGGAATCTCCCCCAGTGTAGTTGTTGAGTTCGATACCTATAAAAATGCTTGGGATCCGGATGCCAATCATGTGGCCATTATCATCGATGGCAAATCAGATCACTCCAATTCACCCGTTGTAGCTACCATGCCATTTGATATGAAAACAGTTGGTAATTTTCATGTATGGGTAGATTATAACGGCACAGTACTCGAAGTCAGGGTTTCATTAAATGATGTTCGTCCTGCCAATCCTGTAGTTTCTAAAACAATTGATCTGAAAGCAAAATTTGGAAGTTCTCCCTTATTTATAGGATTTTCAGGTTCAACAGGTGGCTCAGCATCACATCATGAAATTTATTCATTCCTCTTGCAAAATGTGAATTCTTCAACAGGAATAGACCCCAGTTGTACTTACAAGGATGCCCCGTCAACGATTACTGTTATCGCTAACCCGACCACTATTTATACATACAGGAATTCAACGGTTGATATCAACCTGAAATTCCCTGACGGGACAAATGCAGTTAATTACAATGTGGATATGGCTTCAACAGGTCTTGTTTCACTGGATAAAACAAATGCTAAAACTGATGCAAATGGTAATATCCAGGTAATTGCAACAGGTGTTACTGCCGGAAACGAAACAGTGATGGCTATTGCTGACGGCGGTGCTTCAGCCGATGCAGATATTGTTGTTAATACTTTACCGACTGCACTTCATTTGACAGGCGATTCTTTACTCCCATTTCATACAATTGTTGGGCTTCCTTCCGCACATCAAAGTTTTGAAGTCAAGGGATATTACCTGGTTACAGATGTAGATGTGACAGCACCAGGCGATTATGAAATTTCACTTGACAGCACTACTTTTTCACCGAATTTGAAATTGTCCTTATCGGGTGATAGCCTGACTGGGCAGCCCGTAAAAATTTATGT
>JADHTG010000029.1 GCA_016776505.1 Bacteroidota bacterium
TGTTTTATTAATTGTGAATGGATTTATTTACCATCATAGTCATAGGAATCGTCTTATCCATAGATTCATTTGCTGTTTCTGCGGTGGATGGATTTTCTTTTCAGCACCTGGATAAAAAATTTGGATTAAAAATCGCCTTTACTTTTGTTTTTTTTCAAACACTTATGCCCTTCCTGGGTTGGCTGATTGGCTCCAGTATTGAAGAGCAAATAAAATCTCTTGACCATTGGCTCGCATTCTTTTTACTTACTTTTCTGGGTGTAAAAATGATTATAGAAGGAATTGTTAAAAAAACAGATACTAAAATACAATCAGTAATTTCTGGCTATCAAATTGCTTTACAAGGAATTGCCACAAGCATGGATGCATTCGTTGTTGGAATTAGCTTAGCCTTCCTGGATATCTCCATAATTAAAGTATTGGTAATAATCGCATTATTTACACTGATTTTTTCATACTCAGGATGGTATGTTGGTAAACACATGGGAATGAAGTACAGGCGATCAGCTTATCCCTTAGGAGGAATTGTATTGATCCTTATTGGCATTAAAATTTTAATAGAGCATTTGAGTTGGGCATAAAAAAAACCGCTCCCTGATCAGAGAGCGGCCCAAAACACAATTAAAAATCAAAAATCTACTTCTTGGTACTTTTGCTTGAACAACATTTAGAATAGCTGGCGGTTGCTTTATCTTTTGTACTGCAATCTTTAGAAGATTTTTTATCAGAACAACAAGCTTTTGATTTGCTTCCATCCTCACAACAATCAGACTTCTTCTTGTCTTTGGATTTCTTCTTATCATTATCAGCTTTCTTATCTTCATCGAGAGATGCTGTAATTTCTGTCTTTTCTTTTGATATTTGAATTGCTTTCACAGTAATCGTGGCAACAAATGCCAGGATTAATACAATGGATAATATTCTTAATAGTTTCATAATAGTATAATTAATTATTTGTCAAATATACTACAAACTTCTTATTTATTCCAAATTTATTTTAAGAATTACTCTTAATAACATTTTTTGATCAAATATCCTGAAATATTATTCCTAAAGGAAAGACTCCGGCTGAGGAATTGGTCCTTCTATTTATTCATTTGAAACAAGAGAACGCTTTTGAAATGCAATTCGAGTAAATTTCTTAATTAGTCTTTAATGAAGATCAACTGTCCATTTGATTTATGCATTATTCCATTTATTCTTCAAATGATCCACTTTAAGCAGGAGGAAAGGGATCAGATAAATTAAACCCTGTGTAACCTCGCCACTTTCATAATCCAGTTCTGACCCAAACATGCTATGCGGAATTGAATATACAAGCAACAGCACTATGGTAGCAATTATCGTTAATATTCTTCTCTCTTTTCTCACATTGCCAATAACTGCAATAATCCAGAAAATGAAGGCAATTAAGGTTTTATTATCCGTTAAATCCCAACCGAATGGCACACCTGTCCATAGATCACCAAAGGCATATTTCTGAACAACTGGTCCCAGTATCATACCACCAATAAGTAAAAAGATAAAGGTAACAAAAGTATAGATGCGGAAGTATTTATTTCTGAATATGGCCAATATACCTGAAAGAGTCGCCAAAAGCATCGCAAAAAACATGAAGAAAATATGGGGCGTTAATACGATGGAAGGTACTGCTCCTTTAAATCTTACCACAATGGGTTCGTCCTGGAAATAGTTTTTGGTTCCCTGCGTATCAGTTATTTCAAAATAATATTGAATTTTACCTGCAGGGGCTTGCTGTTCAACTTCAGCAAAAAAACCTTCATCTTTACTTATTTTAAACACCTTGTTCATAAACCAGGAATCAAGCTTATAGCTTTTATAGCTGAAATCCACCTTTCTATATTCCTCATTTGTGGGATACCTTCTGAAATAAAGTCTGGCTTGAACATTTGTATCCTTCATGTTCAGTTTTATTTCAGCTCTATCATCCAGGCTGAGGCTTCTCACAAGTTTCAATTCAGCTTCAACATCATTTACATCAATAGTCAGCCTTTTCGGATAAGTTGGTCCAGTAGTTCTTTGGTAATAAGCAGCAGATAATGTGATTAAAGTTGCAATTATCCAGTAAAGCATCATTTTTCCCATGTCATTATTGTTTTTAAAGTGAAATCAAAAATATAATTTATTAGTCATTAATTTACAATGATGCCTTATTTAATCAAAAGTTAAAATTGTGATTATAAAAACTTTGAATTATTTTTTTATAAATTCGCTACAAAAAAGAGCACAAGTGAATCATCTTGAATTTAAATCTGCCCTCATTAACAAATGCATTGAGATCCTTGAAAAAAATTCCACCATTTCAAGAGAAGCTATGGATGAGGCGCAGCAAAGTGCAAATGAATATGGAATGCCAAAAGACAGGTATGATTCCTTTCGTGCTCAAATATTGCGAAAAAAAGATCTTTTTGCTGAACAATTTCAGAAATGCCAGGATGATATCCTGGTCTATCGGAAGATTGATTTGAACGTGAATTATGAAAAGGTTGTATTTGGAGCCATTGTAATCACTACTCATCATAAACTTTTTATTGCCACAGGCCTGGGTAAAGTCAATTTCGAGAATGAAGATTATTTCGTCATTTCTCCCCGAACTCCTCTTTTTCAAACGATAAAAAATTTAAGCAAGGGAGATCTTTTTGAGTTTAATCAGGGGAAAAGTAAAATTCTAGAGCTTTTCTGATTTTACTATTTTTACACCCAATTTAAAACACAACTTATGCGAATCAAAATAAATCGTTGGAAATTACTATTGATTTTACTTTCGATCTGTTTAAATTTCAGTGGCTATACACAGAAAGAAAACAAGCTGATCGAAGCTGCAGGAGATGGTAATCTTGAAAAAGTAATAAAATATGTTCCCGGGAAAATGAATATCAATGTAACTGGGAATTACGATCATAGCCCGCTCACCATCGCTTCAAAAAACAATCACCTGGATGTGGCTGAATACCTGGTTAAAATGGATGCTGATATCCATCATAAAAACGATTTGGGCTACACTTCTTTACTCTATTTCATTTCCAACGGGAACCTGGATGGGGTTAAATTATTAATGGAGAAAGGGGCAAAAGTGAATGATCACGCTGCAAGTGGAGCAAGCTCTCTAATGCTGGCGGTTGAGTCAGGAAATCTTGAGCTTGTAAAATATTTGGTTTCTAAAAAAGCACCCTTAAATGAGTATGAAAGGATTTATGGAGAAACTGCATTGATATGGGCTATTATTAACAGACAGCCTGAAATGGCAAAATTCTTAATTCTGGAAGGAGCCCAGGTAAATGCAACTGAAATCAACAGATATTCGCCTTTGATGTTTGCCTGTGATTTAGGGAATCTTGAACTTGTCGAACTGCTGGTTTATAGAGGTGCAGATGTAAACGCCAGGGATAAAAATGGTAAAACGGCTCTTATGCATATACCAGCACTGGATGGGAACATAGACATCGTCCGGTTTTTAACCGGCTACAGCCCGGGATTAGCTGAACATACTCAATACATTGATATCCAATCGTTCCAGGGATATATTGCACTCAGCCATGCATCGAAACAAGGCGATCTAGACTTTTTGATTTACATCATTGAAAACAGGAAAAATAAGGAGGTCGATTATATCACTTCCTTGCTATATGCTGCAGAAAATAATCATTTAAATATAGTCAAATACCTGCTTGAAAATCAACATGTAAAGGTTGATATTCGATCCAGCCGCGGAGAAACTGCTTTAATATTTGCTGCCTCAAAAAATCATCTTGAAATTGTAAAATACCTGGTAAATAAGCATGCAGATATGGAAATCAGGCAGTCAGACGGACGCAATGCCTTGTTACTGGCCATTATTAATGGAGCAACTGAGACATCTAAATACCTGATAAATAAAGGTGCACTGTTAAATGTAATGGATGATCCACCCATTACTTATGATGGAGAAGCGGCTTCTGCATTAATGTATGCATGCATGGAAGAAAACATGGAAATTGCCAAATTACTAGTGGCTTCAGGTGCCGATGTGAATTTGAGAAATGATCAGGGAAATGATGCATTGCTTGTTTCTATCAATCACAATAGATTTGAACTTGCAGAATATCTAATTTCCTTTGGTGCCCATGTAAACACCAAAAACAATAAAGGTTTTACACCTCTTATGTTAGCTTGTTCAAAAGGTAATCTTACACTAACACAAATGATAGTAAATAGGGGAGCTATTATTAATATGATTAATAAAGATAAAGCAGCAACAGCTTTGGACTTTGCCTATTTGGGATGGAATCTGTCCAATAGTTTAAGAGATAAAGTTCAAAAGAAGGAGTTTAATGAAATTATCAAGTTTTTAAAATCAAAAGGAGCACAATCAGGCAGAGAAATGATGAGATAAAACTCATTTACAATTGGATGATTAATACCTCGGTTTTCCCTTCCCTTAGCACATCCACTGTAATTGAGTCTCCCTTGTTTAATTTTTTCAGGCGGTTCATGTAGTCATAAATATTTCCAACAGCTAGTCCGTTAAGGGCAGTGATAATATCTCCATCCAACATTCCTCCCTGGTAGGCCGGCCCTCCTTTGCGAACCACTTCCACTCTTAAACCCTTCACATCTCCAGCAGCAAAATCCGGCATTATTCCCAAAGTAATTTTATAGGAACCCGATGATGATCTCTCTTTGGGACCGGCATCTTTAAATGTCAAAGGTTGAGCTGATGCAGCAAGTTCTTTGATCAAATCGTATGAAAACCACAAGACCTTTCTTTGACCCTCAAAATCGATTTTGTCTATGTCATCCAGCGAGGTGTGATAATCTGCATGAGGACCCGTTGAAATAAAAATAACAGGAATATCCTTGGCATAAAAAGATGCATGGTCAGATGGACCATAACCTTCCGGGGATAATTTTAGCTTAAATCCATATTTATTAGCAGATAAGTTCAGGAGTGAATCACTTTCGACAGCACTGCCAGAGCCACCAATTAATAAAGCCAGGGTCTCCTTATTCATCCTTCCAATCATATCAAAATTGATCATGGCTTTGATGTTAGAATTAGCAAATAGCTCTGACTCAACGAATTTCCTGGATCCCAGCAAACCCATTTCTTCTCCCGTAAATGCAACAAACACAATACTCCTCTTTAATTCTTTTCTGATGCTCTGGAATTTTCCAGCCAGTTCGATCACTCCTGCTACCCCCGATGCATTGTCATCTGCTCCATTATGAACTGCAATTATATCAGGATTCCTGGAACCTGAACCCTGTCCACCCATTCCCAAATGATCGTAATGAGCACCCACAACAATATATTCATTTTTTAGTAGGGGATCGCTTCCCTTGACCATGGCTATGATGTTTTGAGATTCAACCCTTTTTAAAAACAGCTCGGTCACCCCCTTGACTTCCACATCCAAAGCAAAAGAATGAGGCTTTTTATACTCATTCATTTCATTTTCCAATATTTCAACCGAGTAATTAAGCTTCGAAAGAAAAAGATCTGCTGATTTTCGATCGATATGGATAACAGGAATTCCAGCTGTACTTTCTACTTTATCATAGGCCAGCTCAGGTAATTCATCCTCCTTACTTTTCAAGACAGAATTCACGAATAAGACACCTGAAGCTCCATGATCCCTGGCAGTCAATACTTTTGTTCGCAAGGCTGAAAATTCTTCAAACGGATTTGCCCTGCCTTCCTGCTTTGGTTCACCATTCAATATCAGCACCCAATTACCTGATACATCCACTCCTTCATAGTCATCCCAGGAATTGGTGTCATTGTTAATATTATATCCAAAACCTACAAATGACAGCTTAGAAATTAATGTGGCGCTTTCACTGAAAGATAATGGAATAAATTCATCCATTAATTTTAATTCTCGTCCTTCAATTGTCAAAGCATTATGAACCCCTAATTCAACGCCAGCCACCAAATGAACAGGTTGAAATCCCTTATTGCCAGATAATTTAAGTCCATACCTTTTGAACTGCTCTTGAATATAGGAGGCAACCAGTTTATCCTCTGCTGTTCCTGGTTTTCTTCCTTTCATTTCATCAGATGCAAGAAAAGCGATGTGCTGTCTTAATTCTGATATAGTTATTTCAGGATTTGGCTTTTGAGGAGATATAAAGGAGAAAGAAACAAATAGTATTAAAAAAGAACTTAGTATTTTGAACTTCATATTATTTTTATTTTTCATCAATGAAGGATGATGCGGACGAAAAGGATTATATATTTAAATTTTTTGAGATTATAGCTAATGATTCCCAGGGATCAAAATTAGGAGTAATTTCTCATAAGGATCTTAATTTTATTCAAGAGCACTTTCTTATATAAAATACCTTCAACCTGATCTATTCTTTTCCCAAAATTAAAAATTTGAAAATGCGGAGTTTTAGTGACCTTGAACTTCTGTGCCAATGATT
This sequence comes from Bacteroidota bacterium, assembly GCA_016776505.1. Lineage (GTDB taxonomy): Bacteria > Bacteroidota > Bacteroidia > CAILMK01 > JAAYUY01 > JABINZ01. Next base: position 6,430 of record JADHTG010000029.1, read on the forward strand.
TTTGCTGTTCAACTTCTACCCTGAACACTTTAATTCGATCTTTGTATTTTGTTTGTATTTCTTTTACGACAGGATTCTTTAAATAAGTTGCATCATGCCAGGGAGAGTAAAACTCGACCAATGCAAATTTAATATTTACTAAATCCTTTTCGGATGTTAATGCAGTTTGTTTGCTTGCTGCCAAAGCTTCTAAATTCATTGCTAATATATATTTGAATGTTTGTGAGTTGACTGATATACTGCCGTTATAGCAATTCCAAGTTAGTAAATCGGTATGATGTCGTGGAATTGAATACTAACTCACTTAGCGAATATATACTCAATATTTGTACCATGAAATCTTTTTTTACAGAAAATTGACATTTTGAGTCATTTTCTAAAATTGATTCTCTGGGTTTTCCATCCGTTGTATCGACTAACAGCTTGTATCTTTTTAACAGTTGATAAAAACCTGTTAGGCCCCGGAAATGATTTTAAAGCTCAACATATGAAAATCCCTTCGTCTTTCCAATTCAATTCACCAATTAATAAAAGAATCAAAATAAAAATTCTGATATTTGGTTATCCAAATTAATAAATGCTTTGTTTTGAAATTAGCTTTATTGAAATATTTTCTGTTCACAATTTTCCTGTCCATTTCAATTCATCCCATCCGGGCCCAGGATGCATCCTTATTTCACATGGATGAAAATCATTTAAAATCCGAATTAGAGGATCTTATTGAATTAGAATTATTCGTGAGGAACAATCCTGATTTCACAGTACTTGAAATGAATAACATGCATGATTTCCAACATATCCAGTTAAGTCATCTGGATACTTCCGATGTAATCATTAAAACCGGTCCTCCCCTGGGTATACCCTCTTTCATTTGGGGTTTGTGCCTTTCTATTCCTGGAATCGTTTTAGTATACTCGTTGACTGCCAATACCGATGAGTTAAAAAAAGCCATGCTGGGTTGTATTATTGGAACAGGATTGTACGGGGGATGTTATTCCCTTATATATGGTCTGTCATCCTGGTGATTTTTTTTTCATGTGCAACTTTTGGAAATTAAAATTGTCCTATATTTGAGAATTCACTATTAAAACTTTATGATGAATAAAATACTATTTTTAATCGGATTCCTATCTGTGATCACCTTACAACTTAAAGCTGACGGTGGCGATCTTTTTGATGTCCAGGAAGAAAAAATTCAATCAGAATTGAATGAATTAAACATGCTCGAGGAGTTTATTCTGCAAAATGAGGGCGTAACTTTTTCTCAACTACAAGCAGAAAACAGCGAATTGCTTGAAAACATTTCGGCTAACCATTCTGCGGTTTCCACCTCACTTGGAATCAATAGTCCAACAGGAACTATTCCTGCTTTTTTGTGGGGTTTTTGTCTTGGACCGATAGGTGTACTAATTGCTTATCTTATCGATGAAGACGATTTAATGTGGTCTGCAATTGGATGTCTTGTCAGTTCCGTTTTATACGGTGGCGGCTGGTTGATTTTTTATTAATTATCTGATTTAATTTATTGAAAGCTGTTACTAAAACAGCACCCTGGTGAATGAGGCTTCATTTAATTGATCAGTTAAGTATCGGTTTATTTTTTCCAGTTTCATTGTCTTGTTTAATAATTGAGAAGTTAAATTCTTTTCTATTATGAAATTGGTATCTCCCTAAAGCATTTCATAGCTATTCGTATTCCTGTCAAATCCTGTTTAATTGTTACAGCAGGAGTATAAATTTGTACCAATCCCCTATTTAATGCCGAATTCTGCCAGAAGCAATTTATCAATTCAGCATTTATTATTATCTTCGACTTGTTAAATCTCCAAAATGCAGAAATTCATTTCCACAGCTTTTTTAATACTAATCTGCTTTACATTAAGCAGCCAAAATTATTTCAGAATTGAAGCTGAAATTTCAATCAAAACCAAACTGAGTGATGGCACAAGCACCCTGACAATGGGTAAGACCTATTTTGACAAAAACTTGCAGAAACTAGTATATTCTATTGCTTTTCCAGAAAAAGAAGTGTGGATCATAAAAGACAGCCTGGTTTACACCATCGTGAATAATCAATTAGTAAATAAAGAGGTCATCATCCCAATGGTGCAATACACTCTATTTCATCTTGCACTGGAAGGGAAACTGGCTAATTTTGGACTCAAAAACAGCATATATACTGCTAAAAAAGTGGAAACAAATGATGATTTGGTAATAACCACATGGGAAGTCCCTGATAAGCTAAAAGAGAAAGCCGGCCAGATCATCACCTCAACCAAGCATAAAGACCTTTATGGTGTAGTATTATTCGATCCGAATGATAGCATCTTAAGTAAACAATTGTATAAAAATTATCAAAATATTAAAGGAATCAGATTCCCTGCCGAAATTATTCATGTGATGTATTCAGATGGGAAAGAATCTTACCAGCTCATCACATTCAAAAACATTCGAATCAATAGTTTACAAAATGAGAATTTTTATAATTATCCTATTCCTGCTGAGTAGTGTCCTGCAATACGCGATTGCTCAGAGTCCGGATGAAATAGAATGCTTAAAATCATCTTTTGAACTTCAGACTGCATTACCTTATGAAAAGCATGGTACAGAAAGCAATTCTGCTATTGAATTGGTTTTTAACCAGGTTTTTATTTTTTATAAAGTATTTATTTCCTCTCAGGATTATAGTTCCTGCAGTTTTCATCCATCCTGCTCAGAATATGCCATCGAAGCTATTCATAAACAAGGTGTCGTCAAGGGTGTTTTTAATACATTTGACCGATTGACGCGTTGCAACGGCTTAAGTCCTGAGCATTATCACATCCATCGGGAGCTACATGCATTGGAAGATCCGCTTAGAAATATGAGGTATGAAAATATTAAATAAAATTTCACTCATACTTTTTGTTTTGCCGTGTTGGTATCCCATTTCAGCACAAAATCTATTCAATGAATCAAATTCGCGAAAATATGCTGACTACTTGTTTGCATCAGGAGATTTTAAACTCGCTGCGGAAGAATTTGAACGATTGAATTTTTTGCATCCGGGAAACGACACATTTCAAACCAGGATTATCCAGTCATATCGTAAAGCATCGAATTACGAATTCGCTGACATCCGCTTGAATAGCTTTTACCCAAAACTAAATTTCAGCCTGAAAGAAACAGCGTTTGAATATCTGATTATTCAATTCAGCCAGGACCGATTTAATCAAAGCAAAAGTTTTCTTCAATCAACCAACTTATTGAATAAGGATGAAAAATTATTCTTCCATCTGTCAGCTGATTTATTTTCAGCAGAATATGAACAGGCTGCAAAAAAATTAGGAGATTGGAGCCCGGAATTTCCTGCAACTGTTCATGATTACCATCAAATTATTTCAGATTACCAGCACATTCATTTTAAAAAACAACTCCTTGCCGGAGGATTATCAGCAATGATTCCGGGTTTAGGTCAAAGTTATGCTGGCTATTGGAAAGATGGAGTCTTTGCGTTTCTATTCACGCTATCATCTGCATATCAGTCTTATAGGGCATTTAACAAAGGAGGTATTAAAAGTCCCTATGCCTGGATTTACGGAGCATTGGGAACCGGCTTCTATGTTGGAAATATTTACGGTGCTGTAAAATCTGCGAACAAATATAACTTTAATAAGAAAAAAGAAATTAATAACAGGATTGAAAAGGTTTTTAATTCATATTATCCTTAGTATATGCCCTGTTCTGATCTTTTCACAGGATATTCAGCAAACACTCGCTTTTGCTGATGGTCAATATGAAATTCAGAATTACGAAGCAGCCCTGAAGTCTTATAAGAGAATTCTCTTTTTTGACCAGGGAGAAATGAATGAAAAAATTCAGTCCAAAATTGCAAATTGCTACTTCCACATCCATGATTTTCAAAAGGCATTATTTCATTACGATTTAGCTTTTTCATTCTCTGTAGATGATAGTTTGTCCAATGAATATATTCTAAAGCGTGTATTGATATATGTGCTTCAGGATGAGTTTTTTTTCGCCTTGCAGGAATTACTGAATGTGGATGAAAAGATCAGTGCATATTTTTTACATAAAAAAGAATTTTATCATGCCATAATTGATTATCAAACGGATCGATTTGATTCGGCAGAAAAGCATTTCATACAGGCAGTTGGAAGTGCTGATTCCGTTTATTCCAGCCATATTAAAAAACTTTTTGGATTGTATAATCTAAACAAACCCAATCCCAAAACTGCAAAAGTCCTAAGCATATTCCTTCCAGGAGCTGGACAACTGTATGCAGGAGATTTTAAAAATGCTATCAACTCATTTTTACTAACAGCTGGTTTTGCATGCTTGTTTATAGTGACTGCTAAGAATCTGACACCCATTGATGCACTATTGAGTGTATTCCCCTGGTTTCAACGCTACTACATGGGCGGATTCGCCAAGGCAGAGTATATCGCCATATTAAAAAAAGAAGAAAAAAAACAACAGTTATTTGCTGAAATTATGCGTCTTTTTGATGAAATAATAAAATAATATTCTTCTTTTTATTATTTTTCCGAAATTTACTTTTAATTAAACAAGCTACTATGAAAAAACATCTACTATTAATCAGCTCATTCATTATATTGGTGATAAGCTGTTATGCTCATACTGAAAAATATAAAATCAGTGATGAAGAAGTTGACAACATGTTTAACTCCGCCATGGAAGTAAATATGTTTGAAACTATTTATGTTTCACCTCTGAGTGGAACTGCGATTAATATTTCATATTTCAACGCAGAAAAAAGTTATACGGTAGCAAGTATTTTGGGGATTTTTGTTGGCTGGCTTGGTATTCACAGGCTGTATTCTGAGAGTCCGTTTACCGTTTGGGGTATTTATGCAGGTGTATCCATGGGGGGTTTATGTCTGGGAATAGCCGGTTCAAGATTTCTTTACTCGGGCTTGAGATATTGCTCGTATTTAGCCAGTTGTATCGGAATTCTTGGTTTTGTTGATGGAATCATCATTCTTACAGGCTCAGAATCTGATTACAATACCAAATGGGTAGGAAGTGATAAACTGTTTAACTGGTAAAAAAAATCAAAAAATAATAATAACCTTAATTAACCCTTAAAAATTAAGTATGAATAAGGTTTTAGTCCTATTGGCCATCTTAATAGGTTCTTCCACAGGCCTATTGGCAGACGGAGATAAATATAAAATTGATGATCAGGCAATTGAAGAGATGTTTGCAAATGCAATTGAAGTTAATTTTATCCATGAATCCGATAATTTCTTTACATTGACTGGGAGCAATTTGCAAGAAATGATTTCAGTTGATAAAGACAAAACGACTGCTGGTCTTCTTGGAATATTTCTTGGTAGTTTTGGAATTCACAGGGCCTATTCAGACAGCCCTTTCAAAGTTTGGGGTGTTTACGCAGGAGTGACTGTGGGTTCTATTGTATGTGGAACCGCTGGATCATTTGTAGGTTGTCCATTTGGATTTTTATTTACAGGCATTCCTGGAATAATTGGGCTGGTTGACGGAATTATTATATTATCTGGTGAAGATAGTGAATATCGATCCAAATGGATAGGCAGTAATAAATTATTAAATTGGTGAAGATCATCAAAGAAAGCTATTTCTCTTTATTAATTAATTATTTATTAATCTGATTTTGAATTAGAAATAATTGCTATATTTCAACAAAAAATAAACCTTATTTAACCCTAAAAAATTAAGCATGAAAAAAGTTTTTACCGTTTTTGCATTCTTTGTCATTACATCTACTTTTCTATTTGCAGACGGAGGCAAATACAAAATCAATGATCAGGCTGTTGACCACATGATTGCAAGTGCTACTGAGATCTCCATGAACGATATGAGTACTTTAAATATAGGTATGAATTCTGTTCCTTCTGAGCAAGTGAGTGAGAAGAATCCATGGGTTGCCTGGATTTTATGTGCAACTTATTTTGGTCACAGAATTTACCTTGGATCTAAAACAGGTACTATTATTCTGTATGTCTGTACTGGCGGTGGATGTGGTATAGTTACCACGGTGGATGCAATTGTATTATTAATTGGAGCAATCAATGAGGATATTAGTAAATTTATTGATAACGATAAATTTATCATGTGGGGAAAATAAATAATAATTTAAAAGCTGTCAAATAGACAGCTTTTTTTTTATTTATTTAGTATAATAATTAACTGCTTTTTCACTTCATCATTGAATGCCCGTGTATTTAAATAATTTCTTTTGTTCACCAGGTATTCTACTCTTTTATTTGAGCCGAAATAAAACTTCTGGAAAAGGGCCAAACCGGCAAAATAACCGGTGAAGAAATATTTGTAGTAAAATGCAATTCCGGCGATGCCCAAAGACGCAAAAGTAAAAGTAAAATTAAGCAGGCCTTCTCCAATATTCCCTGCATAAATTTGTCCAGCTCCCGGAAGGAAGGCAGACATCCATTGAGCCGTTTTTACTTTTTTTAGTTTAGGAATGTGTTTCTTATTGTAAAAACTGATTAATTCATCTGTTGCCAGACTCTCAGCTACTGATAAACGAGTGTTTGACTTGTATATCAACAGAAGTTCTTTGGCATGCTTCCAATTTTGTATTTCATTATAAACAAGGACCTGTAAAGGAATTGTCTGAATAATCAGGTTGCTGTCATGCAAATAAAAATTGAGTTGTTCGAATTGTGAAATAGCATCATAATAGTTTGCTGACAGGTAGGCACATAATGCGGTTTCATATCTTGCATGAAAATGCATGCTGTCATTCAAAACAGCATAGTTCAATCGTTCAAGACTTCTTTGAGCTTTCAGATACTCTCCTTTTCTTTTAAGGACAGCTGCTTTACTCATCAATGCCATATTCACCAGCAAGGGATCATTTGCCTCGAAAGCTATACGTTCATAGAAAATGTACGCATCTGTTAATGCTCCTGCATCCTCGAGCGCTTTGCCTTCATCAAAATAACTTTTTAAAGTATCCTGACTTCTAGAAGAATATCCTGCGCAAAGGAATATGAAGATCAAATAATATGTTGTGATTAATTTCATTGTTAAACTCTTCGCGTTGCATTTGAACACTAAAAACACTTCCCCAGATATTACCCACATAAAAAACACCGAATAAACCAGTGAAGAAAATTGATTTAGGATCAATCAACCCATCTTTACGAATATTTTCAAGGGCAACAAAAGCAATGGATGAAGTAATTAAAAAGGATGAAATACCATCGCCTAAACGACCAGCATATACTTTCCCTGATCCAGGCATAATAGCAGACAGCATTCCCGCCACAAACATCGATTTATCTTTAAATTCGTTTAATTGCTGGTAATACTCCATTAGATTTTTTTCTTCTTTGGCAAATTGATAATGGGAGGCATTGAAATCTTTAGCCAGGGCCAGGAATGAAATGGTATCTCGCTCAAGCAAATGCATTCCTGACATTTCAAAGTTTCTTAGTGAAAAATAAGAGGAATCACAGAAAGAATTGGATAATTTATCTAATCCCCGGGATGGTCTTCCAAGATAACTCTCATTGAAAGCACTAAAAAAAGATGATTTATGATACATAGCTGACGCAGGACTAACCTGGTCCAGATAGGTCAAAGAAGAATCCAGTTCCTTTAAGTGGTAATAACTCCATCCCTTTAAATAATTCAGGCTATCGCGCAAAAAAAGAGGAAGATTTTCCTTTTTGTAATGGTCGATCAGGTATATGGCATCCGAATACTCTTCAATTGAGATCCAGTGATTAATAAAGGCCATTTCTTCGTGCGAGTTTGAATCCAATTCATTTTGAGCAAAAGAGATCTGGGAGAAAAGGAATCCAAAAATGACTAAAAAAAACCAACTCATTACTTCTTCATCTTATACAATTTAACATCCTCTATCACTTTTCCTGTTTCAGTGTTAATTTTCAATTTATTTACATCGATCGTAGAAAGCTTTGTGCATCTGGTCAGTCGATCTGCTGAAGTACATATTCCTTTTAATAATCCGTATTCACTGATCAGACTTTTACTAAAATTAGAGCATGAATTCTCATATAAACAACCTGCTGCAAATTGAGGAGAAACAGCTGCCTGGTAGAACAGCATGACAGATCCAAATGCTAAACTAAGTGGATTATATTTTACAAATTTGCTTTCAGAATCGGCAAATAAGTATTTGACTTTATGGGGATCATATTGATGTTCATGAACGTCCTGGTTTGCAATAAGCATTAAATCGATTTCACTCAGCTGTCCAAATCCCGGGCTTGAAATCAGGCAAAGAAATACCAGTGCAGGTAGAGATATCCTAATCAACAACTTGGGCATTATCAGGAATTTTATAATTGAAATAGCTGCTTACGGCTTGTTCGTTGTATTTTATATTTGAATAGCTTGTCCTACTAACCAGTGAATCAGTTTCTGATAAATAATTGAACTCAACCACTTTCATGGGTATTTTAATTTCCAAAACACTTTGATAGTTATAATAATAAATCTTCTTTGAAAGTTTTCCATCAGGAGAATAATAAGCTAAATAAATAGGCAGGTAATTTTCATGCACTAATTCAACATGTCCGATTGAGCTATTCATATTAAAAGGAGGTTGCCATTTAGTAATCATGAGTCCCTCTTCGAATTTGGTGTTTAGTAATTTAAAATCTAAGTCCTTTAGCCCCAGATCATATTGTTTATTGGATAAAAAATAATACAATAAGGTGTTTTTTGTGTCGTATTCGAATCCCCTTTTTAATGAGACCTCATTTCTAGCCGGATCATACAATTTTGCTTCTCCCTTGCTGTTGGTTATTAATATATAATCTGTGGGTTTGGTGAAATGCATGAGTAATTTCCCCAGCGAATAATTGTAATAAATATTTGCATAGACTGTGAATTTTTTGTTTTGCGCCAAATTTACAGTTTCCATCGACAAGCTTATTTTTTTCAGCGAAGTAGATGAAAAGGATGAAAAAAGGAACAAGGCACCAACAAATAAACAAATATGCTTTGTTAAATTTATAATCTTCATGAAATAAAATCGCTTTATGTTTAAGCAGGACATAATAGGAAACAAAAATAATCATTTAAACCTTTATCAGGAATTCTCCTAATACATTGAAAAAATAATATATCGAGTTAATTAATAGGCCTATTTTTGCTATTTATTTTTTTGAGCTATGAAACTAATGATATTGACATCATTATTTTTTGTTTTTACACATTTGGGATTTTATGCCAGCTCTCAAGAAAAATCATCTGCACCAACCATTTCAAATGATTCAGTCAGATTTTACGTTTATGATGGCTTCACCAGTCTGTATAATTTTGAATTTAAAAGTACCGACTCGATCATAAAATATCTTAAAAAATACTATCCAAAATCCTCCTGGGTCTATATTCTTGAAGCGAATTATTATTGGTGGAAAATTATTTCAGGAGAAAAGACTGACAGTTACACTGATGCATTTTATAACAGCCTTGAGCTCGCTAATCAGAACCTGGATGGATTAAAGGTGGATGAAAAAAAATTCCTTCTGATCCTTATATATTCATTTGAATCCAGGGTTAATTTGATGGAAAAGAAATACCTGACCACCATTTTTGAATTGAAAAGACACATTCATGTTATCAAATCGACATTTGGTAAAGAGGAATCGTACAATGCCTACTACTTGAGCTCAGGATTATATCATTATCTTACCTCAGTTGCCTATTCAAATTATATTTTTCTAAGACCATTGATGCAATTACTCCCGGAAGGAAATAAAGTAAAGGGGATCCAATTCTTAAATAAACAAACTAAGGACCCGATTCTTGAAACAGAATCCCGCTATTTTTTGATGAAAATTTTTGATGAAGTTGAACACAGGGATGATCTCTCCATTAAATATGCCAGTCTTTTGTGTAAAAAATATCCTCAAAATTTTATTTTCCAGGAACATTATTTTAAATTAATGCTACGAAGCAGGAAAACACCTCTTTCTGCCAATGAATTAAAAATGACAAAAAAGACCATTTTGAATAACAAGCAACTTAGTAAAGTCCAGCAAAGCTATTTCATTCAGATGACCAAAAAATTACTAGAAATCAATTCATGAGTCCATACCAGCTGAATAACAAAAAAATAGTAAACGCCTGGGCTTTTTATGATTGGGCAAACTCTGTTTTTCCATTGGTTATCACCGCTGCTATCTTCCCTCCTTTTTATGCTGAAGTGACAAAACATGCGGATGGAAGTGACCTGGTATTTTTCATGGGAATCTACATTAAAAATTCTGTACTTTATTCTTATGTTTTTTCCTTTTCGTTCTTAGTGACAGCAATTGTTTCTCCATTGCTTTCAGGAATAGCTGATTATTCCGGTAATAAAAAACCTTATATGCAATTTTTCGTTCTTTTGGGTTCGATATCCTGCATGCTTCTTTTTTTCTTTGACGGAACAAACTTAAACATGGGATTGATTGGGATCATGCTTGGCAATATTGGATTTAACGGGAGTTTAGTATTTTACAATGCCTATTTAAAAGAAATAGTAACCGAAGACCAATTGGACAGGGTAAGCGCAAAAGGTTATACACTCGGATACATTGGCGGATTTATTTTACTGGTATTGAATCTGGCATTAATCATGAATGCGGATAAACTCGGTTTTCAAAACAAAGCCCTCCCCTATCAATTGTCATTCCTTTCGGTTGGAGTATGGTGGCTGTTATTTTCACAATATACTTTTCGGCATCTTCCTGGAACAAAAGAACGTAATGAAAGTAAATCCAGCTATTTGCTGAATGGATATAAAGAAATAAATAAGGTGTTCAAGCAACTAAAGCACTTTCGTTTGATCCGTAGATTTCTTTATGGATTTTTCTTTTACAGCATGGGTGTACAAACTGTACTTTATATGGCTTCGCTTTTTGGTGGAAAAGTGCTGAATGTTCCCACACAAAACCTGATTATATCCATTTTACTTATACAGGTCGTTGCCATCATAGGTGCTCAATTATTCGCTTATTTATCAAAAATATTAGGCAATATCCGCGCTTTATTAATTGCAGTTGCATGTTGGGCAGCTATATGCATTATGGCTTTTTTCATATATAAAACGGAAGGATTCTACTTATTGGCTGCTTTGGTTGGACTGGTCATGGGGGGTATTCAAAGCTTATCACGCTCTACCTATTCAAAATTAATTCCTGTAGAAACCAAAGACACTGCATCCTACTTTAGTTTTTATGAATTTTCAGAAAAGATTGCTATCGTTCTTGGTATAGCATCATATGGCTTGATTGAAGATATAAGTGGATCCATGAGGAATTCAGTCTTGTTGCTTATTGTATTTTTTATTGCAGGTTTTATTGCACTTTGTTTTGTAAGACTTAAAAAACCATAAAAAAAGGCCGGTTACCAACCGACCTAATTTATTCAATCACCACTCAGCAATCCATTTAAATTTTGGAGAACGTCAATTTATGAGTTGTTTCTTATTATTAATCATTTGCACATTTCTTACCAAATAGTTATACTATTGATTTTGTGCATTCTGAATTATTTTATTACCTCCGGTTTTATTCTCGATTACTCTATTATTCCAATTTTAGGAAATTATGGATTGCTTAGTTTGATGAATTTTAATTCTGTAAAGTCAAAATCCGGATTGGGTATATCAATTTTCATTTCTTCCACAGAACCATCCATTCCCATATAAAAATGGACTTTCCCTTCAGGTAAAGACGGAAAATTTGTCATATTAACTGTGAAGGTATTAAACTGCCAATGCTCCAGTTCAGCTGTAAATAAAGGCGATGGGATTAAAGTGATAAGCAACTTTTTATTTTTTAATTTGAGTTCAGCCTGCCCATACAGTTCACTTTCATAGATACCAGCATAAGCTGATAAATTCAAACTTGTTTTCGTGTTTAAAATTCTTTCTTGCATTTGTTTTTCCTTTCTTTCTTTGTCATATCCCTCATTTTTAATAATAATTTCCAGAATTTCACTACTCCAGTCCCTGTCTGTACCTTCAAGAAATTCATCCAGTATTTTATAAACCAATGGATAATACAATGCTGAATTTTTATTTGTTAAAATAACAAAAGCCAATTGCTCTTCAGGAACCAGGCAGGAATAAGATATCATCCCATCATATCCCCCACTGTGGCTTATTATTTTGCGTCCGCGATAATCAAATAAAGCCCAACCTAACCCATAGGCCTTAAAATGAATGCTGGGAAATCTTAATTTTGAGTTCGGACTAACAACTTGTATGGTATGAGGTGTCCACATTTCAAGGGCAGTCCTTTCAGAATAATATACCTTATTATTTATAGTGCCTTCATGCAACTGCAATTGCAACCACTTTAGCATGTCGTTCACACAGGAATTAATGGCACCAGCACCACCCACATTATCCCAGTTCTGGTAAGGAATAGGGACTACTTTATTTCCAATGTCGTTGTGTGGCAAAGCTACATTATCCATGTTTTCTAAAAAAGATACACTGGTGTTTGTTCTTGTCATCCCCAGGGGTTTAAAGAAATTATCAGCTAAATAATCATCCCATGATTGCTCCGTTAATGCAGCAATGATCTCTCCTGCAGTAATAAAGAGGATATTTGAATATCCAAATGTGGTTCTGAATCCATATTTAGGGACTAGGTAACGAGCACGCCTGATTACTTCCTCCCTGGAGTAATTGCTATTGAACCATAACAAATCACCGCTAAATGTGGCAAGACCGGATCTATGACACAACAAATCCCTGATAGTCATGTTCAGGCTAACATAGGGATCATATAATTGAAAATAGGGTATAAAATCAACCACTTTGCTATCCCATGACAATAATTTTTTATCTATCAATGAAGCTATGGCAGCGCTGGTAAAAGCTTTGGTATTGGATGCGATTGGGAAAACAGTATGAGCATCTACTTCACCCTCTTTTTTTACATTTCTCACTCCGTAGCCTTTCGCGAGTATGATGCTATCACTTTTTAGTATCCCGATGGCCATCCCGGGAACATTCCAGTCCTTCAGTGCATTTGAAAAATAGGAATCCAGTTTTTCAAGATCGGGTTTTTGAGATTGAGCATACAGAATTACAGTAAATAGAACGATCAGGCTGGCATACAGTTTTAACTTCATATGTTTTTTTTACCTACAAAGATTAGATATTTAGTTTATAATTATACAAGGAGAAGAAGCATTCTGTTTAAACAAGAATGCTTTGATTAGATTGTTCAATCATATTTATTGGGGAATTTCTCGATTTTATGTCAAAAAAAAAGTATTCAACTGAAACAGCTGAATACTTTTATTATTTATTAATTTAAATTACTTTTTCCTGAATTTGAAAAACCTGATTATCCCATAGGCTGCACCTGCACCTAAAAGTATTAGTAAGCCACCACCTAATGGACTTTGGGGAGTTGGTGGAATAGGCTGAGCAAACACTGGTGTACTCAGTATTACCATAAAAAGCATAAAAAATGCTGCAATTAATTTCAACGTTTTCCTTTTCATTTCATTCAATCTTTAGCAACAAAGTGATATTCAAAGCTAACAAAAACTTTTTTTCTAACAATAAGAATAAAAAAAAATCTTTCTTCGCTCTTAATTCTAAATTTATCTAAATATCATCATTAAATAATTCCAATAATTGAAAATAGATAGATTTAGCTGATGGCTGCAAATATATAAAAAAAAAAACTTAGAGAATAATTAATAATCTATCTATCAAAACAACTAATTAATTAATTTGATCCCTTTTAATATGAATATTCTACAGTTTACTTAAGTCGGATCCCGAACCCTATGTCTAACTCAATCCAAACATTATCATATACTTAAATAGTTCAGCAAAATATATTAATTAAAAAAAAATTGCCAGCGGATGCTTCTGTAAGAATAGCAATATATCTGACCTGGGTAATTTCGGAATTGATGATTATCAGATCCAGAAGCAGATAATTAAATATCCCCTATAACGGAAATTGCTTCGTGAATATAAGCATCTTTTTTAATTTCATTATGCCATGCTTCCGACCTGGCTTTTGCACCTTCATCGCCTTCGATTTTATCCTGATCATCCGGCAATGTGCTTACAGAAATTCCCTCAATCAGATTTTCATTTCCTTCGAACTTTTTACTTTCCTTTTCGAATTCCAACATCATATTATGGTAGTCTTCATAATTCAAGGAGTACATTGTTTTTTCACCCTGCAGCTTTAGCCACTTTGCATTTTCATCAATTAAATTAAAAGCCTCATTGGACGATATGCGCTTCTCACTATGTTTTTCAATAAAATCTAAATTATTAGGGGAACTCCAAATTGAATAATCAACAGCTTTGATTTCATTCCATGGCAAGGGATGAATCAACTCTTTTTCTCCCACATCTACATAATTATATACATCAGGAAGTATGATATCGGGGACAACACCCTTTAGTTGTGTTGTTTCACCATTTATCCTGTAAAATTTTTGTATAGTTACCTTGACAGATCCCAATCCACTGTAATTCTTACCACTTTGATAGGCCCAAGGATCCAATTCAATAAACCTTTGCACGGTGCCTTTGCCAAATGTGGATTTTGACCCTATGATGATTGCTCGTTTGTAATCCTGCATCGCTGCAACTAATATTTCTGATGCAGAAGCACTGAAGGAATTCACTAAAAACACCAGTGGTCCACCATATAACACCTCTGAATTAAAATCCTCTAAAATGGTAGGCTTTCCATATCTTGATTTGACCTGGACAATAGGTCCCCTGGGTATAAAATATCCGGCGATTTTGACCACATCATTTAAAGATCCTCCTCCATTATCTCTTAAATCAAACACAATTCCTTCAATCTTTTCATTTTTCAACTTTGCAATTTCGTGACGGATATCCTCTGCACAACCAGGGCCACCTGTTTTTGTAAAATCAGTGTAAAACTGGGGTAATTTAATATACCCGATTTTACTTTTTGATTCATTATTTGTAATAGTAACTGATTTCGCAAATGTTTCTTCAAGTATGACAATATCTCTGATAATAGAGATCACTTTTATACTTCCATCCCTCTTTTTTACAGTTAATCTAACTTCAGTGCCCTTTTTTCCACGAATCAAAAGAACAGCTTCATCCAGGCGCATTCCCACTATATCAACCGCCTCTTTATCTCCCTGTGCAACCATCAGGATAATATCACCTGCTTTCAGATCTCCCTGCTTCCATGAAGCGCTTCCTGGCACAATTCGGCTGACTTTTATATAATCATCCGATTGTTGCAGCGATGCACCAATTCCTTCCAGCCTGCCAGACATCCGGATATCAAAATCTTCCTTTTGTTTCGGTGCATAATACTCTGTATGAGGATCAATTGCAGTAGCTAATGTATTGATATATAAGCCTAATTTATCATCTTCATTTAGTTTCTCCAATCTTTTGAAATAATCATCCAGATTTTTCATGACTTTCTCCCTTGCTTTTTTTTCAAGCTCTGAAAAAGATTTTTCTACAAATCCTGAATCATTATCCTGCTTCTTGACATCCTGTGTTTTGACCATCTCATCTAATCGAATGATGGTTTGATATTTGGTAAATAAACGCCAATACTCTTTTAATTCGGACTGATTTTTTGCAAATGGAAGTTTTTCTGAATCAGTTTGAATGAATTCTTCTTTTGTAAAATCAAAAGGATTGTTCAAATATTCATGATAATATTTTTTGACCCTCAAAATTTGATCAGATTGAAGTCTTACGGCAAGATCATAAAATTCAAATGTTGAATTTCTTACCTGATCGTCTATTTCACTTTTGTACATGCTTAATTGATCAACATCATCCTGGGTTAAAAACCTTTTTCCGATATCTATCCTTTCAATAAATAAGTTAAATACCCTTTCTGAATATTCATCATTTATTTCCGGGAAAGTAAAATGAGCTGATCGAACAAGATCAAAAAGAACCTGAACCAAACGGGTCCGCTGTTCTGTTAAACTGGGTGGTGTAAAAGAAGTATGGAGAAAAAACGGGATAAAAACAGTAAAAATGACTAATCTTCTGAATCTCAACATGCTATTAATTATTTAATTTTCCAGATGAACAAATTCCAAGCCATCAAAAACCGTTTGAACTGCTCAAATTATTTTGGACATCATCAAATATGAACTTTTATATAATTTTTCTGCAAAGAAAGTTACAATTAAAGGTAAAAGTAAACTAAAGATAATATATACATTATATTATGGTCAAATAAAATAATGAGAATTGCGTTAATGAGAATATTGATTTGTTGGGGGATAAAAATTTGTAATCCCTGTATATATTTTTGTACATTTGAAATACGTAATTCGCATTTGGAAAAGGATTCTTCGTTTTAATTCTAATTTGATTATTGATGAAAAGACTATTTGTAATAATCCTGGTATTTCTTTCAGTTTCTGTCGATGCTCAGGATCCAGAATTTACCCAGTTTTATGCAAACCCACTTTATCTTAATCCTGCATTTGCTGGCACTGCAAAAGGGGCAAGATTCAGTATGAACTACAGGAATCAATGGGCAAGTTTAGATAACTCTTTTGTCACCTATGCTGTGTCATATGATCAGCATTTCGATGCTATTGGTGGCGGAATTGGAGCTCAGGTCTTATATGATGTCGCCGGAGACGGGCAGTTATCAACAACTATGGGGAGCTTAGTCTATTCGTATCATCTGAATTTAACACCAAAATTTACAATAAAAGCCGCTTTGCAAACATCAGTTCAGCAAAAACACATAGATTTTTCCCAACTGATATTCCCGGATATGATCCATGCCCGGCAAGGTGTGATTTATGAAACAGGAGAAACACTTCCGTCAAACGGGGATTATTTTATGGATCCGTTTTTGGATTTTTCAGCTGGCTTTTTAGGCTTCACCAAAAAGTTTTATGCAGGACTTGCTTTCAATCACATCAATGAACCCAAACAAACCTTTCTAGATGACCAGACCAGTATTTTACCCATGAAGATCACAACCCATGTAGGTATGCAAATTCCCCTGGATCAGACTCGAAATCCAAAACGTTTTTTCTCACCCAACGTACTTGTTCAAAAACAGGCAAACTTTATACAATTCAACCTGGGTGCCTATTATATAAAGGATTATTGGATTGCAGGTATTTACTGGAGGCAAACTCCTACAAATCCTGATGCTGCCATGGTTCTTATAGGCTTAAAGAGGGATCCTTTTAAAATTGGCTACAGTTATGACATCACATTTTCAGATGTCAGGTTTGGTGGGCAGGGAAGCCATGAACTTTCCATTATCATTGAATTACCTACCAAAACACCTATGCAAACCACGAAATGGAGAAAACTGACCTGCCCTGATTTTTAAGGATTTTATTGTATTGACCATCCCTCCCTCCAATCCCCATTATTAGCTTTCTAAGACCTTCCAGGTATGACGGAATAATGTGTCCATTTGAATTCTGCCAATTTTCATTAAATTTGTCATATTAGAGAATATTCTCCCATTGGCATTTACTTTGCTAAACCAGAAACATTCTAAACTAAAATCCATTCAAAAAAGATAAAATTTTATGTTTAAGGAATTTGATCCCATCAATAATAAAATCTTCAGGATCATAAATAATAAGGGGGCAGTCATTAATGAAAAGTGGAAGCCAAAAATTGATGATGCGAAATTAATAAAAGCATACAAGGACATGCTTTATGTTAGAACAGCTGATCAAATGGCCGTTTCTTTTCAACGACAGGGGCGTATGTTTACCTACCCTCCAAATTATGGTCAGGAAGCTATTTCACAGGCATTGTCAATGGTTTGGAGAAAAGACGACTGGTTGGTGCCAGCTTTTCGTGAATTGGGAGCCTGGTTGGCAAAAGGGGCAACAATGAAGGAAGTATTCCTGTATTTTATGGGATATGAAGACGGCACAGTTTTCAAAAATGCTCAAAATATTTTACCCATTTCTGTCCCGATAGCTTCGCAATTAATACATGCTGTGGGCCTGGGATATGCAATGAAATATAAAAAAGAAGATAAAGTAGTTTATGGGATTATTGGAGATGGTGGAACTTCTCACGGAGATTTTCATGAGGCTTTAAACTTTGCGGCTGTTTGGGAAGTACCTGTTGTTTTTATTATCCAGAATAATCAATATGCGATATCTCTTCCCCTTAAAAAACAGACCAAATCAATCAACCTGGCTGTAAAAGGTGTTGCTTATAATATTCCATCTATCTATGTGGATGGCAATGACCTTTTTGCCATGTACGCGGCCATCCAGTTTGCAACTGATCATAGCCGGGCAGGGAAAGGCCCTGTATTAATTGAAGCATTGACCTATCGAAAAGGGGCTCATACCACATCCGATGATCCAACCAAATACCGGACTAAAGCGGAAGAAGAGGAATGGTTCAAAACAGATCCTATAGATAGATTGAAATCTTATTTAAAAATAAAAAAGCTGAGCAAAGACATTAATGAGGAAAAACTAATTGAACAATACAAAAAAGAAGTAGACAGGCAATTCACCGAAGCCGAGAATTATCCTAAATATAAACTGGAAGATGTTTTCAACTATCTGTATACTGACATGCCGGATGATTTAAGGAACCAAATGGTGGAACATGAGAATTTCTTAAAGTGGAAGGAGGTTAGAAAATGAAAGTCATGAACATGGTACAGGCCATCAACGATGCGCTTGACATCAAAATGGCCGAAGACAAAGAGGTAGTCGTTTTTGGAGAAGATGTAGGTGTTGAAGGAGGCGTTTTTCGTGTAACTGAAAATTTACAAAAGAAATATGGATCTGACCGATGTTTTGACACTCCATTGGCAGAATCAGGTATAATTGGAGCTGCTGTAGGCATGTGCGCAGCTGGTCTCCGACCGGTTGTGGAAATGCAATTTTCAGGGTTCCTCTACCCCGCATTCAATCAAATTGTTTCTCATGCAGCCCGTTTTCACAACAGGTCAAGAGGTCGCTATAAAATGCCCATGGTAATCCGAATGCCATATGGAGGTGGAATAAATGCACTTGAGCATCATTCTGAAAGTATGGAAGCATTTTATGGACATACACCAGGACTAAAAGTGCTCATTCCATCTACCCCCTACGATGCGAAAGGATTATTAACCACCGCTATTGAAAGTGATGATACCATCATTTTCATGGAACCAAAAAGAATATACAGAGCAATTAAACAGGAAGTTCCTGAAGAAAAAATAAGTATTCCAATAGGCAAATCAAAAGTATTAAATGAAGGAAGTGATGTGACTGTTATTGCCTATGGAGCATTGATCCGTGAAGTTCAAAAAGCAATAGTACTCGCAAAACAAGCAGGAATTTCAGTTGAATTAATTGATTTAAGAACGATTTATCCTTTAGATAAAGAAAGCATTGCAAAATCTGTAAAGAAAACAGGACGTATAATTACTGTAGCTGAAGGTCCGAAAAGTTTTGGAGTGGGTGCTGAGATTAGTGCATTGATGAATGAACATGCTTTTCTTCATCTGGAAGCTCCACCTAAACGTGTTCAGGGATTTGATACAATTGTTCCTCTTCCTATGGGTGAGCATTTTTATATGATAAGTCCTGAAAAGATATTTTACGAAATCGAACGAACAGTAAAATTCTAAAAATATAAGCTATGAGATATATTTTTAATTTTCCTGATATTGGAGAAGGTCTTGATGAAGGGACAATTGCAGAATGGTACGTAGAAAAAGGACAGCAGGTAAGTTCCGGGGATGCATTGGTTAAAATGGAAACCGATAAAGTAGTCACAGATATTCCATCACCTAAAACAGGTACCATTGTAGCTATTTATGGCAAAGTGGGAGAAACTATTCACGTGGGAAATCCATTGGTGGAAATCGAAATCGAAGGAGTGGAAGGGGAAGCCGCACAAGAAGAAGCGAAAACTGATTTTACTACAGAACCCATTGAAGAGGGAGCCGGGGTAGTTGGTACCATGGAAGTGGCGGGCAATGCTGCTTTTCTTCCTTCCAGTACGGAAGGGGCTGCGCAAAGCAAAGATGAAGAAAATAAACCTGCACGGAAATCCTTGGCAACTCCGGTAGCCAGAGCCATGGCTAAAGACCTGGGTGTGGATATAAACCAGGTAACAGGTTCCGGCCCCGCAGGTAGGGTAATCATTAGTGATATTAAAAAATTCCATAGCAGTTTCGGACAGGCAAGTATGGAGAAAACGATTATTCCTGACCAGACTGAACTTGTCAGCTATGAACCTCTATCACAAATCAGGAAAGCAATTGCCCGTAATATGCTAGAATCAAAACAGCAAGCTCCCCATATGACAGTTCATGAGGAGGTGGAAGTTTCTGAATTGGTGAGTGTTAGAAGTAAATATAAGGCAATTTACGAAGAGAAAGAAGTGAAACTCAGTTACCTTCCTTTCGTAGTGAAAGCCACAGCCTTGGCATTGAAAAAATTCAGAACGCTCAATTCTCAGCTGGACATGGAAAATGAACGCATGATTTTTAAGAATTATGTAAATATGGGTATCGCAGTAGATACGGTGGATGGATTAGTCGTCCCGGTAATAAAAGATGCGGACAAGAAGTCTATTTTTGAATTAGCACAGGAAATTAATGAAATCTCAAACAAAGCTCAAAAACGGACACTTAAGCTGGAAGACATGCAGGATGGTACTTTTACTATTACCAATTACGGCTCAATCGGCGGATTACATGCCAATCCTGTGATAAACTATCCTCAAGCGGGGATACTGGGAGTAGGAAGATTGGTCAAAAAACCGGTCATTAAAAATGATAATATAATTATAGGCACTGTTCAACCTTTGTCTTTGGCAGTTGACCATAGAATAATAGATGGAGGGGATGTGACTCGATTTTTGAACCAGCTCATGGAGTACCTGGCAGATCCTATTTCAATACTTATGGATTAAATTGAATTGACAAATTGTTAAATGATCAAATTGTAAAACAGAATGGAACGCCAGAAGTATGAATGGAACAATTTTCACAGTTTGTCAATTTATCAGTTTGACAATTTCTTATTCAAGACTTAAATAAACAATCAATTCTCAGATTATGGAATATGATGTCATAATAATAGGTTCAGGTCCAGCTGGTTATGTAGCGGCTATCCGGGCAGGACAGCTAGGACTTAAAACCATTTTAATAGAGAAAAAACAGATCGGGGGAATGTGTCTCAATTGGGGATGTATTCCAACTAAATCTCTAATAGAAAGTGCTAAATTCTATCGTCGGCTGAATCAATCCAGTAAATTTGGCATAGATGGCATAGATATGAAGAAAGTGAGTTTCAATTGGGAGAATGCTAAAAAAAGAGCAAACCTAATTGTTAAAAAACTAGGAGGGGGTATTAGCCATTTATTAAAGAAAAATGGAGTTGAAATTCTCATAGGTGAAGCATGCATAACTTCACAAAATACAGTAACTGTCAATAATAGAAATATTGAAGGCAAAAATATGATTATTGCAACAGGCTCTTATCCCAAACCTGTGCATAAAAATGTACCGAAAAAGATTCTGGTGGAATTAGATAAGCTTTTTGATCTGGATCAGATTCCAACCCATGTAGTATTAACAGGTCATGGACCAACAGTTGCTGAAATGGCTCAATTCTTCAGATTTATTGGGAAGGAAGTAACGGTCCTGCTTGATCATCAGTTTATTATACACGATGCTGATCCTTATTTATCTGATTATTTGGAAAAGAAGTTAATTGAAGATCAAATCAAAATCATTCATACCGAACAGGTGGATTCCTATTCGAATGGTCATTTAATAGTCGGTGAACAAAAAGTTAAATGTGACATAGTCATCAATTGCAATTACAGGAATGGAATCACACCACCTTCTGATATAAAAATAGATACGGATGATAATGGATTTATTCCAACAGATGATAATTTAATGACTGCTATAGAAGGAATTTATGCCATTGGAGATGTAAATGGAAAAAGCTACCTGGCACATGCTGCTTCAGCCCAGGGAATTTGGGTCATTAATCATTTAAAAGGAATAAAGAATAGTCTGAATTTGAAGCTGTATCCTCTGAATATTTATACCACACCTGAAATTGCACAAATAGGTATGAGTGAAGCTGAAATAAAAAATGAAGGCTATGCATATAAAATAAATGAATTCCCCTTATCAGCAAATGGGAAAGCCCTTACAGAAGGGCTGCAGGAAGGATTGGTGCGTTTGATTTCGGAAACAAAATATGGACAGGTTTTGGGTGTTCAGATAATTGCTGAAAATGCAACAGATATGATTGCTGAAGCATCTGCCTATATGCAAATAGAGGGTACTGTGTATGATATTGCTCAGACTATTCATGCTCATCCAACGGTATCTGAAATATTTATGGAAGCCGGATTTGATGCAGTAGATAAAGCGATTCATAAATAGGGAAACTGCCTGACTGCCAATCCTTAAATTTTATCCTATGGATGTCAAGGTAAAACCGTACAAGCTACCGGATATAGATATTCTCAAGGATAAAAACTGGCCTGATTACCAGTTCAAAACATGGATTCCTGATGAAATATACATTGTACTTGGCCAGAGTAATAAAATGGATAAATCTCTGAATTTAGATCAAGTTGCCAAAGATAATGTCTGTGTTTACAGGCGACCATCTGGAGGAGAATCTGTTATACTTACACCTAACACTTTAGTTATTGCCACTACAATCAGGGTACAAAAACTCGAAAATCCACGCAAGTATTTTAAAATGGCAAATGCAAAAATCATAACTGCATTATCTTACCTTGGGATCAATAATTTAAATCAAAAGGGAATCTCGGATATTGCTATTGGAGATAAAAAAATACTGGGTTCCTCCGTTTATCGGACAAGCCAGGTCGTTTTTTATCAGGCGATTCTAAATGTATCTGAAAGCACTGATTTGATGGAAAAATATCTAAGGCATCCCTTGAAGGAGCCGGATTATCGCAGAGGGCGGAAACATAGTGATTTTGTGAGTTCGATTTTTAAGGAAGGTTACATGATTAGCATCCAAAAAATTAAAGAAAAAATTCATTGATTAAAATCTAGGTACTAATGATTTGATGTTTCTTTTTAATCCGGAGGAATTTTCTTTCGAGTAGAGTATAAGACAAAAAAGCAATAGCAACTGTAAGCAAAAAAACTATAATTAGAACCACTAATAAATTCAAGGAATTAGAGATCATTATATCTTGTTTCTGAATAATAAATACGATCGCTGTAATTATTATCATATGGTACATATACAAACCATATGAAATTTTTCCGAGCCATTCTGTATATTTATTTCCAATGTTAAATATTCGGCTACTATTCAATGAGAAATTCATAATTATCCAAACAAAAAGATACGAAAGGAAAATATCAAAAAATATAAAATGAATTTGGGGAACTCTTTCATAAAGGTAGAAAAACAAATATCCCATAAGTAAAATTAAGTGAAGAAACTGGCTTATTTTCGATTGAAATATAAAGACCTTTAATTTTTCAGGATATTTTGTGGCAAAATATGCTCCAATTCCCCCGGCAGCCATGTAAAAATATCGCAATGTATATACGAATTTCACAACTCTATTATCAAAATTAAAAGGATTGAATGAAACGGTGAGTCGTATTATAATAAACAAAGTGAATATTAAAATCAGTATATAAAATATCCGTTCATAAAAAAATTTGACAATGGGAGCCCAAAATAAATAAAACTGTTCTTCTACTCCAATAGACCATATTGGATTCAATATTGCTCCCACAGAAAAGAATGTATTAAATAGATTTGGCAAGAATAAAACATATACAATTATTGCATGAAAAAAGTTGAAGTCAGAATGTAATTGATCATTTAAAACAGGTATGAGAATAAAATTTGATGCTAAACCAATTAGAATTATAAAAAAATATAAAGGCCAAATCCTTAATATTCTTCTTATATAGAATTTTTTTATTTTTATTGTGCTCGTTTTTCTCCTTTCTTGTAATAATAGAAAAGTTATTAAAAAGCCGCTAAGTACAAAAAAGAAAGACACAGCTTCATCACTTTTGATTAGGATTGGGAAATTTCTGAACTGAAAAATATTATTGCTGACAAAAGAAGTTTTTATATGATAGATAATCACAAGAAATGCTGCGTAAAAACGTAAAGAGTTTAATCCGGGTAATTGAAATGATGATTTCAAAAGAATTATTTGTTAGAGAATCTAATTAATATTTTAGGTTTTAAAATAATGCGATAAAAAAGGCTCATCAATCCTGACAAGCCTTCTAATATACATGATCCAATTCTATTCTAATTCAACTAAAATGGCATTTTTTGCAACAATCTCCCCTTCTTTCACTTTGATGCTCTTTATTTTTCCATTCACCGGAGAAAGTATTTGATTGTACATTTTCATCGCCTCCAAAACCAGCAGCCGGTCCCCCACTTTTACAACATCGCCTTTTTTAATCATTATTTTATTAATATTTCCCGGTATTATGGCCTTGATGATATTTGTATTTTCAGGTTCCCATGATTTACGCTCCATAAAGGATTTGGTCAGCAAAGTTTTATACTTAGCAGTATGTACTACAAAGGTTGAATATTTGGATTCCTTTTTTTCTTCTTCTTTCATGTTCATCTGTTTACTATTTTAAAAAGGAGGAATTCCATGTTTCTTTTTAGGACCTTCTTCAGATTTATGCTGTGAAATTTCCAGGGCATGTATCAGGAAGTCCCGGGTTTCAGTGGGTTCGATAACTGCATCCACATAACCATAAGCAGCAGCCACATAAGGATTCGCAAATTTTTTCTTGTATTCTTTAATCTTAAGTTGCCTTACTTTATCGGGATCTTCAGCACTATTGATCTCATTTTTGAAAATGATATTGGCTGCTCCTTCAGGACCCATCACCGCGATTTCAGCAGTTGGCCATGCAAACACAAAGTCAGCTTTTAAATGGCGTGAACACATGCCGATATAACCTCCACCGTAAGCTTTTCTAACAATTACAGTAATCTTTGGAACAGTGGCCTCAGAATAAGCGTAAAGTACTTTTGCACCATGCCTGATCACACCAGCATGCTCCTGATCCACTCCGGGAAGATAGCCGGGAAGATCAACCAATGTTACCAGGGGAATATTAAAAGCATCGCAATATCGGATAAAGCGCGCTGCCTTATCAGATGAATCCACGTCTAAAACTCCCGCTAAATAAAGTGGCTGGTTGGCAACAAAACCAACCGTTTCACCATTCAAACGACTGAAGCCAATCACAATATTAGGTGCAAACAGGGTCATTACTTCCAGAAATGCAGAATCATCACCTATTGCTCTGATCACATCTCTCACATCATAAGGCTGTTTGGCATCGCTGGGAAAGATTTTACCAATATTATATTCTTCCTGTTTGGGCTCTTTCTTGAGATAAGTAAGTGCTTTCCGCATGTTATTCCATGGAATAAAGCTTATCAATTGCTTGATCTGCTCAAAGCATTCCTGTTCGCTTTCTGCATAAAAATGTGCATTACCTGTTTTTTCAGCATGAACACGTGCACCACCGAGTGCCTCCATGCTGATCTCTTCTCCCAAAACCGTTTTAATAACTTCAGGACCTGTAATAAACATTTTTGATATATTCTGCACTACAAATACAAAGTCAGTTAATGCGGGTGAATATACCGCACCTCCTGCACAAGGACCAAGAATGACAGAAATCTGAGGAATAACTCCTGATGCCTGTGTATTTCGATAGAAAATTTCTCCATAACCGGCCAAAGAATTCACTCCCTCCTGAATTCTTGCGCCACCCGAATCATTAATCCCTATTAATGGAACTTTTAGTCTCATGGCATGATCCATGATCTTGGTGATCTTTTTGGCATGCATATATCCTAATGAACCTCCGGCCACAGTAAAGTCCTGGGCATAGATACAAACTGGATAGCCATATATAGTACCAGTACCGGTAATGACCCCGTCACCTGGCAAATATTTTTTATCCATGTCAAAATCTTTTGCAGCATGCTCAACAAACAAATCATATTCATGAAATGATTTGGGATCCAGCAAGGCAATAATCCTTTCCCTCGCAGTCATCTTGCCAACTGATTTCTGCTTTTCAATGGCTCTTTCTCCCCCACCCTCCAGGGCTCCCTTCATTCGCTTCTTCAGATCATGGGTTTTTTGTTTTATCGACATAAAAATATTTTTAATTAAGAAATGATCATGTACACAAAGTAACAGCTTACTCCAAGCACGGCAAAATTAAACCTTATTTTACAACTTGTTTGCAAATCTTATTTCATATTATTCGTTTTTGTATTCTACGTAAAACAGGATCAAATAACTACATCACTATCATAAAAGTTTTTAAGATCTCCGGATGTAATAATTAGGCTAAATTTACGTATTATAATAAACGGCTAAAGCATGTTTAAAATACACATCTTATTATTAATCACATTCTTGTTGTCATGCAAATCATCCATTAAATCCCATGAACAAAGTGAATCCAATGAAGCCGATCAAGTGGAGATTGAACATGTGATAATTGATAAGGTAGGATTAATTCAAACTCCTGATAATTATGAAAGACAGACCATTGAACCAAATTCATTTGCTGACTATTTAAGAAATCTCCCCTTGAAAACTGAAAACAATATCGTTTATTTATTCGATGGAACAAAGAAATTCAACCAGTCTGCACAGTATAAAGTGGTAAAAATGGATGTTGGAGATACAGATTTACAGCAATGTGCAGATGCCGTTATGAGGTTAAGAGCAGAATACCTCTACGAACAACAGAATTTCGAGGATATTCATTTCAATTTCACCAGTGGTGACAAAGCCAAATGGATAGATTATGCGGAGGGTTTCAGACCAAATATCACAGGCAATCATGTCAGCTGGGCCAAAACATCTTCTAAAAATTATTCCTACTCGAATTTCCGAAAATACATGGACCTGGTTTTTAATTATGCAGGAACATATTCGCTTAATAAGGAATTGAAGAAAGTCAATAATCCGTTGGATATCAAAGCTGGTGATGTGTTTATCCAGGGAGGTTTTCCTGGTCATGCAATCATTGTATTGGATATTGCTATTCACAAGGGAACAGGCGAAAAAATATTTATGCTTGCCCAAAGCTATATGCCTGCCCAGGAAATTCATGTATTAGTTAATCCGAATGATGAGGGATATTCTCCCTGGTACAAGCTGCGTGAAAATGAAGATTTACTTACACCTGAATGGACCTTCAGGCAAAGCGATCTGAAAAGCTTTTAATCATTTTCCTAATCCTTATCAATAATGAATTAAATTTGCATCTTCTGTGATAATAAAAACGCTTTCATGTGTTATGTGCATTATGCAAAGAAACTTTCAGGTCAATTTACAAAAATGAAAGCTATAACTATGTCCTTGTATAAGATTATTTCTATCTCATTGGTCTTTAGCCTATTATCTTGTTCCTCATCAGAAATTGCAGATTCAAAGGATGTTAATCAATCTCAAATTTACCAGAAATATTACGTGACATGGGATGCAGAAGATGAAAGTACTTATGTGGAAGCTGTTTTCCGATTCGGTGGAGATAAGGGCACTTCGCTAATTCTTTCAGAACCCAGCACAATTACTGTAAACGGGAAAGAATTAAATGGAAAAAACAGGCTTTTCAGAGGTTACATTTACAGCAGAGGCTCAATTCCATTTACTACAAAAGAAATCAATTATGCATTTACAGATACTGAAAAAAAACGTTATAAGAATGGATTTCAGATTGTACCCATTGGTATATTGTCTGTAGCCGACAGTTTTTCAAAAAATAATAATCTGCATTTCGAACTTGAAGGAGAACCACTGGCAACCTATGAAGAGTTCCATCTCAAAATCAAAGATTCGGAAGGAGTGGAAGCTGTTTTTGTAACAGATGTGAAAGGCAGTAGCCGTATTTTTGTTGAAGCAGCTGAACTTTCAGAATTAAGTCCCGGGCAGGTAAATATTCAAATTTCAAGAATTATGCGAAAAGACCTGAGGGATTGCCCCGAAATAGGTGGTTTTACAGAAATACGATACCTCTCAAAAATTTATTCAAGTAAAATATCTTACAAACAAATTTCAAATATATAAATCATGAAGCATATCCTATTATTACTACCCTTATCGATTCTTTTATTTATCACTTCCTGTACTAACAAGCCTGTTACTGCCTTTGTAAGTGGTGTTATTCTCAATCCCGTAAATGACGTGATCAGCCTGATAGATTTGTCTGATGAATTATTTCAATCTGATACTGCTTACCTGGATGAAAATGGAAATTTCGAATTCAATATGGAACTCGATGATGCAGGTTTTTATATGATAAGACACGGACGAAAAAGGAATATCCTGTATTTAGCTCCGGGCGATAAGCTGAAGTTTGAAGTGGAGGCTGAAAATTTGGGTGATAATCTGAACTTTAGCGGAACAGGTCAGGATATTAATGTATTCCTGATGAATGAAAAGACATTCCTGGCAGAATTAAAACCTGCAAATGATTTACTCTATGGATTAAATGAAGAGCTGTTCATCCGGAAAACGGCCGATATCTTAAAGTCATGGCAGGATTATATTAATGAACAGGAAAATCTCAGCGCGGAATTCAAAGAAACGGAATCAACTGTAGCACTTTACGACTGGGCATTAACGAGAATATATTATCAGGATGCACATCGTTATTTTGCTGATGAGGATAGTTTTAAAGTAAGCGATAATTATTACAGTTTTGTAGATGATCTGGATTTAAATAAAACTGAATTACTCAGATTACATAATTTCAGGAATTTTATCCAACACAATTATACACGCATAGGAAATGAAATGTATACTGCCGATAGCAATTATGCAAACAATGATTTAGGTGAGATACTTTCAAATTATGAAGCAGCAAAATCAGCTTATAACAATTCTGACATAAAATCATATGCCTTATTTAAAGTCATGAAAGATCAGCTGGATTATTATGGTATTAAGGATATGAATGAACTGTATCAAAACTTTTTGAGTGATTGCAACAATGAAAGTTACAAAAATTACATCACTGAAAAGTATGAAAAATGGTTGACTATTGAGCCAGGTAAGTTGGCTGAAGATTTTACCTATCCTGATATGGATGGAAATGAATTCTCACTTAGCGATTTCAAGGGAAAGTATGTTTACCTGGATGTATGGGCAACCTGGTGTGGACCCTGCAAGCTAGAAATTCCTCATTTAGATACTTTAGTAAATGATTTGAAAGAAAACAATGTTGAGATAATTTCTATTTCAGTGGATGAGGATAAAGAAGCCTGGGTAGAAATGATTTCAAGCGATCAACCTGCCTGGTTGCAATTGTACGCTGGTAGCTGGAATACAGCTGTTGCCAACTTTTTCCAGATACGTTCCATTCCCCGTTTCATTCTTCTTGACAGGGATGGGAAGATCATTGATGCCAATGCACAACGTCCATCAGAAAACATCAGAGACCAAATTCTGGCTCTCGAAGGAATTTGAATTATTGGGAATTGAAGGGAATTAGTTGCAAATTATTCTTTGGGCCTTCTCGAGCAAGCAGTAATCAGTAATCAGTAATCAGTAAGCAGTAATCAGTAAGCAGTAATCAGTAAGCAGTAATCAGTAACCAGTGATCAGTAATCAGTAATCAGTAATCAGTAATCAGTAATCAGTGATCAGTGATCAGTAATCAGGGCTTCGGATGGTGATAAAAAGCACATGAAAGCACTAATAATAGAAGAATACCAATCCAACCTTTCGGCCATGCTGAAAGGGATGAAAATAACGGAGATTGAAACTCCTAAACCTGCAGGAAAACAAGTACTCGTTAAAATAGACGGAAGTCCATGCAATCCCTCAGATATTGCCTTCATGCGCGGCATGTACAACATTCGCAAAACCTTGCCCAAAGCAGCAGGTTTTGAAGGCACAGGTATCGTTATTGAAGCAGGTGATGATCGAGAAGCACAACAATTGCTTGGGAAACGGGTTTGTACTTTCAGTCATCAGGATGAAAACGGCACCTGGGCTGAATTTTTCCTGACAGAACCCACACATTGCATTGTATTGAAAAATGAGATGCCAGTTGAGCAAGCCGCCTGCTTTTATGTAAATCCATTTACGGCCTATGGTTTATTTGAAATAACATTAAAACGGGGGGATAAAGGCATTGTTCAAAATGCAGCAGCTGGTGTGGTGGGAGCTTTTGTTGGCAAACTGGCAGAAAAAGAGGGGATTCCGCTACTCAACATTGTCAGGCGGCCTGCCCATGTTGAACTGCTAAAATCACAAGGGGAAAAGTATGTGCTCAACTCAAGGGATAAGGAATTTGAATCTCAATTCCGGGAAATGGCACATGCACTCAATGCCACCATGGCTTTTGATGCTGTTGGTGGAGATCATAGCGGATTGCTTTTGAATAATATGCCTTCGAAATCCGGCTTGGTTTTATATGGCGGGTTAAGCGGACAGAATGCCTCCAGCTTTGATGTGCTGGACACCATTTTTAAGGGGAAAAGTTTTTCGGGATTCAACCTCGGAGACTGGAAGAGAGAAAACAAAGGGAAACGCTTATCAGAAGTTTCTGAATTCCTGCAGGATTTAATCATCAGGAAAGAAGTGGAAACCAAAATCCAGAAAGTGATAAAACTGGAAGAAGCTTTTGAAGGACTCTATCAATACATCACCAACATGTCGGATGGAAAAGTGATTTTTAATCCGCAAGCCTGATTTAAATTGCCCTTCGACACCCAGCCTGTGCAGGCAGGCGCCCAGGGCAACTGAACGAATTAATGGATTGAGCGTAGTCGAAGTCCATTATGTTGTCATATCCTCCTTCAAACTCCTCAATAAAACCCATAAAGCAATTACAAACACCCCAAAAAAGAACAGGAACTCCTTCCATTCCCTGAAGATCAGCTTACCGGAAGCAAAAAGAACGGAATAGGTCATCACAACGGCACTTCCCCAACTCAGAAACAGCCTCCCTAAGCTGCT